>URGJ01000012.1 GCA_900547445.1 uncultured Oscillospiraceae bacterium | reverse complement strand
CATATTTGAGATGAATTTTCTTTTTATTTTGTTACCTATCTATTGTACCATAACAGCCCTAATTGGCATATTTTTTAAAAAGGGCTTTTTTTTTGAGGACATATTTGGTATAATATATTTTCAAGGCTGATATTTAACGGACGGAGAGAGTTATGAATATTACTGTTGACGGTCTAAACATAGAATATACCGAAAAAGGGGCGGGTATTCCGGTTTTGCTTCTGCACGGCTGGGGCTCCTCCTTTGAGGTTTACGGCGGTATAATTTCGGCGCTTTGCGACCGTTGCCGTCTTGTGGCGGTAAACTTCCCGGGGTGCGGCGGCTCGGATACAATGAAAAAGCCCTGGACTTTAGACGATTACTGCGATTTTGTGCTTAAATTTATGAAAGCCGTGAATATTGATAACCCGATTATGATAGGTCATTCCCACGGCGGTAGAGTTATACTTAAAATGGCGGCTACCGGCATGGTAAATCCCCCTAAAATAGTTTTGCTCGATTCTGCGGGGCTGATACCTAAAAAAAGCGCAAAGCAGAAAATAAGGGCGAAAAGCTTTAAGGCGATAAAGCGGGTGCTTACCCTGCCGGTTATAAAGAATTATTCCGAGGGCTTGCTCGATAAAGCCCGTAAGCATTACGGCTCGGCGGATTATAACGCCGCTCCCGAGGTTTTGCGCAAAACGATGGTATCACTTGTAAATACCGATTTGAGGGATATTATAAGCAATATTTCCTGCCCGACCTTACTTATCTGGGGCGAAAAGGACACGGCGACCCCCCTTTCCGACGCCGAGATTATAAAAAGCCTTATCCCCGATTCGGGGCTGTGCGTAATAAAGGGTGCGGGGCATTATTCATTTTGCGAACAGCCGTATCAGGCGGCGGCGATTTTAAAAAGCTTTATAAATTAGGAAGTGTATGAATTGAATGTGATTTTACTTATTTCTCTTATTCTCGCCGCAGTTTCGGGGCTTTTCGCCCTTGTAAGGCAGTACCAGATGCTCCAGCAAAACTCCTATTTCCCCTCACGCTATCTAACCTGGGTAAAGGACAGCTATTCCGTCCCCCTTTGTATAGAGTGTATTGCCTTCTGCATTGCTTCGCTTTTGATGAGCAGACGGCTTTTTACCGCACAGCTTATCCTTTTAATCGCCGTTCTTGCCATACGCGTTTTAATATGTGTCAGAACACAGAAAAAATCAATAAAAAAGCTCGTATTTACAGGCAGAATAAAGCGGCTTTTCGCGGTGGCGGCAATACTGTTTGTATTATTTATATGTTTATACGTAATTTTCCCGCAAAGTTCCGCAGACGGAATTTTTGCTACGCTTTGCCTTATTTTCTCCTTTATTTCTCCCCTTACGGCGCTTGTCTGCCGTTTAATTACCGCACCTGTGGAAAAGCTTATTTCTCGGTGGTATATTAATGACGCAAAGCGCATTTTAAAAGAGCATAACGGTCTTACCGTAATAGGCGTTACGGGAAGCTACGGCAAAACCACCACAAAGTTTATCTTAAGCCGCATTTTAAGCGAGAAATACAATGTTGTCGCAACACCCCAAAGCTTTAATACACCTATGGGTGTGGTGCGCACAATCCGCGAGAAAATCGAACCCCGAACCCAAATTTTCATCTGCGAGATGGGTGCTAAAAATATCGGAGATATTAAGGAAATCTGCGATATTGTCCACCCGAAATACGGAATAATCACCTCGGTGGGTGAACAGCACCTTGAAACCTTTAAAACGGTAGAAAATGTTTTTAAAACCAAGTTTGAGTTAGCGGACGAGGTATTAAAAAACGGCGGCGAGGTATTTGTAAACGGGGACAGCGCGGAGCTTATTAAACGAATAGACCCCTCCCTCTACACCCTTTACGGCACGGGCGATTTTGATGTAAAGGCTAAGGATATTTCTTACGGCAGAAACGGCTCGGAGTTCACCGTGGTTTCGGGCGAAGCGGAAATTCCGCTTTCTTCAAGGCTTTTAGGGCTTCACAGCGTTATTAATATCACGGGTGCGGCGGCGCTTGCCCTGAATCTCGGCGTAACCCCCGAAAACATTCGCTTTGCGGTTTCCTCCCTTAAGCCGACCGAGCACAGATTGGAATTAAAACCCTATATCAACGGCTCAACCCTTATCGATGACGCCTATAACGCAAACCCAGAGGGCTGTATTGAGGCGGTACGGGTACTAAGCTCCTTTGATAATATGAAAAAGGTTATAGTAACCCCCGGGCTTATAGAGCTCGGCGCAAAGGAATATGACTGTAATTTTGCGCTTGGTCTTGAAGCCGCTAAAAAGTGTGATATAATTATACTTGTGGGTCTTAACCGCTCAAAGCCCCTGAGAGACGGCGCAGAGTCGGTGGGCTTTAGTCCCGAAAAGCTTTTTGTGGTTAAGAGCTTTAAAGAGGCTATGGGCGTTTACGGCGAAATTGCCGATAAAAACACGGTGGTTCTGCTTGAAAACGACCTGCCGGACAATTATCTGAATTAAAAAATCAAAAAATAAGGTGATTTTATGAAAACAAATATCGCGGTGATTTTCGGCTGCCGCTCGGTCGAACATGAGGTTTCAATCATTTCCGCCGTTCAGGCAATGCGGGCTATTAAGCGCGAAAAATATGATGTAACCCCTATATATGTTACAAAAAGCGGTGAAATGTATACGGGAAGCCCCCTTTTTGAAATCGAGAATTACAGAAATCTGCCCGAGCTTTTAAAGAAGAGCGAGCCTGTTTTATTAGCCCGCAAAAACGGCGGAGTTTATATGGTTTATGAAAACAGCGGCTTTTGGGGTAAGAAAAAGGATGTTAAAATAGACCTTGCCTTTCCTATTGTCCACGGCACAAACTGCGAGGACGGCACGGTTGCGGGGTATCTTGAATACTTAGGTCTTCCCTATATCGGGTGCGACATACTCTCCGCCGCCGTCGGCATGGACAAGGCGGTCTTTAAGGATGTTTTAAAATCGGCGGGACTTCCTGTGCTTGACTGCATTACATTCCGCAGCCGCGAATATATGCTTGAAAAGCAAAAAATCACCGCAGAAATCGAAAACAAAGTAGGGTTTCCCCTTATTATTAAACCGATAAACTTAGGCTCAAGCGTGGGCATTACCAAGGTAAATGATAAGGAGAGTCTTGACGGGGCGATTACCCTCGCCGCCTCCTTTACCGACAGGATTTTAGCCGAGCACGCCGTAACAAGCCTTCGTGAAATCAACTGCTCGGTTATAGGGGACGCGGATTCCTGCGAGCCGAGCGTCTGTGAAGAGCCCTTTATGCAGGATGAAATTCTCTCCTACAAGGATAAGTATATGTCAAACTCTAAGGGCGGCTCGTCAAAGGGTATGGCGTCCTTAGGCAGAAAAATTCCCGCCGATATAAGCGAAGAAAAGGCAAACGAAATTAAAAGGCTTGCCTGCGATATATTTAAGGCTATCGGCGCTTCGGGCGTTGTAAGAATAGATTTTCTTATTGACACCGAGACCGACAGGGTCTACGCAAACGAGATTAACACTATCCCCGGCTCACTTGCCTTTTATCTCTGGGAGCCGACAGGACTTAAATACACCGATATGATAGATAAATTGGTTGACCTCGCCTTTGCAAGGCAGCGTAACCGTGAGAACCTGACCTACACTATTGATACCAATATTCTTTCGGGGGTATCCTTCGGGGCTAAGGGAGCCAAAGGGGCGAAGCTTTAATGACTAAGCTTTTAGTAAGGCTGTTTATAAAAAACAGCGAGGATGTAAATGACAGCGCGGTACGGCTTAAATACGGCACACTCGGCGGCGCTGTCGGAATAGTATGCAATCTGTTTTTGTGCGCGCTTAAAATAACGGTCGGGATTATAACCGCCAGTATCTCTATCGTAGCGGACGGGCTTAATAACCTTTCGGATATGGGGTCTTCTATCATTACAATGATAGGCTTTAAAATGGCGGGCAAGCCCGCGGACAGCGACCACCCCTTCGGTCACGGCAGAATGGAGTATATGTCCGCCTTTATCGTCTCAATGCTGATACTTCTTGTGGGCGCAGAGCTGTTAAAATCCTCTGTTACTGCCCTTGCCACTGGGGAAAGCGCGCCTGCATATTCGGTATGGGCGATAATAATTCTCGCCGTTTCGGTTTTGGTTAAGCTTTGGATGTGCCTTTTTAACCGCAGACTCGGCAAAAAAATAGATTCCGAGGCTCTTATCGCCACCGCGCAGGACTCCCTTAACGATATGGTTGCCACCTCGGTTATCCTGCTTTCGGTAGGAATATCGATGCTCGTTACCCTCACCTTTAATCTTGACGCGGTAATGGGTATTTTGGTTGCCCTGTTTATACTTTATTCGGGACTTGCCTCGGCTAAGGATACACTTAATGAAATTTTGGGCACTCCGCCCGATAAAAAGCTCATAAAGGAAATTGAAGACACTGTTCTTTCCTTTAAGGAGTTTAAGGGTATACACGACCTCATTGTGCATAATTACGGTCCGGGAAGGCAGTTTGCCTCGGTGCATGTCGAGGTCCCGCAGGACAGCGACATTGTAAAATGCCACGAGCAAATCGACCTTTGCGAAAAGTTAGTTGACGAAAAGCTTAATATTTCCCTTGTAATACATATGGACCCGATTGATGTAAATAACGAGGCGGTAACAAAGGCTAAGAAAGGCATTATAGACGCGGTAAAGGAAATCGACGAAAATATGTCTGTTCACGATTTTCGTATGACCCCCGCAGGCGAAACACGAACAAACCTTATTTTTGATGTTGTTGTGCCTTCCTCGGTTAAAATATCCCATGAAGAACTAAATGAGATTATTTCCGAAAAGGCTAAGAAAATCAATCCCACCTATTGCTGTGTTATAACCTTTGATAACGACTTTACAGGACGGTAAAAAAACAAATGACTCTAAACGATTTGGAAATTGGAAAAGAAGCGGTTATTACCGCGGTAAACGGCGAGGGCGCATTAAGACTTCGCCTGCTTGATATGGGAATAATACCCGGCACTAAGGTAAAGGTTATTAAAATAGCACCCTTGGGCGACCCGATTGAAATAACCCTCAGAGGCTATGAGCTGACTATCAGGCGGGAACACGCAAAGGAAATAGATGTCGAAAGCGAGGTTAAGGCTTAATGATTTTTGCGCTTGTAGGTAATCAGAACTGCGGCAAAACCACCCTTTTCAACGCGCTTACGGGGGCTAATCAGCATGTCGGAAACTTCCCCGGCGTTACGGTTGACCAAAAAATGGGCGACATAACCTCGGCAAAGGGCTGTTCGGTAGTCGATTTACCGGGCATTTATTCAATCCGTCCCTATTCTACAGAGGAAATTGTAACCCGCGATTTTGTGCTTAACGAAAAGCCTGACGGGATTATTAATATAATAGACGCTACCAACATTGAGCGCAACCTCTACCTTACACTACAGCTTTTGGAGCTTGGTATTCCGATGGTTATAGCGCTTAATATGATGGACGAGGTGCGGGGCAACGGCGGCACGGTTAATATTAAGCTTTTTTCCGAGCTTTTGGGCGTTCCGGCTATACCGATAAGCGCCGCCAAAAACGAGGGTATAAGCGAGCTTATAAAAATCGCGGTTGCGACCGCTAAGGGAAGGGTCAAACCAAAGGTGCAGGATTTCTGTGCACCGGGTCCCGTTCACCGCTGTATCCACGCGGTTTCCCATATGATTGAGGATCACGCGCAGAGCATCGGCATCTCTCCCCGCTTTGCGGCGACAAAGCTTATCGAGGGCGATATGTCCTTTGCGGAAAAGTTAGAGCTTGACCAAAACGAGCTTGAAACGATAGAACACAATATAAAGGAAATGGAGTCGGAAAGAGGGCTTGACGCCAACGCCGCCCTTGCGGATATGCGCTACGCTTTTATTGAAAGCGTCTGCGAAAAGGCGGTTGTAAAATGCAAGGAAAGCCGCGAGCATCACCGAAGTGTGAAAATCGACAGCGTGCTTACTAACAAGTATTTAGCCCTGCCCCTATTCCTTGTTATAATGCTCCTTATTTTCTGGCTGACCTTCGGGGTTATCGGAAGCTTTTTATCCGACCTTTTATCCCTCGGAATTGATAAGCTCACCGCCCTTACCGACTCAGCCCTTACCGCATACGGGATAAATACCGTGGTGCACAGCCTTATAATTGACGGTATTTTCGCGGGTATCGGAAGCGTGCTTTCCTTCCTGCCGATAATAGTAGTGTTATTTTTCTTCCTCTCAATCCTTGAGGACACGGGCTATATGGCGCGGGTCGCCTTTGTAATGGATAAGCTGTTGCGCAAAATCGGGCTTTCGGGCAGAAGCTTTGTACCTATGATAATCGGCTTCGGCTGTTCGGTTCCCGCGATAATGTCGTCCCGCACCCTTTCGTCCGAGCGCGACCGCAAGATGACGATTATGCTTATCCCCTTTGTTTCCTGCTCGGCAAAAATACCGATTTACGCGGTCTTTTCCGCCGCGTTTTTCCCAAGGTACTCGGCGTTTGTGATGTTCGCCCTCTACATATTCGGAATTATTATGGGGATAATAACCGCGCTGATACTTAACAAGACCGCCTTTAAGGGCAATCCCGTGCCCTTTGTAATGGAGCTGCCTAATTACCGTCTGCCCTCGGCTAAAAGCGTATTGCTCTTGATGTGGGATAAGGCGAAGGATTTTCTGCAAAAGGCGTTTACGGTTATATTTGTAGCAACCGTGATAATCTGGTTTTTGGGCGCGTTCGATTCAAGGCTTAATTTCGTAACCGACTCGTCTAATAGCCTGCTTGCCTCTATAGGACGGCTTATTTCCCCTATTTTTGTGCCGCTCGGTCTTAGCGACTGGCGGATAAGCACCTCTCTCTTGGCGGGTCTTTCGGCAAAAGAGGCGGTTGTAAGCACAATGGGCGTGCTTACGGGCACAGGGCTTGAGGGGCTTAGCAACGCCCTTTCCTCTGTATTTACCCCCCTTACCGCCGCAAGCTTTCTTGTCTTCACCCTGCTTTACACCCCCTGCGTCGCCGCGATAGCAACCCTTAAGGCGGAGTTAGGGTCAAGGCTTCACACTGCGGGAGTAATAGCGCTTCAATGCGCCGTCGCGTGGGTTTGCGCCTTTATTGTATACAATATCGGTCTGCTTTTAGGATTTTAAAATATGAATATATACGATTATATTATTTTAAGCGTTGTGGCGGTTTTGTTTATTGCCGCCGTGATATATATTATGAAACGGCAAAAAAGCGGCAGAACTTTTTGCGGAGGAGATTGCAAAAACTGCGGCCTATGCGCCGAAAAACATAAAAAAGGAGCAGAAAATGAAAAATAATGTATTTAAGGTAATTCTCAAATGGCTTATCTGCGCAGTAATCATCTTTCTCGGCTTTTGGTTTGTACTGCCGCCTATAAATCCTCGAAGCGGCGAAATGTGGGGCTTTTTGGTCTTCTGCATTGTCGTCTGCGTGGTTGTAAACGCCTTTTCGCAGATTTTATCCCTTTTCTCGCTTGTTAAAAAGGAACACGGAATTTACAGTATTTCCACAAAAGAAGAACGCCGTGAGACCGTTAAAAAAATAGGAAAGCCCTTTAAATTTGCGGTTTTGGCGGTTGTCTGCATAGTTGTTTTAAGCGCAGTCGCAAGCCTTGTGGGAGCGCAGATATTTAACGCCTCCCGTTATGAAAAGCTTATCACTATGGAGAACGGCGATTTCACCGCCGATGTTGCCGAGATTAACCGCACACAGATACCTGTGGTTGACCGCGACACCGCCTCAAGACTGGGACAGAGAAAATTAGGAGAAATCTCCGACCTTGTTTCCCAGTTTGTAATAGAAGAGGATTACACCCAAATCAATTATAAGGGCAAGCCCGTGCGGGTTACTCCCCTTGCCTACGGCGATATTATTAAGTGGTTTAATAACAACAGCGAGGGTATTCCCGCGTATATCACGGTGGATATGACCACCCAGGAAACCTCCCTTGTACGCCTTGACGAAGGAATTAAATATTCCTATAGCGAATATTTTATGAGGAATCTCTACCGTTATCTCCGATTCAACTATCCCACCAAGATATTTGATAACATCTCCTTTGAGATTGACGAGGAGGGCACTCCCTATTGGGTTGCCTCTACAAAGACCTTTAAAATAGGCTTTTGGAACGGCTCTGACATTGAGGGGGCAGTGCTTTTAAACGCCGTTACGGGCGAAAGCAAATACTACAAGCTTACCGATATACCCACCTGGGTCGATCAGGTCTACAGCTCGGATATGATTATGGAGCAGTTGATCTACAATGGAAAATACCGCTCGGGCTTCTTTAACTCAACTTCGGTCAAAAGGGCGTTTTACAGCCCACCGACGGATATAATTACCTTGCGATAAACGATGATGTTTATTTGTATACAGGTATTACCTCGGTTACAAGCGATGAATCGAATGTCGGCTTTGTGCTTACAAATCTGCGCACAAAGGAGACTAAGTATTACGCAATACCCGGCGCCGAGGAATACTCCGCAATGGACTCTGCAGAGGGTCAGGTTCAGCACTTAAAATACAGCGCGACCTTCCCGCTTCTGCTCAATATTTCCGACAGACCGACCTACTTTATGTCCCTTAAGGACGGGGCGGGACTGGTTAAGATGTATGCCTTCGTAGATGTAAGCCAGTACCAGATAGTCGGCACGGGAAGCTCCGTTGAAGAAGCGCGCGCGGACTATATAAGCAAGCTTAAGAATGAAAACCTTGAGATTGAGGACGCGGCTGAAACAACCGTTTCGGGTATTATAGAAAATATCGCCTCCGCGGTGGTTTCGGGCAACACCAACTACTATATCAAGCTTGCAGGCGATGATAAAATCTATATCGCCCCCATCACAATTTCGGATAAGCTCCCCCTTGCCAAGACAGGTGATAGCATAGAAATGACAATTTCCGAAGCAGAAAACAAGTTTACGGTTACAAAAATAGATTTTAAATAACCTTAATAATGATTAAAGGGGCTGTAAAAAAACACAGCAACTTCAAAGGCGGATTAATTAAGCAAAAATAAAATAAACAAGCTTGGCAAAAGCGCGAAAATAAGGCTTTTGCAGAGCTTGTTTGCTTTTTAAGAGACAAATCCGGGTTTGTAGGGGTGAACTTTATGCCAAAAGACCTTGCCTCCCTCTGACGAGGGAGGTGGCTTTTTGCGCAAGTAAAAAGACGGAGGGAGAGAAATAAAACCGCATAAAACCGCAACCTTTTCTCTCCCTCAGTCTCGCTTTGCTCGACAGCTCCCTCGTCAGAGGGAGCCAAGGCTTAGCTATTTCAATTACCTCTACAAACCCCGATTTGTTTTTTTACAGCCCCTTTTTGTTTGCGGAACAACACATAGGTTGTTCCCTACATATATTCGATTCACCTTAATTTTGATTAAGCTTTTTATAAAGGGCTGCAATTTCGGCTCTTAACGCCTTGTTTTCGGGCGCGGACAGGGTCGGGTCTTCCTTTATCAGGCGTTCCGCCTCTACCCCCGCAAGATGAAGCGTTTTTCGGTCGGCGAAAATATCGGCTATCTTCATATCGGGCAGTCCGTGCTGACGGCTGCCCAAAAAATCACCGGGGCCTCGAAGTTTCAAATCCTCCTCGGCAATTTTAAAGCCGTCCTGACAATCTTTTATAACCTCCAGCCGCTTTTTTGTGTCGCCCGAGCGAATGTCGGAAATTAGTATGCAGTAGGACTTATGCGCTCCCCTGCCTATTCTGCCGCGCAGCTGGTGGAGCTGTGACAGACCGAACCTATCGGCGTTTTCAATCACCATAATAACCGAGTTCGGCACATCGATACCCACCTCGATAACGCTGGTTGAAATTAGCAGCTGAATTTCCCCCGATGCGAAACGGCGCATTACGCTTTCCTTTTCCTTGGCGGGCATTTTTCCGTGCAGAAGTCCTAACGAATAGTCCTTAAACTCGCCGTCCTTTAAGGTCTTGTAATATTCGGCGGCGGAGGTGATATCCAGCGTTTCGTTTTCCTCTACGAGCGGACAGACAATATACCCCTGTCTGCCCTCATCAAGAAATTTCTTTATAAAATTATATACGCGGGCGTGGTAAGAAGAATTTACAAGGAATGTATCAATCTTCTGTCTGCCCCTCGGGTATTCGTCGATAATGCTTATATCAAGGTCGCCGTAAATAATAAGCCCCAGAGTACGCGGAATAGGAGTTGCGGACATAACAAGGGTATGGGGATTTTCTCCTTTAGCTGAAAGCTTACCTCTTTGAGCCACGCCGAAACGGTGCTGTTCGTCTGTGATAACAAGCCCTAGGCGGTTGAATTCAACATCATCTGTTAAAAGCGCGTGGGTTCCCACCGCCACATCTATTTCCCCGTTTTTAAGGGCTACTTTAATAATATTCTTCTGCTTTTTGGTCTGCGAGCCTGTGAGCAGAGCGCATTTAATACCGCTGTCCTTAGTGATTTCACTTAAGGTTTTATAATGCTGTTCTGCCAAAATCTCGGTCGGTGCCATAAGTGCCGACTGAAAGCCGTTTCCAGCCGAAATGTAGCAAAGCGCCGCCGCAACCGCGGTCTTTCCGCTTCCTACATCACCCTCAACAAGCCTGTTCATCGGTCTGCCCGAGGACATATCGGCAATACACTCACCTATTACCCTTTTTTGAGCGGTTGTTAAAGAAAAGGAAAGCGTATTTTCAAATTCAGGAAGCAGATTTTTTGTTATAACACACCCCGAAAGTCCCCGCTTTCGTTTTTTAAGAAAAGAAAGACCTGTCTGCAAGACAAAAAGCTCCTCAAAAACAAGGCGCTCCTTTGCCCTTTCAAAGCTATTAGGTTCAAGCGGAAAATGAATATTACGCACGGCGGTGTTAATTCCGCAAAGCCCGTTCCGCTCCCTTATGCTTTCTGGAAGTATATCGTTTAGCTCGGGCAGAGCATTAATAGCAGTTTTAACCAGTTTTTCTATCGCCTTTGAAGAAAGTCCGGCCGAGGCGGTATATATAGGCTCTATACCGCAAAAGCCTCCCTCCCTAATTTCGGGCGACGCCATTTCGCGCATAACAAAATTTCCGCCTGATTTGCCGTAAAAAAGGTATTCACAGCCCTCGTTTAGCTTCTCCGCCAAATATTTTTGATTAAAAAGGGTTACGGTCATATATCCGCTGTCATCAGCCGCCGTAAACTTATAAAGGGTCATACCCTTGCGTATGTAAGCGGAATTAACCGGCGAGACTATCTTCGCCTTAACGCAAACATTCTCACCGAACGGACACTCTGAAATATAGGTTATGTTTCGCCAATCAAGGTATGCGCGCGGATAAAAACGCAGAAGGGCACCGACCGTATCGATGCCCTTTTTACGCAAAAGCTCCGCCCGCTTTTCACCCACGCCCTTTAAATACTGAATGTCGGTGGAAGCTGTCAGCATAAGATTTCTCCCTTAAAATAAGATTAAAACTTACTCAACCGAAAGAATGTAGTAATATACAGGCTGGCCGCCGTTTATTACGGTAATTTCGGTCTTTGAGCCGTATTTTGCCTGAATCTGATCTTCAAGCTCCGCCGCCTGCTCATCGGTCACATCTTCACCGTAAATAACGGTAACAAACTGACTGTCACGCTTAACCATCTGCTTCAAAAGCTTCATAACAGACTTGTCAAGCTCGGTTTCTGTAAATGCAATCTTGCCGCCGAGCATTGCCAAAAGCTCGCCCTTTTTAATCTGGTGTCCGTCAAAATCGGAGTCACGAGCGGCAAAGGTAACCTGACCCGTAGCAATGCGCTCGGTAGATTTTTGCATCTCGATAGCGTTCGCCTCAACGTCCGTATCGGGGTCAAAAGCGAGCATTGCGGATATTCCCTGAGGAATGGTCCTTGTGTGGATTACAATAACCTTTCTGGTGCTAAGCGGAATCGTCTGCTCTGCCGCCATAATAATGTTTTTATTGTTAGGCAATACATACACAGTTTCCGCCGGTGTAGACTCAACCGCCCTTAAAATATCGTCGGTGCTCGGGTTCATAGTCTGACCGCCGCTAACTACAGTATCAACGCCTAAGTCCTTAAACAGGCTCGCAAGTCCCTCACCGGCGCAGACCGATACAAATCCCACAGGTTTTGTGGGAGCTACAGGAGTAAAGGTCTCGGTGCGGTCGGCAGACTTAGCGGGCTTCTTCTTAGCGCTTTCGGAATCGTGCTTTGCGCGCTCGTGCTGGTCGCGCATATTTTCTATCTTCATATGAACAAGCTGACCGAAGGTAAGCGCGTTTTCAATAGCATTGCCGGGGTGGTCGGTGTGGACGTGTACTTTTATTATTTCGTCGTCGTCAACAACAACTACGCAGTCGCCTATTGTCTCAAGAAAAGCCCTTAATTCGGACGGCTCCTTAGCATTTTCCTTATCGCGGTTAACAATAAACTCGGTGCAGTAGGTAAAGGTGATTTCGGTCTCGAACTCGCCCGCCGCGCTTACCGAGTTTTCTTCCTCGGCAGAGTCTTCTGAAACAGCGTTTGATTTAATCATAACGCCGTCTCTGAATACCGACATCATTCCCTCAAGTATTGTAACAAAGCCCTTGCCGCCCGCGTCAACAACGCCTGCTTTCTTAAGGGTCGGCAGTAATTCGGGGGTCTGCTCCAAAGCGATTTTCGCGCCCTCAATAGCGGCGTCAAAAACGCCTAGCGCGTCCTTTCCCTCTACGAGAGCCGCCCTTGCGTGCTCCGAAGCCACTCTTGCTACGGTAAGTATAGTTCCCTCTGTCGGTTTCATAACCGCCTTATATGCCGCTTCGACCCCAAGTTCAAAAGCAGAAGCAATATTTTTCGCCGTAACAAGCTCATCGTCGCCAATTCCCTTAGAAAATCCTCTGAATAACAACGAGGTTATAACGCCCGAGTTTCCCCTCGCGCCACGCAGAAGCGCGGAGGCGTTGACCTTTGCGACCTTTCCGGCGGTTTCTCCGCTTAGTTTTTCAAGCTCTCTGGCTGAATTGCCGAGGGTCATTGACATATTTGTGCCGGTATCACCGTCAGGTACGGGAAAAACATTCAAATCATCGATTTGCTTGCGGTTGTTTGTAAGATTATTCGCGGCGGAAATCATAGCGTCGCGTAAAGTATCGCCGTTAAACAAATATAAACACTCCTTAACTAGGTTATTCCTTAATTCCGTCTATCTTAATGGTGACCTTATTAACGGTGATTCCCGCCGTTTCCTTTACAGCATATTTCACCTTTTCGGTGATGCTGGCGGCAATCGCGTTGATATTCATTCCATAGGTAACCACGATATGAAGCTCAACCGAAATCGCGTCCGCGTCGCCCGTGACGCAGATACCGGTATCCGGATGCTCTGCTTTTGAGAGCTTGCTGAAAAGCCTCTGCTTACTGCCGCTTGGCACCATACCGACAACTCCGAAGCAGGAAGTAACCTCGCGTCCTATAAGCTTTGAAAGATATGTTTCTGAAATATCAATTTTTCCGAGTCTTGTTTCATAAGATATCATAATATATCCTCCTGTTAATTATTGAATTTATATGATTCAATCGAAAAATAAATATCGCTCGCAGAGGAGTTATTTACATTTTCGATATTTTCATTATAAAATAACACTCCCGTCCTATAACAAACAGGAATTATCGGCATCTCTGTCTGAAGCACGGAGGCAATATCCGCAACGGTATTTTTGCCGCTGTAAAGACCGTCTATAAGCTCTGCCGCCGTTGCGCTCGCAAACTCAGTCGGAACGGTACTTTCTGCTTCGGATACATTTTCGGAATCTGAAGACGCCTGTGAATTAGAGACCTGCGGTTTATTAACGCCGTAGGCGGCGCTACCTCCCTCGGTCACAAGGCTTGATAAATCCATATTAGGAGTAAGCGCTACCTCACCGAAATACAGCTGAAAATTCCCCGAGGAAAGCGCCGCGGTATAATCTGAATAGGATTTTTCAATAACATTTATTTTAAATCCGCATGCCGCAAGCTGCTGTGCAACAAGCCTTGCCGCGGCAACCCGCGTTCTGTTTTCCTTATTAACAAGCATATCGAACTGAAGTCGCATACCGCCGTTTTTTTTGCGTATTCCGTTACCGTCTACACTATTATATCCTATTTCCTCTAAATTCTCAATAGTTATTTCTTGATTTGCGGCAGTTTCTATGTTCTGCACCGATTTAACAGGCTTCCAAAGTGGATTGAAAAATCCCGCAGCGGATACCGCGTTGTTGTAATATCCGTCTCTGCAAACGGCGGTACGGTCAATTCCCGCCGAAATCGCCTGTCTAAGCTCGTTTTGAGCCAAATCGCCGTAAGACTGATTTACACCGATATAAACTATATGGTTAATATTAATATTTACCTTTTTCCCGCTCATTCTAAGAATATTTCCGTCCGAAATATCGCTGTAATACATATCCGCCGCGCCGATTTCCACATAATGCGAAAGGGATTCGCTGTCGGGGGCGTTGATAAGACGTATTTCCTTAATCGAGTAAGCAGAAGGATTGCTTAAGGTTTTCTCATTAATCACAAGTTTTGTGAGCGAATCGTCAATTTTATACCGTCCGCAGCCTATCGGCGGCAAAACCACACTGTCCGAGGTTGTCTGTTTTTCGCTTCCGCTTTTAAGTATCGGAAAATCAAGCAGATTTGTAAAATAAGGGTCGGCCTTTGTGAGCTTAAAATCCACCGTTCGCGCTCCGCTCACCGCCGCCGATTCAGCGCAATAAAGCTTATATGCGTATTCCGTAGATGACTTTTTTGCAAGATTAAAGGAATAAACCACGTCCTCCGCAGTAAGCGGACTTCCGTCTGAAAAAGAAAGGTCTTTAAGCGTCACGGTACACACTTTGTCTTTAAGCTCTACCTTCTCTGCAAGGCTGTAGTTTACATTAAACTCATTATCGAGCTTAACAAGCGGCTCATAAATAAGCTTACAAAGCTGACGGTTAGCGTCGGTCGTGGCGGCATATGGGTCGAAGGTATCAGAAGCAGAATAAAGCAACGTAATATAGTCCCGCTTAGAAGAAGCATTTACGGTATCGGTAGGAAATGACGAGGATGTACTGTCGGTATTGCCGCGGCAGCCTGAAATCAAAAGGAGCATTGCCGCAATTATAATCGCAGTTGTCTTTTTATATATATTCATTTTTATGCTCCTTTCCGATTAGTTCACCTTATCGCTATTCTCTCTATTCCTACCGTGCGGCCGTTCTTCGTATCTATATCGAAAATACAGCCGCAAAGCATACATTCGCCGTCCGCCAATTCGAATTTTGATGGATCGCCGTCTTTAAGGCGGTTAATGATAATTTCCGATTTTACACCCAGCACCGAGTTTATGGGACCTGTCATACCAAGATCGGTAATATAACCTGTTCCGCCGCCTAAAATTTGCTCATCCGCGGTCTGAACATGGGTGTGAGTACCAAAAAAAGCGGAAATTTTTCCGTCGAGATAAAGCGCCAGCGCACGTTTTTCGCTGGTAGCTTCGGCGTGAAAATCAACAGCGATAATTTTAGCACCTGCTCCTCTTGCCTGTTCAATTAATTCATCCGCCGCCTTAAAGGGACAGGAAGCGCCCAGCTTTTCAAGATAAATTTTTCCGCTTAGATTAATGACCGCCGCTGTGACGTACCCCAAATCGACAAAGCATATGCCCTTGCCGTTTTCGGCTTCGGGCAGATTGTAAGGTCTTAACAAAAATTCGTTTTGATCAAGATAATCATAAATCTGCTTGCGCCTGAAGGAATGATTACCGCCTGTTATTACGTCTGCACCGCAGGCAAAAAGAAAGTCGGCGCTTTCGGGGGTAATACCATTTCCATCCGCCGAATTTTCTCCGTTTATTACCACCATATCGATGTTTTTGCTTTTCTTCAATCTCGGCAATATGCGCTTTATCGCATCGCAGCCAATACTGCCACACACATCTCCGACTGCAAGCAATCTCATACTTTTCTCCCTAACGCATAAAAACTTACATTAATATATTATAACATAAATTTCTTATATTTCAACGAAAAGTATTGACAAAATTTTTTTAATAGGGTAAAATCATTAAGTCAAGAAAGTTTCGGGGTATAGCGCAGTTGGTAGCGCGCGACATTTGGGACTGTTACTGATGACATTCGCCGGAAAATCCTAAGCCCTCAAAGAAGCCTTAAACACTGCGGATTTTCCTCCTTATTTTTTCTTTGCAATGTGTTATAATAAAGGCAACGACCACATAGTATCCCACAGATATTGAAATCAGCTAAAAAATTAATAAATCGGGGTGTGGCGCAGTTGATAGCGCACCGCATTTGGGATGCGGGGGCCGCGAGTTTGAGTCTCGCCACTCCGACCACCATTTTGACCGAAAGCAGAGGCTTTGTCCCCACTTTCGGTCAATTTTTATGTGTTTTCAAGTGTTGAGACGCCACTTTTAGGAAATTAATATTTTTTACGATCACTTATCAAATGGGGTCTACGAAAACCACTTTTCTTTGATTACTGCGGCTCAAATTTTGACAGCATATAAAAGCAGACTGCCATGGATTTTAAGTCCGTGGCGGTTTGCATAATGAGATGCTTATGCAGATTGCCCTGCTTTTAACCGTTCTTTCTCGGCCGCAATTTCCGCATTCATCTGCGTTATCAGCTCGGCAAGTTTTTCTTCACATTCCTCTCTCGCCCTTGCGTAGACATTTCTTGCCATACGCTTACCGTCTGCACCTGTTGGCGAGTATCTGCCTTCGAACAGGTGGTCGTTGATCTCGCTGATGCATCCTGTGCCGGGACGTCGTATTTTCGGCTGTTTTGGCTCGAATTTTGCCTTCTGTGGCGTTTTTACAGCTTGGTCGGGTGTTTTCTCCACCTCACTCAAACTGCCCTCATTTCTGCCGAAACCATGCTCAATCTTGTTAGCTGCACTGCGTTGCATATTGTCGGTAATATGGGTGTATATATTTAAGGTTGTTTCTGATGAAATGTGACCTATGATAGCCGACAATGTTTTTACATCCATTCCGTTAGCAAGGGCTGTGGTAGCGAAGGTGTGCCGCAGATCGTGAAAGCGTATATTCTTAAAGGTACATTCGTTAATAGGTAAAAAGCTATTGGTTTGGCTTAGAATATTGAGGGCAACGGTGCTGTCCGAAACATCGGCGGTAGTGGTAAGCTCAAAAATCGGTAAGCCTGTAATGCAGTCAACCAGCACATGGTTCTTGTAGCCCCAATAGAACTCAAAATTCTTCTCGTTATGCTGATTAGAAGCGGTATGTACGCCTAAACCGCAATCCTTATCGGACTTCGGCTGATTTTCAGGCTTGAATTTATCCTTTTTAAAGGATTTAGGATTGTTTTGCGAAGTATTAGCCATAACAGGAGTAGAATCAAGAGCGATGAATGAAGTATCGATTACGCCGAGTTCATACAGCTTTTTGACCTGAGAATGCATAAGACTTTGCAATAAGTCATTATCAAGACTGTTTATGAAACGGTCAAGAGTCCAGTATGACGGCAAAGGCTTAACGATGTTAAAACCGCAGTAATGTGCGATTAAAAGATTATTTTGGAGATAATCCAAAAGGTCTGTAATACAGGAAAAGCATTCGCATTTCATAACAACAGCGGCACGAAGCTTGGCATGATTGGAAAATCCTTTACGCCCTGTTTTTGCAACATTATCCGGGAAATCGGATAAATCCAAATGTGAAAACAGCTCGGAATAAAACCTTGCTTTCGGCTCTGATGTAAAAAGTGTAATGTCCTGTATGATTTCTTGACGATAGATAACAGCCGACCCCATTTCGTTGGTTTTGTTTGCAATTTAATTATACGATATTCGGTTGGCTGTTTCTATACCTTTGTAGTGATAAAGGAAAATTTTTAGCCCTGATTTTCCTTTGTTTATGCGCCTTTCAGCGTTTTGCTCAGGGCTATTAGTTTATATATAAGGAGTGAAATTTCGTGGAGATTTGGATAAATGTCTTAATAAAATCATTATTGGCAGTAGTAATCGGCGGGCTTATAGGAACCGAACGAGCAAAGCACGGCAGGGCAGCAGGAATGAGAACCCATGTGCTTGTATGTTTAGGTTCAACACTTACGTCAATGACCGGACTTTATGTTTCCGATGTGCTTGGAAATACAGGTGATATTACGAGAATGGCGGCTCAAGTAATATCCGGTGTAGGCTTTTTGGGTGCAGGTATGATAATACTGAAAAGTAATAATGTAATTACCGGACTTACAACAGCTGCCGGTGTTTGGACCACTGCATCAATAGGAATTGCGGTTGGTTTTGGCTTTTATCCCGGCGCAATAATAGTTACAACTCTATTTATGGGTACTATTATCTTATTTGCCAAATTAGAAAAGAAAAAAAATCTGCAGAAGTAATATACATTGAAATAGATGATATGTACAGAACAAATGAAATAATAGAAGAACTTAAGTGTGCTATAAAAGAGCCGTTTTCTTTTCAATCTATGGCACCAAAGAGTGAAATGCCGGGACACCTCGGATTAAATCTTGTCATTGAAAAAAGAATTGATTTGGCTTTTTCAAGCTTAAAAGGCATAAAAAATGTTGTGTACGTAGTAGAAGACTGATTTGCAAATCAGGGAACGATTAAATATCGTCATAAATACGACCGATAATATCGTCTTTCATTTCATTGAAATCACTGTTGTTGAATATACGGAGAAGCTCCCGCAAAAGGTCATTTTGCAGAATCGTATAGTTTTTAGGAAAGATACTGAATATTCCGCCAAAGTTGAACACCCGACTGTTCAACTTGAGCGGTCAAGGTGTTCAGTTTTTCGCGGAATACTCAGATACCTTTAAGCTGCTCGGACTGGCTTTCAATCAACTCCATTGCCTTGTTAATTGCCTGTACCATATCGGTATTATCGGGAAGATTTAAAAGATAGTCCTAGCGTGCTTCTTCAGGGAGAAAAATTGCACTTTTTGTTTTAAAATCGTCTGCTTCAACGGGCAGAACTCTGCCGTTACGAACAGGGCGGCCTTTAAGAATTTCCGACTCAACGAACTTAAAGCGGCTATAAGTATAGCGCAGGAAGATAAGACCAAGCACGGGCATACAGTATTCTTGCGAGGTCACCTTTGAATCGGCACGCAATAAATCCGCCGCTTCCCATAATTCTTTTTCAAGTTTCCGAATGTTTATCATAAATCTATCTCCGATATTTTAAATCTTTTTCAACCTATCAATCGCCATTTTTACATCCAATGTGTGAAGTCCGAGATATCCGGTTGCCATAGTTTCGGCATTGGCGATCGCGTATATCTCTTTGCTGCTCTCGCCGGTATAATACCGCCAATAACGGTAGGTATAGCCTGACCAGTACATAATTTCGTTATGGTAGGCGGTGCCGCCTTTTTTCAGACCGCCGACTTCCTCATTTAGTTCTTCGAGGATATATTCCTCGCCAGCCCACTGCAGACGGTCATAACTTTGATCCAAGGCTGCGGCGGTTTTACTATTCATAAACTTTTCAATAAAGTCTTTGCAATCATATCCGTTTTTTAGTGCCAATTCAAACAGTCTGCCTTGGATATCGCAGAGTCCGAATTCTTGTCTGTTCAGCTCACGCATATTACTCACCGGCTTTCAATATTTCATCGAAGAAGCGCCCTTCACGGCGATACTGACGGCAAATCTCATCTGCCAATGCAATGCCTTTGGAACGGTTATCCTCACTCTCAATTCTTAATATTTCACGATCTGCAACGGATAATGTTTTTTCTTCTACTATTTCTATTTGTTTGCAAGCCTTTTCCGTAAGCGCAACATATTGTTTGCCGAGCTTTAGTGCAGAGAGACTATGGATAAGTGCCTCATCTGTAATCTCGCCCTTAAAGAAACGATCGAGCACAACGAACATTCTGTCATTGGCGATAAAACCAATCAGCATATCACAGCCATCAGCCATTTCCGCAATGCGATTATAAATCGCCGTGCCTTTAACAGAATCCATCTTTCCCCTGTTATATGCAACAAGGAGCGCCCAATCAATACCGACCTCAATATCAAGAATTGTCAATCCTGACAGGTCAACCTTTACGGTATAGAGTTTCGCATCGGGATAGTTGCAGATCAACGTCAACGGCTGCGCCATTTCCGTTCCCATATAGAAACCTTTACCAAAGTCGCAGTGCTCTCGGCTTGTAGGCACAATATCTCCAACGATGCCGGACTTGGAACCGTGGTATAAAGTTACTATCTCATTGGAGGTAATAATATGGTTTCCTTCGAATTGCGAATAATCTATATTATGATGGGCGCACATACGCTTAATGGTGCTGAGTGCAATCTGCGAAGGTTCACAGCGTCCTTTCTCCCAACGATTGACCGTAGCAAAACTAACCCCCAGTTTTTCTGCGAGTTCTGTTTGGCTCAATCCTAATCTTGAACGTATATCTTTGATGATATCGGAGCTTTTCATAGCGACCTCCCGTGGATATAACATTTATTCGATGTTATTATAACACACTCCAATCTTTTTAGCAATAGTTTTTCGGTCAGATGTTATAAAGAATTTGAATTTATGTTATATTTCTATTTTCTCCGCCGGAGTTTTATTCTTTGTCTACTGCGGCTCAAATTTTGACAGTAGAAAAGACTTGACTTTTTGCTGTTTCAGAGTTAACATACCACCAACAGCAAACTCCCCGAGCAAATTTCTTGTTCGGGGAGTATTTTTACGACCACATTTCATCCCACAGTCATTTTCGGAATACATGAAAACAGTGGAGATAAGAGTGCCAAAGAACAAGTAATTTCCAGACGAAAGTGCTACAAAGTGCTTGAAATGCCGTAAAAAATCTTCTATTATATATTTGGGAGCATAGACGGTGTTCGCACCACCTGACAACAAAAACCGCCGAAAACCCGTCAACCGTGCGGATTTCGGGCGGTTCGGAAAATGAAAAAAAGCGGTCAAAAATGTGTTTGACCACAGATTTGACCACCTACATGACCACAATTAAATAGTTATCGGGGTATAGCGCAGTTGGTAGCGCGCGACATTTGGGATGTTGAGGCCGGGAGTTCGAGTCTCCCTACTCCGACCATCATTTTGGCCGAAAGCAGAGGTTTTACCTCCACTTTCGGTCAATTTTTATGTGTTTTCAAGTATTACGACGCCACTTTTGGAAAATCAATATTTTTACGACCACTTATCAAATGTGGTCTGCGAAAAATACTTTTCTTTGATTACTGCGGCTCAAATTTTGATATTATAAAAAGGGATGCCACCGAAGTAACACCCCATAATAACGATATTAATTCTAAAATAATATATTTATTTCTTGAATCGCTGGAAAGAAGTTTACTTGTCACCGTTGTCAGTTTCAAACTCCACTGCCACATCATCTAAGCCTAATGCTTCTGAAAAATCGGTTGGGTTTTCTATATATCCGATTTTCGTATAACTGTATGAGGTAGAAAAGTTTTCATAAAACAACACCAGACAGTTATCGCCCCAAAGCATAATATCACCTGTTTTGATGTTGCCGACCGACTCATTAAAGAGGGCTTGTTTCCGTTTATGGAGCGATCCGAAGGCGGTATTCGAGTTTTTAAGGAAAGCGATTATGAATTTCTCAAAATTATTCATTGCCTGAAGGCTACCGGAATGCAAATTAAGGACATCAAACATTTCATCGAACTTGTACTGCAGGGAGATGAAAGTATCAATGCTCGGCTTGAAATCTTTCAGAAACAGAAATTAGAAGTGGAGAAGCAAATCAGCGAACTTCAGGAAGCGTTGGAAACGGTAAAATTCAAATGCTGGTACTATGAAACAGCCAAACGTGCTGGCTCAACAGCTTTTTGTGACAATATGCGTGATGATGAGCTACCGGAGGACATGCGCAGAATACGAGCACAATTACGCAGAGAAGATACTTTTTAACAAACAGCGGCGGCAAGGATTTTTTGTCCTTGCCGCCGTGCGTGCTTTATGCCGACCGCTCTGCCTTGAGCCGTTCTTTTTCCGCCTTGATTTGCGCCTTGACCTCTGCAATCATTTCCGTGAGCTTTTCTTCACATTTTTCTCGTGTTTTTGTGTAGATGTTGTGGCTTTCCCGCTTTCCGTAGGCGTTGGTCGGCGTGTACCGTCCCTCATACAGGTGGTTGTTAATCATGGTGACACAACCCGTCCCCGGCTTGCGTATTTTGGGCTTGTACGGCGTGAATTCGACCGGGGCGGTATCTTTCCTTTCCTCGCGCTCTTCTGTAGGCATACGGGCGTCTGTGCCGCCGATTTTGCGGTCGATATGCACCGCCGCCTGCCTTTGCATGGTATCTATGCCGATAGGAAGGGCGGCTTCTATTTCGCCACTGCAGGAGAATGGATTATGCACAATACCGGTAGAAAGCACATACCGAAATATCTGGTTATAGCTTTATAAAACCGATAAAATGAAACAGCCCCGATGAGTACCAGACAAACTGAAACTCATCGGGGTTGTATGTATATCCGCACATTCGATTGTTGTCACTGTTTGTTCTAAAATAAGGCGAAAACGGCCATCGCCCAGACCGTCGAGGGTAATTCCGGTGATAGCTGCCTACAGAGACATTACCCTGTGGGTTATTATGAAATTTTGGGTTACGGCAGAGTAGCTTATTAGTGAAATCAAAGCACAAGCAAAAGAAATTGTTCGAGATGAGGTGATTGGTTAGTTTGTGATAGTAAAATTTGATAAATATTGTGAAATATTTTATCGTTCAATCCGATTCAACGCAGTGAGCAGCTCTGTTCGATTGGAACAACCGGTTTTTTTCAAAATATTGCGGACATGAAACTTTACCGTGTTTTCCGAAATAAATAGTTTTTCGGATATTTCACCATTAGAAGCTCCGTCTATTATTAGATTAAGAACTTCAGTTTCCCGTAAAGAAAGTTCATGCTTTTGAATAAAAGCATTCATACGTTCTTCCTGGCTTGGTAATGGCTGGGTCACAGGCATATAAAGCTTGTTGTAAAGCGAGAAGAAAACAATAAAAGTTACAACAAAGCAGATGCTGGATACGATTACAAGGGGAATGAGTTTGTCGTTTAGTATAATGCCGGCCAGATTACCTGCTGAATCGCCGATTCTCCCAAACATCAATCCGAATCCTGCGACATACAACAAATCTTCCTTCGTTCGGGCAATATCCGAGAATAATACCACACGAAATACAGCAAGAAATCCAAACAAGCAATATCCGAGAATCCACAGAACGATGCTGATGCCTACCTCACCCGATAATGCAATCATTGCAAATGGGAAAACCAAAGCCGCAAGGCAGCTAATCGCTCCATACTTTCTGCTCCGATCTCCCACAATTCCGGCAAGTATCAAACCAATAGCATAGAAGGCTCTTGAAAACTCAAGGCTGATTCCTTTTGAAATATCCGCCATGGGAAAATAAAATCCGATGCCGCGGGTCAGACTTACCAATACGACGGTTAGTCCGGCCAAAGCAATTGTACCGGTTGAAACCTTTTCCCCTGCATAAGTAATCTTTTCTAAGGGCATGCGTTCTTTTTCGACGAGGATCATTCCGATTGTAATACAGACGAATATGCCATATATGATAAGGGCATATCCGGAGTGAAAAAATGTCGAATGATTGGGCAAAGAAAGCAACCAAGAGGCTATGCTGGACGCGGCATATGCATCGCCAAAGACAATGGAACGATATTTATGCTCTACCTGCGTTGCCAGCAAAGTGAGATAAAAGCCCGCAATGATTCCGTGAAACAGATTCATCAGGTATCCGAAAATTAAGATGTACAGTAACCGGTTGGTTAATGCAGATAGGATGATAAATCCAAAGTCCGCTGCTATGCAAGTAATAAAGGTGGACTTCTTGAGGAGTAATGCTCTGTTGTGCTTCATGATAATGCTGAATATGAAGATTCCAAATGCTTGAAACAGGTATCCGATGACCTCAGTGAGCCAATCCACAGAAGATGATTCGGCGAAATCCAATAAATGATACATCCAGGTTAGATAACCGGTTGCTGTCCAAAGGAAACATAATGCAATAATCAGACTACACTTTAGGTTAGTCTTAAGGGTAGTATGTGGTTTTGGATAGCCCTTCATTTCTTCGATTGCTTCTTTGCTTTTCAACATATCCTACTCCTGCCTAATGGTTTTTGTTTATGTATATTTTATAGTATTTTCTTCAAATTTTCAACCGGCTTTAAAACGGTGTAGGACTACCTACCCTAAAACTACCCCTCCGATTTTGCTGTTGCTTACACTACTATCCCTAAGGACAATAGAAAAAATCAGGAGAAAAGTTTAAAATTATAAAAACACAGCGACGCAGAGTCTGCATACAAAGTTGTATGGTCAAGTGTCAATATCATTTTTATGAAAAATTATGAAAAGTATGGAGGAAAGGCAGTTTATAAAAATGAAATATTCCACTAAGAAGAAAAGTATTGTGTTGGTTGCCATGCTGCTCATACTGTCTTTATGCTTACTTGCCGGTTGTAATTCCGGTAGTGATATCGACAGCAAACCGTCTGCCGACACATTTAAAATCATCGAAGACAAGGCAAAAAGCATAGAATATGAAGAGTTTGATAACGGCTATGTTAAGATGGATATCCCCAAGGGTTGGAAGTTCGTCGCTCACCCGCAGACCGACACGGTTCATTATACTTTTCAGGTGGTAAATCCCCAAAACAAAGACTATCAGATTTACTTCGGCATGAAAAGCGAGGGCTTTTTATCCACTGAAAAAGAGCGCCAGTGGTATGCTTCCTTGTACCCAACCTCTCCCTTGGCGCAGTATCCGGCGATTGACCCGCAGAACACAGAGGGTTTCTTCCGGGTCTTCAGCCAGGCATCTGCCGTAGACGGACCCGTAGTCGGTGACTTTATTTTTCCGACAATCAATGATTTCACCGTTCTCGAAACGCTTGGCAGTGCACCTGTCGGCGGCGACATTGTCCGTGGCTCCTATAAAAACGATAACGGCGATCCGATTGAAGGCATCTTCACGGCAACGCCGAAAAAGGTCAGCCTGTATTATGTGAATGCCGTGAGTGTGTATAACATAGTATTCTTCACGGCTCCCGCCGATGAGCTTGTGAACTGGGTTGATGTGCTTAACCATTGCGTCAGCACCATCACCTTCAGCGACACCTTCGTTCAGGCTTTTTACAATCAGGAAAAGGGCATTGCTCAAAGCAGTGCTGAAATTGCAAGAATCAATAATGAAACAAGCAATATCATTACCGAGGGCTGGGCGAACCGGCAGAGCAGCTATGATATTATCAGCCAAAAGCAAAGCGATGCCACATTAGGTTATGAACGTGTATACGATACCGAAACGAACGAGATTTATAAAGCATATAACGGTTTTACGGACGATTATACCGGTTCAAAATACCAAGCCGTAACCGATGATATGTATTCGTCTCCGATCAGCGGATATATAGAAAAATAATTGCGGACAGCTCCATCGCATCAAAATCAGCGAGAGCAAAGCACCATTTATTATATGAAAAATTTTGAAAAGTTAGAAGGAGAATAACAATGAAAAAGAGAAGACTTTTATCACTGATCTTAACAATTTGTATGCTGATGTCACTGGTACCGACAGTCGCCTATGCTGACGTGGTAATAATCAACGGCGATCCTATCAACGTCAAAGTCAAAGACTACTCTGTTGACAAATCTTCGATAAGCGTGGATCTCTTCGTGATATTCCGTAACAAAGAGACCGGAGTAGAGGAACCTCGTGAGGGTATCGACACGATTACTCCGGAGAATGTAACCGTCGGCACCTTTGAAACTATAAAAACGAACACGATTGAAGATGCAAAAACGAAGCTGAACGAATGGCTTGAAATAATGCGCCAAGCAAATCCTGATGTACAGTTCACGGTTGTCGGTGATATGGCCGTGGAGGGCGATGATGCAGAGTTTGACAACCGTACTTATGCCATGATAGATGACGAAGCTTCCGGCAGTAGATATATGCAGATTGACGGCGATTACGGTTATACAGGCAACTATACTGTAACCGCGACAGTTGAGGTTCAGGCTGCTAATCAGGGACCGGACATTTTACCGGCATTTTCACCCAACCAAATGGTTACGGTAGGCATCGCAGCTTTTGAAGACCCTCATTATGTCGAACTCGGAGAGAACGATGAGTTTAAGAACGTAACAGGAACAATCTCTTATACTCTTCAAGACGGTACAGTATTCACAACATCAAATGAACTTAAAGAATACCTTGCAAGACAGGAAAGCGGTAAGGTTATAACAGTTGAATATTCATTTTTAGGTAATGGCGAATATGCAAACTTTGCGGATACAGGCACATTGACATTCACTATGGTTAGCGGAGTGGATAATGTAAGTATCACCATTGATGCACCGAAAAAAGGTGAAGCGCTTGCAGAAAAAGAAAATGCTGCCGTAACCGGAACAGCCGGAGGTTCTGCCGTTGAAAAAGAGTGCTTGGTTGTGAAAGATGTTCAATGGATCGATACAAGTGATACAGTTGCTGCTGCCGATACAGAATATACAGTCAGGATTGTTTTAGCAACCAATCGGGGTGTTGTTTTTGCGGGTGATATCAATGATATTACTGTTAAGGTAAATGGTAATGAGGTTGCTTCAGCAGATAAGTCTATTTCCACTGATGAAAACACTAACGAATTGACAGTAGTTTATAAGTTTACCAAAACAGAAGCAGAAGATGATAATAAGCAACCGTTATACAAGTTTATTGACGGTTCAAACGGTTCTTGGACGAACAACAGCAACGGAACACTTACTTTCCGAGCAAACGGTGATTTCAGCAAATTCACCGGCGTGAAGGTGGATGGTACGCTGATTGACGCGAAGAATTATACGGCAGTCTCCGGCTCTACGGTGATCACGCTGAAAAATGATTACCTCAACACGCTCTCTGTCGGCACGCATAAACTCACAGTTGTCTATAACGACGGCGAATGTAGTACGAATTTTGAGGTAAAAGCAACTTCGGAGCAGACAAAGCCGACAGAAGATGCTGAACCTGATACCACAAGCCCGAAAACCAGCGATAACAGCAATATGCTTCTGTGGGTAGCTCTGCTGTTTGTAAGCGGTTTTGGTATTATCGGAACAACGGTTTACAGCAAGAAAAAAAGAGTATGATTCTCCGAACCGGACTTTCACCGTCAAGTTATTATGCGTGCCGAGCACGCTTAAAAAATTAGTCAAGTACAATTTACCAAATCGTACTTGATTAATTTTAGATGTTCATAAATCTTAAATGATTTTTCTGGTTTTCGATTGATGTATTGTCTCGGTCGATCTCATCGTCAACCGAAATTCGGCAATAGCCCGCTATATCGAATTTTTCTACCATATAGCTATCGTTCCTTTTGCTTTATTTTAATATTAAAATCAAGAAATTTAATAACCGAGGCCTTTTTATTTAAAAAACCCCGGTTTTTTAATAAAATCAATGTTTAAAGAATGATGAAAACCGAAATATGTAGCGGTGCATTACGCACCGACGGTAGGCAAATGTTGATTTTCAGCTTTTGCCAAGACCTCAAGATTTCGTTTCATCAGCATATACATACTGTCCTCTAAATTTCCGTCGCCCGATTCAAATATAACGGGCAAATACTTCTTCTTTTTCCATTCGGCAAACTGCGGTTTTAATGAAGCGTTAAGCTCTTTGTCAGCAGCCTCCTCCTTGCTCATCCAAAAAAGCACAGTCTTAAAAGGTCTTTCCCTTATTTCGATTTTCAAGCTATCACCTCTTTCAAAAAAATAATTTAATAATTTATATAATCAGGTATCTGAATTATGTTTTACCAAAAGTATATATATCATTCAATTTTACCCGTCTTTTAGAACTGCCGTAAACCAAAAAAGCAGGATTTTTCGTTATTTTACCCCTAAAAGGGCGGATAATATTATAACTTTCCAAATCGCTCAATATTTTATTTACGGTCGGGAACGCAATTTTAAGATTATCCGATTTTATATCGTCATCTGTGGTTATTTCCATAAGTCTTTTAGGATATATTTCGCCTGTTTCATTATTAAGAACATTATAAATCTTATTGACAAGCTTTCTTGTATGTCTTACCGTTCTAAAGAAAAAATCCACCAAAATACCTACACTATTTTTTGTGCGGTTTTTGGCAGATTTTTTTATTTGATTAGCTATCAGAACAAGCAATCCGGGCTTTAAGCCGTATGCTATGTCGCGTCCAATAAACCTATATTAGGTAAAAAGACTTTAAGCTCTGTCTGATTTTATTAAAACAGCATTAAGTCTTTGCGCGACATAATAATAAGAAAAAAACCGAGAAATTTTAGGAAGATCATTTATTTATAAAAGTAACAGCTACGGTATAAAACTTCTTATTACCTCTAAAAATTCCTCACCGTACTGTGCTAACTTTACATTTCCAACTCCCGAGACATTCAAAAACTCCTCGGGCGTTTTCGGCAGCTTTTTGCACATATCCGTAAGCGATGCGTCCGAAAATATCATATAGGCGGGAACTCGCTTTTTTGAGGATAATTTTCTTCTTAATTCCTTGAGCGCTTCAAGCAATTCCGCATTAACTGAGTTATTTACGGGTTTATGCGGCTCTTCCGCCTTAGCTTTGACAGCTTTCATACTTAAACTGACATTCCCGCGCAAAATTCCATAGCTTGACGCCGTCACCTTTAAAACGGGAAATTCCCCGCCCTCAGCCGCAATATATCCCTGCTGTTCAAGATAATCGATAATTTCACGAAGCCTTTTTTCGGCACAGTCCTTCATTATTGCGTATGTAGACTGACTTTCAAGACCTAAGCGCATAATCCGCTCGCTTTTACTTCCCCGAAGAATATCGCATATCATTTTTTTACCGAACCGCCGTCCGGTTTTAATTATACAGGACAGTATTTTCTGAGAGTCAACGGTAATATCCACCGTTTCAAACTGCGTAAGGCAGTTAGAGCATTTACCGCAGTAATTAGCCGACCTATCCCCGAAATATTTAAGAATAAAGCTTCTTAAGCAGTCGCTTGTGGTGCAGTAATAGGTCATAAATTTAAGCCGCTCCATATCCTTTTGGCGGACGGCGTTTTGTTCTTCCTCGCTAAGCTCGGGATTAGCGTCCGACTTTTCGATTAAAAACTGATTTGTGCGGACATCCTGAGGACTGTAAAGCAAAATACAGTCCGCCTCCTCGCCGTCGCGACCCGCTCTGCCCGCCTCCTGATAATAGCTTTCGATATTTTTAGGCATATTGTAATGAATTACAAAGGAGACATTAGATTTATCAATGCCCATTCCGAAGGCATTGGTAGCTACCATTATCTGTCTGCGGTCGTATACAAAATCCTCCTGATTTTCCTTTCTCTCGGTTTCGGATAGACCCGCGTGATACCTTGTTGCAGAAAAGCCGTTATTGTTGAGTAAATCGCATACCTCTTCAACCGCTTTTCTTGTAGCGCAGTATACTATTCCCGACTTGTCCTTTCGCTCCTTTACAAGCTCAAGCAGTCTTACGGATTTTGAAGTCGGTCTTATGACCGAGAAAAACAGATTAGGTCGGTCAAACCCTGTTGTGACAACCAAGGGATTATCAAGCTCTAACAATCTTAAAATATCGTTTTTGACCTCTTTTGTGGCGGTAGCGGTGAACGCGCCAACCACCGGGCGGACTTTAAGCTCATTAATAAACTCGCTGATTTTAAGATAGCTCGGTCTGAAATCCTGACCCCATTGAGAAACGCAATGCGCCTCGTCAACCGCCACCATTGACACATTAAGCTTTTTACATAAATTTAAAAATTCCGCTGTAGTAAGCCTCTCGGGAGCAACATAAATGATTTTGTATTTCCCTTTCTCGGCGTTTTGAAAAACCTTTGTATACTGCGACTCTGACAGGGAGCTGTTAATATACGCCGCCGAAATTCCCGACTGCACAAGCGCCGTAACCTGATCCTTCATAAGAGAAATAAACGGAGATATTACGACAGTTATCCCCTCAAAGGCAAGGGCGGGCACCTGATAGCATATAGATTTTCCCGCACCCGTAGGCATAATGCAAAGTGCGTCTCTGCCGGACAAAAGGCAATCGACGATATCCCCCTGCCCTTCGCGAAAATCGGAGTGACCGAAATATTCCTTAAGTATTTTATATTTAACATCCATTCGGAATTCTCCAATCAAAATTCACAAAATAATTATCCGATTTCTTCCATTATGCGTTCTAAAACCTCGCCTATGCTTTCCCTGAAAACAAGGGTTGCCATGCCGTCATACTGCGTCTCGTCACGGTTTATAAGAACAATGCTTTCACCCTTAAAATATCTAATATAATTTGCGGCGGGATAGACCGCAAGCGAGGTTCCGCCGATTATAAGCATATCCGCCGATGAAATAGCGTAAGTAGCCGCTTCAACAACCGACTTGTTTAAGGGTTCTTCGTACAGTACAACATCGGGTCGTACTATACCGTGACATTTTTCGCATTTCGGAATCTGTCCGCAAAGCGACTTCACCTGCTCGTTCGGCATAATTGCTTTACATACGGTACAATAATGCTTAAGTGTAGTTCCGTGCAGTTCAATAACATTTTTGCTCCCAGCTTTTTGGTGGAGACCGTCTATATTCTGGGTCACAACCGCCTTAAGCTTGCCCGCTTTTTCAAGCTCGGCTAAGGCTATGTGAGCCCTGTTAGGCTCTGCAGTTGTATTTAGAAAATAGTTATAATAAAAATCGTAAAACACATCGGGGTGCTTTTCAAAAAAGCTGTGGCTCAGTATTGTTTCGGGGGATACCTTGTATTTTTTTACGGTATTATAAAGACCGTCCTCGCTCCTGTAATCCTTCATTCCGCTTTCGGTAGAAACGCCGGCACCCCCGAAAAACACAATATTATCACTTTGCCTTATCAACTCGGCAAATTTATTTATTTTACTGTTTTCCATTTTAAAAGCCTCACAATTTTATTCTTCAACTTAAATATACGCCGTAAAGCGAAAAAAGTCAATTATTCAATTAAGCATTATTAAATTCCGCAAAAGACAAGTTGACGCCTACAAGGCATAAAACATCCCACCTAAAATCAATCAGCAGGGCATAAAAATAGGGTGCTGACCTTTTTTATCGGCACCCATAGGGAATATTAAATTAGGATTCTAAATCCCGGTACAGGAATTTCTTTGTGCATTAATACATATTTCATTGCCGCAGAGCCTCCTGTTCATAAGATGATTTATATCCGTGAATTTAATAGTATAGCACAAAAGCCTTAATATTTCAAGCGGTGTAATGTCTTTTTCAGACCTCCACTTTAAGCAAAATTGCAAAGGCAATTAAAACAGCATAATTTCAATTTCCTGACAACTATACTGACATTTTCCGTATTGGTGATCTCATTTGTTTCTGAATTTCCCGGGAGTTGAACCCGTAAATTTTTTAAACAGTCTCGTAAAATAATTTTGCTCCGAATATCCAACCTTTGACGCAATACTGCCTATGCTTTCGTCGGTAAAAATAAGCATTTCCTTTGCTTTTTCAATTTTGATTTCGGTAATGTATTTCAACGGCGGTTCACCGGTAATACTTTTAAATATTCGAGAAAAGTGCGTAATACTCATACCGCAGTTTGCGGCACTTTCCGCAACACTGAACTCCTTTGAGGGGTCATTTCTGAAAAGCCTCACTTCCTCACTTATTACACGCCTGTACTTACCGTAGCTTTTTGAGATGTTTTCTTTTGTATATTCCGAAATCATACCAAGCAATGAAATCAATAATCCCGAGCATATTACCGATGACTCTATGTATTTATTAAGAAAGCTGTCGCAAATACTGATGAATGTATGCTCTATTTTCGCTGTATGGGACGGCCTGAATATTCTTTTTTTGCTGATAGATAGCATATCAAGCAATTCATAACACTTTTCCCCGCTAAAATGAACCCATCACTGCTGTCTAACCGTCCTGTCGGCTTTAACAATATTTTTAATATTAAGCATAGCATTGATGAATATGAAAAGCTTTTTTCTATGATTTTACAAGAAAACAATTCGGGAGACAGCCTTTCCGAAGAAATGATTCAAGCTCTTATTAATCAGCTTCTTATTATGTTGTACCGCATTTCCCCCAAAAACGAGGATTATTTTGAGGAGCAAAACCTTAAGCTTGTGTTAAAGCTGCAAAGAGAGTTTGAAACCAATTATTCATTTAATTACAGTCTGACGGAATTAGCAAAAAAATATAATTTGAGTACTTCCTCGCTGTCTCATCAATTCAAAAAAATTACGGGTATGTCAGTAATGAATTATCTGCTGTCCTGCAGAATAGCAAGCGCCAAAAATTTTCTTGCGAAAACTGATTTGAGTATCGGTGAAATTACAGAGCTTTGCGGTTTCAGCGATAACAGCAACTTCAGCCGTACCTTTAAAAAGCTAAACGGTATTTCTCCTACAGGGTTTAGAAACAACTATAAACAATAAAAAACACACCGTCCGCTCCGATAAGAAGTAGATGGTGTGTGCTTTTTAATGATATTACCTCTGCACTCTGCCCGAGCCGTCGCCGCCCGCAAGCTTTTCGACCTCGACTACCGATACACGGTTGTAGTCGCCCTCTACCGAGTGCTTGAGTGCCGAAGCGGCGACCGCAAATTCAATAGCGTCTTTAGAAGATTTACCGTTAAGCAGAGCATAAATAAGTCCGCCGCCGAAGGAGTCACCGCCGCCTACACGGTCAACGATGTGCAGATGATATTCCTTTGAGAAGTAATAATCCTCGCCGTCATAGAGCATAGCCGCCCAGTCGTTGTCGCTGGCAGAAATCGAAGAACGAAGTGTAATAGCAACCTTTTCAAAGCCGAATTTATCGGCTAACTGCTTTGCTACGGACTTGTAGCCCTCTTTATCGAGCTTGCCGCCGTAAATATCGGTGTTTTCTGCCTCAATGCCGAAAACGTCCTTAGCGTCCTCTTCATTAGAAATGCAGACATCAACATATTTGCAAAGCTCGGTCATAGCCTTTCTTGCTTCTTCCCTTGTCCAAAGCTTTCCTCTGTAATTTAAGTCGCAGGAAATTTTTACGCCCTTTTTCTTTGCAGCGATACAAGCTTCTTTGCATATCTCAACAAGGTTTTCGCCTAAAGCGGGAGTAATGCCGGTAAAGTGGAACCAGTCCGCGCCCTCAAAAATGCTGTCCCAGTCAAAATCGTTTACACTGGCTTGCTGAATAGCCGAATATTTGCGGTCATAAATACAAACCGAACCTCTCTGTGACGCGCCCTTTTCAAGGTAGTAAATGCCTACTCTCTCACCGCCGCGTACAATCTTGCTTGTATCTACACCGAAATAACGGAGTGAATCAACCGCCGCCTGACCTATAGCGTGTTTAGGGAGCTTTGTCACATAAACGCTGTCAATTCCGTAATTCGCAAGCGAAACCGCAACGTTGGCTTCTCCTCCTCCAAAAGTTGCCTGCATCTGGTCGTTCTGAAAAAATCTGTAATATCCGTTTGGGGCAAGCCGTAACATTAACTCACCGAAAGTAACTACCTTTGCCATTTTATTTTGCCTCCATCTTTTCAAGTGCTTCCTTTACAAAGAAGCTGCCGCCGATTGCCGCTATTTTATCGAAAGCCAAAAACTCGTCAATATTACTGCGGTCAACCCCGCCGGTCGGAATAAACTTAACCTGCGGGAAAGGAGCGGACAAAGCCTTTAATGCCTTTAAACCTCCGTAAACATTTGCGGGGAAGAACTTGACCGTTGTAATGCCTAATTCCAAAGCCTGCATAATCTCGGTAGGTGTTACACAACCGGGGTAATATGGTATATTTTTTTCCTTGCAAAGCTTTGCAACCTCAACCGATAATCCGGGAGATACAATAAATTCACAGCCGAGGTCTAAAGCCTGTTTGCATTGCTCGGCGTTAATTACCGTTCCCGCACCGATTGACATTTCGGGATAATTTTTAATTGCATACTCAATAGCCTCTTTTGCACAGGCTGTTCTGAATGTAATTTCGGCACAGTTAATGCCGTTTGCTTTGAGCGCCGATAATATCTTATCGGTTTCGGATAATTCTTTTATGACTACTACAGGTATGTATTTTTCCATTTTTCGTTCCTCCTTATTCTCTACCATCTTACCTGCCATCTCGGGAGATAAGACGTGTTTCCGCTTTTCTCCGAATCGGCGGCGCGGCGCTTTGACTGCTTTGCTTTTTCTGCAAGCAAGTTGTCAAAAAGCTCGCTGTCAAACGGAAGTTTGATTTCGTTGTTTCCCTGCCACTCGGAAAGATAGGCGGCGTTTGAAAGGGTTAACTCATATATGCCGTCTCTTCCGGGCGATATAAGCTCCTCGCCGAATATTATCGCATTGGCGAAATTTTGTAAAATGCCCTGATGCGAGGTTTCAGGTTTTTCCTGCTTAATTTCCTCGTAATCATAATCAATTTGTGCAAATCCCTGTTTGGAATTTGCAATAACCTCGCTTATCGGTTCTTTAAGCTTATACCACTTCATAACACCGTTTTCAAGAACGATTTTGCCCAAATCTCCAGATATTTCAAGGCGGTTTGTCCCGGGATATTCGCCTGTCGAGGTCATAAAAACTCCCGTTGCGCCGTTTTTGTAGCGTGTGAATATTGTAGCGTCGTCCTCGACCTCGATATTGTGATATTTTGCAATATCGCAAAAGGCGGTTACGCTTTCGGGCATACCGCATATCCACTGCCATAAATCCAGATTGTGGGGTGCCTGATTTAAGAGCACTCCGCCGCCCTCGCCCGACCATGTGGCGCGCCAGTCGCCCGAATCGTAATAGCTTTGCGTTCTAAACCAATTGGTTATTATCCATACCGTTCTTTTAAGCTCGCCCAACTGACCGCTTTTTACAATCTCTCGCGCTTTCGCGAATAAAGGATTGGTGCGCTGATTAAACATAACCGCGAACACTTTGCCCGATTTTTCCGCCGCTTCATTAAGCTTTTTCACCTTTGTAACCGAAATATCAGCAGGCTTTTCAAGCATTACATTAAGACCGTATTCAAATGCTTTAATTGCAATTTCGGCGTGAAGAGGGTGCGGCACCGCTATTATCACGCTGTCGCAGATTTTATCATTAAGTAACTGTTCGTAGCTTGTATAGCACTTAATATTCGGATATTTTTCCGAAAACTTTTTAAGCTTTTTTTCGGATATATCGCAAACCGCGGTAAGCGACATACCCTTAATTTTATCCTCGGCAATACAGGCGGCGTGCGCAGAACCCATATTGCCTATACCGATTACCGCGGCGTTAATATGTTCCATAATTACTTATTACCGCCGTAGGTATTGCTTGTATCGGCAAATACCGAGTTTACCACGACTTTTCTTTTAGAGGTTGCGACCCGCTTCATAAGCTCGTTATAATAAAGCTCCTCGTCAAACGGAATTTCGACCTCTTTACCCAAAAACGCAGAAAGATGCATAGCGTTTGAAAGGGTAAGTCCGTTTATACCCTCCTTGCCCTCGGCTACAAGCTTTCCGCCGTGAAGTATGGCGTTTGCCCAAGCGTTTAAAACACCGATGTGTTGGGGATTTTCGCCGTCCGTCTCTACCTCTCGTGTAGTGCTTTTTACGGTTCCAAAGGGCTGTATGTTGGTTTTTGAAAATTCCTGCTCGGTCATTTCGTACTCAGTCATAACAAGCTTATTGTTTTCAACAACAAATTTTGCTCGGTCCATCTGAATTTCAAAGCGGTTGGTTCCGTGGGCGTCGCCCGTTGTGGTGATGAATACGCCTGTTGCGCCGTTCGCGTATTCTACATAGGTCGTAACGTCGTCCTCGACCTCGATATCGTGCCATTTTCCGAAATGGAGGTGTGATTCAACCTTTACGGGCATACCGCATATCCATTGCCACAAATCAAGCTGATGCGGACACTGATTTAAAAGCACTCCGCCGCCCTCGCCCGACCAGGTAGCACGCCAGTCGCCCGAATCATAATAGCACTGTGGACGGTACCAATCTGTAATAATCCAGTTTGTACGCCGTATCTCGCCGTAATCGCCCGACTGAACAAGCTCGCGGAGCTTTCTATAAACACAGTTTGTACGCTGATTGAACATCATACCGAAAACCACCTCTGGGTGCTTTTCCGCTTCGGCGTTCATTTCTCTAACCTGCTTTGTGTAAACTCCCGCGGGCTTTTCCACCATAACATGAATACCGCGTTTCATACACTCTATTGCGTATTTTGTGTGGTCGTAATGCGGAACCGCTACAATACAGGCATTAATAATGCCGCTGTCGAGCATTTCCTCGGCGGTGTTAAAATATGTAATATTTTCAGCATAGTTTTGCTGTTTTGCCCAGTTAAGCCTTTCGGGGTTAATGTCCGCTATCGCCGCAAGCTCGATTTCAGGGCACTTACCGTTTTTAATATTACCTGCATGAGCCGAACCCATATTTCCTATTCCGATTATACCAAGCTTAATTCTATCCATAACAATCTCCTATCTGCCATTAGCGTTTTTTACAGACTATAAAAGCCCCTTAAAGGCATTGCACGCCGCGTCAAAGGCTGTGTTGCTGTCGGGATATCCGTACTCGGAAATTTGGCTTTTTTCGCCCTTGCGTTCAAGATGTGAAAAGCCTTCAAAAACCATCAAATGCGGCTCGATTGTAAAAGCCTTTCCACCGCCGGAAATAAAGCGCTTAACTATTTCTTTAACATTTCCATCGCCCTGTCCCGTGGGAACAACGGTGCCGTCAAGCTTTGCGTCTTTAATATGCATATAGTAGATATAGCTTTTGAGCGTTTCCCACGCCTTTAGGGTATCAACACCGCACTGAACATAGTTTGCAGGGTCGAATATTCCCTTAAGCTCAGGCAGAGCCTTGTGAATTTCAAGACATCTTTCGGGAATATCGCCATATATCCCCTTTTCGTTTTCGTGACAAAGGGATACACCGAAATTACGTGCTATATCGCACATAACACCCAAACGCTCTATTACCTCATTTTTGTACTCCGAAGCATCTTTCCCGTTGGGAATATAGAATGAAAACATTCTGATATTCTTGCTATCAAGAATATTAGCTATTTCAAGAGTATGCTTTAATTTCTCGGTATGAGCCTTAAAATCGTCCTTTACAATATCTATCTTTCCTATCGGAGAACCTACCGACCATGTAATAAGTCCGTTTTCTTGAAGCTTATGCTTTACCTCTTTTGCTTTTTCTATTGTAATGTCGGAAACATTCACTCCGTCAACATTACGCATTTCGAGCCCGTTTAATCCATTTCTTTTAATCGCCGTTATTTGTCCGTCTATATTCGGGCTCGCCTCGTCCGCAAACGCGTAAATTTTAATATTATTCATTTTTTACACCCCCGAATATGCTGAAAATCCGCCGTCTATCGGCAATACTACTCCTGTTATAAAGCCCGCCGCCTCGTTGTTAAGGAGAAACAGCAGTCCGCCCTCAAGCTCGTTTGCCTCGCCGAATCTGCCCATAGGCGTGGCGGCTAATATTTTGCCTGTTCTGGCTGTGGGCGTGCCGTCCTCGTTAAATAACAGCTTTGCGTTCTGCTTGGTTGAGAAAAAGCCTGGTGCTATCGCGTTTACGCGGATACCCACCTTTGAGAAATGCACCGCAAGCCACTGTGTAAAGTTTGAAATCGCCGCCTTTGCGCCCGAGTAGGCGGGAATTTTGGTAAGGGGCGTATATGCGTTCATACTCGAAATATTAAGTATGTTACAGCCCTCTCTGCCTACCATCTGGCGTGCGAACGCCTGAGTCGGAATAAGCGTACCTAAGAAATTAAGATTAAATACAAAGCCCACTCTGTCACTTTCAAGGTCAAAAAAGCTCTTTGTATCGGCGTCAATATCGCCTAATTCAAAATACTCCTTATCGGTTGTGGCTTTGGGGTTGTTGCCGCCGGCGCCGTTTACTAAAATATCGCACGGGCCCAAATCCTTTTCCACCTCGTCCGCCACCTCATAGCAAGCCGCCTTGTCAAGCACATTGCACTTGTACGCCTTGGCAATACCGCCCTCGGCGGTAATTTCGTCGGCAAACTGCTTCGCCGCGTCAAAATTAAGGTCGAGCAATGCCACCTTTGCTCCCGCTCTCGCAAGAGTTTTTGAAAACGCCGAGCAGAGTACGCCGCCCGCTCCCGTTACCACCGCAACCTTTCCTGTTAAATCGGTGTTCAATACATTTTTTTGCATTACTTATCCTCCCTTTCCGCCTTTTCACAGGCTTCAAAAAGTCCGTTAATATATGTAGCGCCTAATGCCCTGTCGTAAAGACCGTAGCCCGGCTTGCCGGTTTCTCCCCAAATCATTCTGCCGTGGTCGGGACGGACGTAGCCGTCAAAGCCAGTATCAACAAGAGCCTTTACTATCTCAAACATATCAAGGCTACCGCTATCGGATAAATGTCCGCACTCCTCAAAGCTTCCGTCCTCCATAAGCTTTACCTGACGAATATGCATAAAGGCTATTCTATCCATAGCGCTGTACTTTCTAACCATTTTCGGAATATCGTTAAATGAGGCACAGCCGAGACTTCCCGTGCAGAAGCAAAGGCTGTTCGCGGGGCTGTCAACAATATTAAGCAGTCTGTCAAGATTCTTTTCGTTTGTTACAATCCTCGGAATACCGAAAATTGAGTACGGCGGGTCGTCGGGGTGTATCGCCATCTTAACGCCGCACTCTTCGGCGACAGGGATAATCTTCTTTAAAAACTTTTCAAGATTTTCCCACAGCCCCTCCTCGCCGAGTCTTGAATACGCGCCGATTAAATCCCTTACCTCTGACTGGGTATAGCTTGAATCCCAGCCCGGCAGATGTATATCGTCCTTTAAAGGGTCTAAGCCCTTTAGCTGATCCATATACATAACAAGGCTTGTCGAGCCGTCTTTAGCCTTCTTGTCAAGCTGAGTTCTTGTCCAGTCAAAGACAGGCATAAAGTTATATGTAATGCACTTTACACCGTATTTTGCACAGCGGCGGATATTCTCGCAATACACCTCGGTGTATTCCTCAGCTTTCTCTGTTCCGAGCTTTATTTCCTCGGGTACGGGAACAGATTCCACAATATCAAAAATAAGTCCGTTTTCCTCCGCCTGATTTTTCAATCTTTCAAGGCTTTCCTCGGGCCAGACCTCTCCCGGTTTAACATCGTAAACTGCTGTAACTACCGAGCGCATATTCGGTATCTGCTTTATGTATTCAAGTGAAATCGGGTCGCTCTCTCCGTACCATCTGAAAGACATTTTCATATCAGTCACCAACCGCTTCCTTAATATTTTCATAGCAAATTTTTGCCGCGAGCCTTTCGGCGCTGTCTTTGTCATACTCGCCGCTTTCCACCCACTCGCCTATAATATTGCAGAGTATTCTTTTGAAATAATCGTGACGGGCGTAGGATAAAAAGCTCCTCGAATCGGTAAGCATACCGTAGAACTCACCCAAAGATCCGTTTTCGGCGATTACCTTGATTTCGTCCTCTATGCCGCGCTTGTGGTCGCAGAACCACCATGCCGCCCCGCATTTAACATTCGGGAAGGCTCCCGCGATAGACGCTATCTGCGCAATATTCGATTCATTGAGGGAGTAAATAACTGTCTTCGGAAGACCTGAATTTTTATTGATCGCGTCAAGAGTCATAATAAGGTCGTTGCCGTTTACGGTATTGCCCACGCAGTCAACTCCGCAGTCGGCACCCAATTTCTCCGCCAAAACGGAATTTGAATTTCTTACAACCGCCAAATGCCATTGAGAAATTAAATCTTTCTCTTTATACAATGAATTAATAAAGAGGTACATATTGCCGATAAAGCCCATATATTCCTTATCGGTAATTTCCTTACCTGCAAGAACCTGCTTAAAGGTGCTGTCCGCTTCACAGTTGTCCGCTATTCTGTTCGGGAAGTACGGCATACCTATATCCGCACAGCGGCAGCCCATTTTGCAGAAGAAATCAAGCCTATTTGAAACCGCTTTTTTGAGGGTATCGAGGTTATCTATTTTAACTCCGCTTACCTCGCTTAGCTTATTTATGTAATCCGAATATCCCGCCCGTCTTACAAGGAGTAAATTGTCGGTTCTGAAGGAGGGAATAACCTTGGTTTTAAAGCCTTTATCCTCCGCTATTTTTTTATGCCACAAAAGGTTGTCTATTATATCGTCGGTAGTGCAGATAACCTCTACATTTGACTTTTCAATAAGCTTTCTCGGCGACATTTGGGTTTCCGCTATATAAGCGTTGGCTTTGTCCCATATTTCCTCGGCATTACGGGAATTAATAGGCATATCTATACCAAAAAACTGTGACAGCTCCATATGCGACCAATGGTAAAGCGGATTTCCCGCCGCAAATTCAAGTGCCGAACAGTATTTTATGAATTTTTCTTTAAAGGAAGTATTTCCCGTTATATATTCCTCGTTAATTCCCGCCGTTCTCATTAGCCTCCATTTATAATGGTCTCCGGCAAGCCAGATTTCCCCTATATTGTCAAAGGGTTTATCCTCATATATCTCCTGCGGCGACAGGTGACAGTGATAATCTACTATCGGCAGAGCCTTTACCGAAGCGTAAATTTTTCGCGCAGTATTGGTTTTCAGCAAATAATCTTTATGCATATATTTCCCTCCATTTATAAATATTATATTATAAAAATTAACACAATTAAATTGTTATAATTATCATTATATATTGCAAATATTACCTTAATATGTTAAAATAAATTTGGTGATATTATGGCAGAGTATTTTTCATATTCCGACAGCGAAATTGAAATGAGGTACAGCCGCGACGACAAGCCTGTTTCGTCTGATTTCAAAATGCACACACACGAAACGTATGAACTGTATTATTTCGTCGGCGGTAGCGGAATTTACAGAGTAGAGGGAACGCCTTATCCGCTCCAAAAAGGCGATATTCTTATTATGCGACCCGCCGAAGCCCACTACATAGATATAACGGATAATAAACCGTACACTCGGCTTTCGGTAAATTTTAAAGCCAATCTTTTTTCAGGTATTGACCCTAACGGCAGACTTTTAGCCCCCTTTAACGATCGCAAAATCGGCACCTTTAACCGCTACCGCGCGGAAAACTTTAAGAGCGACGCTTACAGCGTTTTTATAAAAAACATAACAACCGACAGCCCTGACAGGCGCGTTCAGACAATCACAAATCTCTTGCCGCTTTTAAACGAAATTTCCCTTGCTTTCGATTCTCTCTCCGAAACGGAGATTACGAAATCGCTTGACAGCAGAATTATAAGCTATATAAACCGTCATATTTCGGAGGATGTTACTCTCGACGCTATATGCGAAGAATTTTATATAAGCAAGACGCATCTTTGCCGAATATTTAAAAAAGCCACGGCGTCAACCGTGGTCGAATATATAACGGTAAAAAGGCTTGTGAACGCCAGACAACTGATACTTTCGGGCATACCGCCTACAAAAGCATATTTGCAGAGCGGTTTTAAGGATTACTCGGTATTCTACCGCGCCTATAAAAAGAAATACGGTGTTCCGCCGAGTGCCTTTGTTAACGATTAATTCCATATTAAATACATAGACTTGTACGCTTTGGATATATTATAATATCCGCAGCGTGCAAGTCTTTCCTTTGTCACGGTAGTATGTAATATACCGCTTCATTCAGCAGCCCGGTACCCCTTACAAGCGTTTGAGTTTCGGTAACTTTATCGTCCAGAACTGGGACTTCATTCTTCTGATCGTGGCAGCCATCGCAGGCGTCGTCTTTGCCATCTTCAAGGGCAACAAGTCAGTCGTCATGAAGATGCTTTTCAGCATCGTCACCGAAGCCGAAAAAGAGTACGGCGGCGGCACCGGCGTCCTGAAGCTCGCCGAGGTCATGAACAAGATATACCCGAAGCTCCCGCCCATCGTCAAGACCTTCGTCACGGCCGAACGCCTGACGAAGTGGGTGGAGGAAGCTCTCGCAGCCGCAAAGGCGAAGTGGGAGAGCAACACCGCCATCGCCGCATACATAGAGCAGCCCGCTCAGAGCGCTCAGGAAGCGCCTCAGAGCGAGCCGGACGGCGAAGCGAAGTAAACGCACACCAACAAACAGAAAAGCGCCCAGAGGACCGTTTTCGGCCTTCTGGGCGCTTTTTTTGCCGTTATCTCCGCACGGCAACGAGCGGCAGGAGCATGATGAACATCGTGCTGCAAATATACAGCCGCGGGTGTTCGTTTACTCCTTCAATGGTGGAGATGAGGAGAACTAATATAATACATTTCTGCTCTTATAATGTTCTCTTATTCCTTTATTTATGCGGGTTTCAGCGTTTTTATACGCTTTTCAAAAACTTAAAAAAATTCATAAAAATCATAATTCGTACATTTTTCGTACATACTATTCCTCTTTCACTTCCGGCAATCCTGCCACACTTGAATTTATGTCGGTGTATGTCGGTAAATAGATAAAATATAATTAACATATAAAAAAATCGCCTGTGCTCGCCGTTAAGCACAGACAACATTTTATATTTTACTTTTTAGGATTTTCAACCCAAAACTTAAAAGCTTTGAGCCCGTAAGCAGAAGCGTAAATACGCTTACCACCTTTGGTAATATATGCAGAGTAAACCCACATAATATCACCTCCTTTGCTTTTATCAGCAAATATGTAGGTTTACAATAGATATGTTACAGTTGGCAATAAAAAATAAGTGACGAA
>URGJ01000011.1 GCA_900547445.1 uncultured Oscillospiraceae bacterium | reverse complement strand
TTCTTATTAACGGCGAAGTTTTCTAATTTTGTAACACATCATTGACAAACCAACAAAACAGAATAAAACTTAAAAAGACAAAAAAATGGGGTTGTCTTAATGCTTAAGGAGAATAATACAGGGGTCGGTTCTATGTGTGAATTGAGTATCTCAAATAGTTTAAATACATAACTTATTACGATAATTATACTTATTTAACACCTGTTTTTTCCTTTTTGCCGTAACTTCAGTGTATATTTCAGTTGTGGCAATGCTGCTATGTCCCAATAGCTCTTGAACGGAGCGTAGATCTGCACCGTTTGCAAGCAAGTTGGTGGCGAATGTATGCCTTAGATAATGTGGCGTAGAATGTGAATTGATATTCGCGCTTTTCTTGTCGTTGATTTTGATGAATACAATAACATATCAGCCGCACTTCAAATGCGCAAAGCCAAAATTGACAGCACTGCCGACAAACTTATTGACGAAAATACGGAAGCATTATCGGTGTTATCTAAATGATTTTTCTCTAAAGATGTAGATAACAAAATAATCACTTTTCAAGAACATTAACGGCCTGCCTCGATTGGGGACAGGTCGTTGTTTTACGGGAATGATTTTTATATGCGTGTCTCTTTATTATGACTATGATTTTCTTTTTGCAATGACAAGATGATACTCATTTTGAAATGACAGTCACAGATTATTTTTAGATTAATAGAAGATTTATTTTAGGCAAAACTGTCGTTTTGAAATGAGTGACCGGTCTTTCATTTTGAAATGATTTCGTCGCTGTCGTTTCGGGAGGATTTTATGCCTTTCATTTTGAAATGAGTGATGGATTTACTTTTCGATATGACAAAGATTTCTAACCCTCTTGTCAACCTCAAAATGTAAATAATCTTTTTGTCATAAAAAACTGAAAATGTCACGCTCAAGAGAGTCATAAAAAAAGGGATAATAATTACAAATATTGAGCTCAACTTTTTTGCTTGAAATGACCGTAATTTCAAATAGAATTTCTCACGCAAAAAAACTCTCAAAACTCTTATCATTCCAAAGAGACAGTCAATCTCTATAGATTTTTTATTATTGTGCATTAGGAAGCGAGAATCAGCGTTAGACTGCGTGTACTTCCAAAAAACATACATTTGTGGTCATTTTAGTGCCATTCATAGTCATTTGAGTGCGATTATCATACCATTACAATAATTACCCTATAAGGGGGACACTGTAATTCATAAACGTCGTTTTGATGAAAAACCAAAAAAATGATTAAAAACTTCTTTATTTTGACACCCCATATTCCACCCCATGTTTTTGAAATCATTGGCACCCCATATTCCACCCCATGTTTTTAAAACCATTAGCACCCCATATTCTACCCCATGTTTTAAAACCATTGACGCCCCATGTTCTGCCCCATATTTTTAAAATCATTGGCACCCCATATTTCGCCCCATGTTTTTAAAATTATTGGCACCCCATATTCTACCCCATGTTTTAAAACCATTGACGCCCCATATTCCACCCCATGTTTCTAAAATCATTAGCACCCCATGTTCCACCCCAATATTCATCTCGTTAACCCACCCCATCTTTTACCCCATAATGGAAAGCTTCGTAGAAGTTTTTTGAAATGCACTTCTTTGCTAAATTAAGAATATCTCGAGGAAATCAAAATTAACAGACGGTATCATTAGGTTGTTATATTGAGAATAGATTATGGATATAAAAATGCGATGTCCCTGAAATTTTTAACCAGTATGCAACAAGTGTATGATACCGCCTGTTATCGGTATATATAACAAACTGATGATACCCAAATTTATAAACCTATATAAAAACTTAATGATACCATATATTTTTCACTTTCAGTACTTATCTTTCGGATAGGTGCTGTTTTTTTCGTTAATGTTTTCTTGAAATCGAAATTTTTGTTCTTATGTTATAAATAGGATTTTTGAACAGGGCATCAGTCCCTACCTGACGCTCTGACGAAAATCTTAAAACCTTAATCTGATGACGGCAGATTAAATTCTTCCGCAAGTAAAGTATCCTGCGGAAAAAGCGTTTTGGTATAGGGGACAAGACGCAAATCATATTTTTTATTAAAAGAAAAACAGTCGCAAAAGGAAGGAGACGGACTGCATGACAACTTATATCAGAGAAACTTATGAGCGAAAAATCGGTAAGAAAGTTATCACAATCACAAACCTAACACCCGATTTTTCTGTGGACGAAAAAAGAGAAGTCAAACTTCAAATAGAAGCAAAACTTTATGATGTTTTTTGCAAATATATGTCCTTAAAATCTTGAAGAAAAAGGGCTGTTATGGTATAATATATATGTCAGCAGCTCCGCTTCTTTTTGCGAAGAAGGGAGTAAAAATTGAATCTTTTTGACGCAATTTATGCAAGACAATCGGTTGACAGAATAGACAGCATATCCGTTGAAAGCCAAATCGAGTTTTGTAAAAAGGAAGTGACAGGACAGAGTTTTAAGGTATATACGGACAAGGGTTATAGTGGCAAAAATATAGATCGCCCTGCGTTTCAGGAGATGCTCAGTGATATTAAGGCGGGCAAAGTAAACCGTGTAATCGTTTACCGCCTTGACCGTATCAGCCGTTCGGTACTTGATTTTGCCAATTTAATTGAAGTGTTTCAAAAAAACAAGGTTGACTTTGTCAGCACAATGGAGAAATTCGATACTTCGACACCTATTGGCAAGGCTATGCTGATGATTGTAATGATTTTCGCACAGCTTGAGCGTGAGACCATCCAGCAGCGTGTTATTGATGCCTATTCTTCCCGTAGCAAACGAGGCTTTTATATGGGTGGCAGAGTACCGTTTGGGTTTGAATTGGTTAAAACTACAATAGACGGAATACGAACCAAAATGTATAAGCCAATTGAGGAAGAAGCAGAGGTTATCAGATTGATATTTTCAATGTATTCAAAACCTCAAACCTCGTTCGGCGATGTTATGCGTTACTTAGAAGAACACGGCATACGAAAGCGTGACGGTAAACTATTTAACCGAAGCCGATTGCGTGATGTGGTTATCAACCCTGCGTATGTAAAAGCCGATTATCAGCTTTATGAATTCTTTAAAGCGCAAGGCACAAACATTGTTAACCCACCCGGGGACTTTATCGGTATAAACGGAGCGTATCTTTATTCGGGCGACAATCTTAAGCGTAAAACAATATCCTTAGTAGGTCACACATTGGTTTTGGCTCCCCACGAGGGGCTTGTTGATTCGGCAACGTGGATTAAATGCCGATCTAAGTGCTTAAATAATCAAAGCGTTGCACGGCCTATCAAGGCAAAAGCAACCTGGCTTGCGGGTAAAATCAAATGTGCCGGCTGTGGATATGCCTTAACCGCTAAGATTTATAAATGCAAAACTAAATCCGATAACCGCTATTATCTTTGCACAAACAAATATCACGCCGGTGGATGTCATTTCGGCTCTTTGGATGCAGATGTTGTGGATGACATTGTATTTAAAGAAATGCAGAAAAAATTAGCGGAATTTCAGACCTTGTCAAAGAAAAAGCAGGACGGCTGTAACCTGCAAGTTATAAAACTTAAAACACGCATAGAAGAGATTGACAAAGAAATATCCTCTTTGCTCGCAAAAATCACTTCGGCAAATGATACGGTGATGCAGTACATAAATAATCGCATTACCGAATTGGATTCCGAAAAGAAAGAACTGTGCACACAGATTACACAGTTCGATGAGACACAAAAGGATAATATAGGAGAAATAAGCGGATATTTAGAGCATTGGGAAGAGCTTACAATCAGCGACAAAATCACGGTGGTTGACTGCCTGATAGAGCGTATAACCGCCTCAAAAGAAAGCATTGAAATCAAGTGGAAAATTTAAAAATTTTTTATCGCAAATGCATTTCACCATCGTTGTTCAGGTGAAGCGTTACGCCTTACCACTGACCGACTTAACTGCAAAAACTTTTATGCCTTTAACCCCGGTTTTGACGCTTCCAAAGGAAAAAAACGCAAGTAGATATAAATATATCCCGTGACGGCGGTTTGTTAAAAAAATTGCCTTCACGGGATTTTTTATCAAAAATAAGTTCTTGTAATATTGCTGAAATGTTGTTATAATAGTTTTAATAAAACGGAGGAATGTAAAATGGCGGTAGGATTTAAAAAAAGTTTTTTTGGATTTAACTGCAGCGACGTAATGGAATACATAGAGCGTTCACAAAAAAGCTTTGCAAAAAAGGAAAAGGAATTATCCGAGCAGGTTGAAGAGCTTTCCCGCGACCTTGATTTATCTAACGAGAATTACCGTAAGCTCAGCGGCGAAAAGGAGCTTATTGCAAAAAAGCTTGCGGATTTCAGCGAAAAATATGAAGAAATCGAGCGGCTTTCCGAAAACATCGGCAAGCTTTATCTTGTAGCGCAGGCTAACGCTCAGGCAATTATGGCGAATTCCGAAAAAAACGCCCGTCTTGCAAATAAAGAGGTCGAGAAAAATCTTTCGGTGATAAATGACGCGCACGGTTCGCTTGACGCCCTTAAAAAGACAGTTATGCAGACCTCTAACGAGTTTTTAAGCGAGATTGACGGACTTATTTCCTCACTTGATGAAGCACGTGAGTCGATTTCGGCTAACATTTCCGCTGACGCAGATCTTAAGAATCAATTTGACGAGGTTTACAGGACTCTTACGAAATGAAAGAATATATTGTTAACACAAAACAACTAAAAGCGCTCTGCCCTGTGCTTAAAGCCGGCGACCGGGTTATTTTGTCGGGCACGGTCTACACCTCGCGTGACGCGGCGCATAAGCGCATTTTTGAACTGATGGAGCAGGAAAATCCTCTCCCCTATGATTTAAACGGCGCGGTAATATATTATGCGGGCCCTACCCCCACGCCGAAAAACGCGGCTATCGGCAGCTGCGGACCGACTACCTCAAAGAGAATGGACCCTTACACACCGAGGCTTTTGGATTTAGGAGTTGTCGCCACTATCGGCAAGGGCGAAAGAAGCAAAGAGGTATGCGAGGCCATTGAAAGAAACCAAGCGGTTTACCTTTGCGCCATAGGAGGCGCGGGCGCTCTTGCAGCTCAAAGCATATCAAAATGCGATGTTATTGCCTTCCCTGACCTCGGCTGCGAATCGGTAAAACGGCTTGAGTTTGACAGTTTTCCGCTTATTGTCGGCATTGACTGTAACGGCGGAAATATATTTGAGAGATAAAATTACTCCCCGCTCATTTTGAGCGGGGAGTAATTTTATACCGCAGGAATTAAAATCATCTTGTTTTCAGGCAGACACTCATCGTTTAAATCGTTTATTCTCATTATCTCATCAACGCTTGCGTTATAATGCTTTGCAATATCCCATATACATTCCTTTTCCGCCGTAAAATATATTGTCATCGCGCATTTTGAGTTATGGGCGCGCGGCTTTGATTCATCTATTTTAATATCCGTAATGAGCGGTAACGTGCGGCATTCGTAAACTGCGGCGTTAATTCCGAGGTCTATTCTCAGCTCAACGGTGTTTGAGGCAGTTATTGTATATCCGCAGGAGGCAATATCAATTTCGGGCGAACAGCGCAGGTTATCAATACCCTGCTTAAGGGCATATTTATATTCAAAATCAATGGGTTTTTCAAAATATGACGCCGAACCGCTCTCGTTGCAGGTTAAAAGGCAGGCAACAAGCGTGCCGCTGATTATCATATTTCCGTTTTCAAATTTTGTGCTTACCGACTGTATATCGCACCATAAATCGGAAACCGAGCTTACCGCCTCGTCAAGCTCGATATTCTTCTTGCAGTGGAAGGTTTCGCTGACATTTTCACAGATACTTTCAAACGATATTTTCTCTAAGCTCATATTTGCTTCGTATTTGCGTGAAAACGCATCTAACACAACCGTCATTTCATTATCGCAGAACGCCTCGCAGGAAAGCAGAAGCTTTGAGGTGAGTGAAAGACATTTTATATCGCCTTCCGAGGTGCGCGGCTTAATCTCAAGAAACGCCACATCGGATTTTGTATCGCACCTGCAGGAATCCGTAATCCCTTCCATATCTACAAGCTGGCTGAACGGAATAACGGTTTTCACAGATTGCGGAGCGCCTCCGTCCTCAGGGGCATAGAGAATCCAGACCGCCATATCTCCCTTTACAACAATTTTGTCATTAATAATTTTACTTTCTCTTACGCAGGGCTTCGCGTCATAACGGAGAATACGCTGCACAGACGGCTGACCCTGTCCGATTTGAATATCCTCCTCTACCATAAGATATTTTTCCGTATATCCCATCGGAACGGTAGCAGGCGCGCTGCCGCGTCTCTGTTGGATATTGCAGTCGTCTATATCCGAGATTATTTCTGTTGATTTGCGTCTGAAAACCCGTACAAAAATACCCACAGCGCCGTGAATATCAACCTTTCTGCCTGTTACCGCGCGGCAGTTTATGTATTCGCATTTAGAGCGCACGCATAAATTTCCGCCCGGGCATTCCTCGCTCATTTCAAGGTTTTTGCTGAACGGATACTGGTATTCGTAAGAACAGAGCTGTCCGTCCGAGCCGCAATAGAGGACGGTAATGGTAACAGAGCCGTCAACGGTTATATTTTTCCCGTTCATACTCTTTGATGAAATTCGGGACACCGCGCGGCATTTGAAAATTTTAGATATATCAGGGCAATAGTCAGGCAGAGTGAAATCAACATCTATAGGCTGTTCGGTTGAGTCGTTGAAAACTGTATCGTTTACAAAAACATTTGCTTTTAATATTTTTTCTTCCATATTTCTTTCCTCTCTTTATGCATTGTTTAATAAATGATATTCGCGAGAAAGGAAATATATGCATAAAAGAAAACGCAGACATTTATTTGCCTGCGTTTCATATATTAGTTTTTGACCTCGAATTCAAATTCTCCGTCCTTGTAGGTACAAATCACGGTATCGCCGTTTTTGACCGAGGAATCGAGAATTTTCTCACTTAACCGGTCTTCAATTTTGTTCTGAATTTCGCGGCGGAGAGGTCTTGCGCCGTATACGGGGTCAAATCCCTTTTCGGCGAGGGCGTATTTAACGCTGTCGTCAAATTCGGCGGTGATATTAAGGTTTTTAAGTCTATCGGCAAGATTTGAAAGCATTTTTTCGGAAATCTCGGCAATCTGCTCCTTATTGAGCTTAGAGAAAACAATAATATCGTCGACGCGGTTTAAAAATTCGGGACGGAAAGCGGACTTAAGCTCGTTTAAAACAAGCTCCTTTACATCTTTATTCTCGTCCTTACCGCTCTCTCCGAAGCCGAAGGAAACCTTCTTTTCGGTGATAAGTCTTGCTCCGACATTCGAGGTCATAATTATAACCGTGTTCTTAAAGTCCACGCGCCGACCCTGCGAATCGGTAAGAATACCGTCCTCAAGAATTTGCAGAAGCATATTGAAAACATCGGGGTGCGCCTTTTCAATCTCATCGAAAAGGATTACCGAATAGGGGTTTCGCCTTACCTTTTCGGTAAGCTGACCTCCCTCCTCAAAGCCAACGTATCCGGGAGGCGAGCCGACAAGCCTTGACACCGTGTGCTTTTCCATATACTCCGACATATCAAGCCTTATCATCATATTTTCACTGCCGAACATTGCCTGCGCCAGCGCCTTGCAAAGCTCGGTTTTGCCAACGCCGGTAGGTCCTAAGAAGATAAAGGAGCCTATCGGGCGTTTCGGGTCCTTAAGCCCTACCCTGCCGCGGCGGATAGCCTTTGCGACGGCTGTTACCGCCTCGTCCTGACCGACAATTCGGTTGTGAAGCTCCTCTTCAAGCTTTAAAAGCCTCTCGCTTTCCTCCTCGGTAAGCTGAGAAACGGGAACTCCCGTCCAAGAGGATACAATTTCGGCAATATCCTCTTCCCCTACCTCGCCGTTTATGTGGCTGTTCTGCTTATGCCATTTTTCCTTGGTCGCGTTATATTCCTCTTTAAGCTTTTTCTCGCTGTCGCGGAGCGCCGCGGCGCGTTCAAACTCCTGCGAATTTATCGCCTCGTCCTTTTCGGCCTCGGTGCTTGAGATTTTCTCTTCAAGCGCTTTAAGCTCGGGCGGAGCGGCGCAGGCGTTAAGGCGTACTCTTGACGCCGCCTCGTCGATTAAATCTATCGCTTTATCGGGTAAAAATCTGTCGCTTATATAACGGGAAGAAAGCTTAACCGCCGCTTCTATAGCCTCATCGGTTATTTTTACCTTGTGATGCGCCTCATACTTATCCTTAATACCTTTGAGAATAAGCACCGTATCCTCCTCGCTCGGCTCTGCGACATTTACGGGCTGGAAACGGCGTTCGAGTGCGGAATCCTTTTCGATATTCTTGCGGTACTCCGAAATGGTGGTAGCGCCTATCAGCTGGAACTCGCCTCTTGCAAGGGACGGCTTTAAAATATTCGCCGCGTCGGTCGCGCCCTCGGCAGAGCCTGCGCCTATAATGGTATGCACCTCGTCGATAAATAGGATTATATTACCCGCCTTTGTAACCTCGTCTATAACTGCCTTAATTCTTTCCTCAAAATCGCCGCGGTATTTTGTGCCCGCAACCATTCCCGTAAGGTCAAGTGCAATAAGGCGCTTGTTTTCGAGTATTTCAGGCACGCTTCCGTCGGCGATCTTCTGCGCTAAGCCCTCTACAACCGCGGTTTTGCCTACGCCCGGCTCGCCGATTAAGCAAGGGTTGTTTTTTGTTCTTCGGCAAAGAATTTGAATAACGCGCTCAATTTCCTGCTCCCTGCCGATAACGGGGTCGATTTTACCCTTTTTCGCTTCTTCTGTTAAATCTCTGCCGTATTTTAAAAGGGTCGGTGTTTTAGAGTCGTATTCTTTACCGTTAGGAGACTGCACGCCGCCTGCCGCCTCGCTCGGATCTATTCCTGAAGCCTTAAGCGCCGCCGTGGTAAGCGCGGCGGTATCTACGCCGAGTTCGTTTATAAATCTTATCGCGTAGTTATCGCCCTCACTTAAAATACCTATTAAAATATGCTCTGTGCCTACATACTTTTTGCCCATACTCGCACAGCCCGCCATTGCGGTTTCGATAACCCGCTTAGCGCGGGGTGTAAAGTAATCGGGCGACAGCCTTGTAGGCGTGCCGCAGCCGATATTTGAGCGCATAAGTTCCTCGATATTCTCCGCAGTAATGCCGTTTTTGTTAAGCACCGCCGCCGCAACGCCGCTGCCTATCTTTAAAAGTCCCAAAAGCAGATGCTCGCTTCCGACATATGTGTGACCCAATTGCTCCGCAGAGCTAATCGCCTGATTAAGCGCCTCATTAGCCTTTGAGGTAAATCCGTTAAAATTGTATTTCATAAAACATAACCTCCCTTTAAGGTCTTTAAAAGAATTATTGTGCAAGAGCCTCTCTCATACGGTTTGCACGGTAAATATCCCTTTCTTCAGGCTCTAACTGACCGTATTTTTTCATAAGCATATAGGGCTGACCCTCTATAAGCAGCTTTATAGGCAAAGCGTCTGTTTTAATTATGCCCATACTAAGCCCCAGTTTAATCCTTGAGAGTAAATTCATCATTTCCTCACTTGAAAGAACACGGCAATTTTGTAAAATGCCGAGCGCCCTGAAACAGGTATCTTCAAGCTTTACTCGGTTAAGGCTTTCCCTGCCCGCGCGTTCTTTATCGATAAGCTGCTCGGTAATGATTTTAAGGTTATCAAGAGCATTTTTCTCGCTTATACCGAGTGTAATCTGGTTTGAAACCTGATACATTGAGGCGGCGGGATTGGAGCCTTCGCCGTACATACCCCTTACCGTAAAGCCTATTTTTCCTACCGAATCTGCTATCTGCGATATTTCGCCCGAAGACTCTAAAACAGGCAGATGGAGCATTACCGACGCACGCAGTCCCGTGCCTAAATTGGTGGGACATTCGGTTAAAAAGCCCAAATTCCTGTCAAAGGCAAAATGCAAGGAATTGTAAAGCAAGGTATCGAGCATTTCGGCTGTCTCATACGCCTTTTCAAGCTGCAAGCCGCCCATAATCACCTGAATTCTTATATGATCCTCCTCGCCTATCATAATGCTTATGCTTTCATCGTCCGATAGTATGATAGCGCGTTCAGCGTTGCTGTTCGCAAATTCGGGGCTTATCACGTGACGTTCAACCATAGCCATAACCTCGGTCTGGGGGACGTCGCTCATATCAATGTAATTCAGCGATTTTGCAAAGGGCGTGTTGCTCTCGGTAATCGCTTTTTTAACCTTTTGGTTAAGTTCTTTCCTCTGTTCTGCCGTCATTCTCGCGGGAAAAGGTATTCCCGAAAGATTGCGGGCGAGCCTTATTCTTGTGCTTACGACAATGTCGTCCTGCGGAGCTTTAGCCGCGTACCAGCTACTCATTTCCCTTTTCCTCCAATTTCTTAATTTTATCGCGGACTACCGCCGCCTCTTCAAATTTTTCCTCGCTTACAAGTCGGTTAAGCTCCATTCGTAGACTTTCAACCGTCTCCTCCTGGGGCTTAACACTCAGCGGCGCGCTGTTTGGAATTTTACCCGTGTGCTTGACAGTACCGTGAACACGCTTTAAATAGGGCAAAAGCTCGCTGTAAAAGGTGCGGTAGCAGTCCGCGCATCCTACCTTGCCCGTTTCGGCAATATCCGCGAAGGTCGCTCCGCAAACAGGACAGCGCGTCGTCCGGGCCTCCGAACCGATGGAGGCTATATCCCCGAACATTGAAGAAAGCATTTCCGCAAGTCCTCCGTGTGAAAATTTGCCAAAGCCCTCCTTTGCCGCACAGGAGGGGCAAAGATCGCGTTCGGTCACCACTCCGTTAATAATTTGTTTAATATGTGTTGTAGCGTTATTTTTTCCGCATTTATCGCACAGCATATAAATCGCTCCTTTAGTTAAAATACTCCTAAATCTTTATATTAGTCGATCTGTGTTAAAAGCATTTGTTTTAAAATAGCCGCTCTTAATATATCGCGGTACTCGACCGGTACAGACTGTACTACACTCCCCGAAACCGCCGCCGCTATAATACGCGCTACCTCGGGAGTTATAATACCTGAGCTTGTGCAGTTTTCAATTACAATCCGCGTGGTCATACTGTCGATAGTATCTCCTATCGAATTTATTATGTGCATAAGCGCCGACGCGTGGTTTAATACTACCCGCTTTATACGGATATATCCTCCGCCCCCTCGGCGGCTCTCAATTATATAGCCGTGTTCCGGAGTAAATCGCGAGGAAAGAACGTAATTAATCTGGCTTGGCACACAGCCTATCATATTCGCGAACTCATTTCGCTGAATTTCAGCAGTGTTGACCCCCGATTCATTTAACATCCGTATTATTTCGTTGGTTATCAAATCGCTCATTCTCATTTCGAACACCTCTTTTGACCTTTCCTGACTATTATTATACACCAAAGTCAGGAAAAGTCAAATACTTTTTTAATTTTTTTAAAAATTTTTTAGACGTGGCTTATTGTAACACTATTTTAAGTATTAGCATAGTATGTGATGAAGACAAAAAAGGAGGTCTTTTATAATGAACAATAATTGTTTCGGCGGTGGCTGCACCTGGATTATCATCTTAATACTCATACTCTGCTGCTGCGGCGGCTGGGGCGGAAACTCCGGCTGTGGCTGTGACAACAACTGCGGTTGCGGCTGCTGATAATCCGTAAGGTTTATAAAAAAAAACGGGTGCCGAAAGGCATCCGTTTTTTATAACATATCAGATATTAAATAACAGCTCGCCGTAGCTCGGATAGGGCCAGCAATCCTTTGAAACGACCGCTTCTGCGCTGTCGGAATATTTGCGAATATCGTTCATAAGCTTCAGAACCCTGTCATGGTACTCTGTAGCACGGTCATGCATATCAGGGATTTTCTCCGCCGACATAACCGCCATTTTAAGGTCGCCTGTAAGCTTATATATCTCGGTCTCGGCTGCTGAAAGACGGGCGATAATCTCGGTATCCGCCAATTCGTCGAATTTAAGACCTAAACTGCGCCTGTTGATAAGCGCGGTGCAAAGGCGGCTGTTGTACTCGGTTATCGCGGGGATTACCTCACGGTTCATCATCTCAATAAGTGTCAGCGCCTCAATATGGATAATCTTAGCATAATTTTCAAGAACAATATCAACTCTTGAATTGATTTCCGCGCGGCTCAAAACACCGTGACGCTCAAACATTGCGATGTTTTCCTCGGTTTTAAGGAGCGGTAAAGCGTCTACCGTGCTTTCAAGATTTAAGAGTCCCCGCCTTTTTGCCTCCTCCTTCCATTCGTCGGAGTAGCCGTCGCCGTTAAAGATTATGCGCTTATGCTCCGAAACGGTTTCCTTAATTATGTTATGAAGCTCTTTATCAAAATCGTCCGCTTTTTCAAGCCTGTCCGCAAACTGCGAGAAAACGTCAGCAATCATTGTATTAAGCATTACATTGGTATCTGAAATAGATGACGCCGAGCCCAACATTCTGAACTCAAACTTATTTCCCGTGAAGGCAAACGGCGAGGTGCGGTTACGGTCGGTGTTATCGCGGCCGAAGAGCGGAATAATATCTGCGCCTACGGTCATTTTAACCTTTTCGGCATTATCGTGGTGAGTGCCGTTTTCAATAGACAGCAGCAAATCTGTAAGCTCGTCTCCCAAAAACATCGAAATAATGGCGGGCGGCGCCTCGTTTGCGCCTAAGCGGTGGTCGTTTCCCGCTGTAGCAACCGATATTCTGAGTAGGTCCTGATGCTCGTCAACGCCTTTGATAACCGCCGCAAGCGTCAGCAAAAAGAGTGAGTTTTCACCCGGATTTTTGCCGGGCTTAAGGAAATTAATACCCGTGTCGGTTGAAAGCGACCAGTTATTATGTTTTCCGCTTCCGTTTACGCCGTCAAACGGTTTCTCGTGCAAAAGGCAGACAAGCCCGTGCTTTAAAGCGGTCTTTTTCATTATCTCCATTGTAAGCTGGTTATGGTCGGCGGCAATATTGGTGGTTGTAAATATAGGCGCCAACTCGTGCTGTGCGGGAGCCACCTCGTTATGCTCGGTCTTTGCAAGCACTCCGAGCTTCCAAAGCTCATTGTCAAGGTCGCGCATAAAGGCGGCTACCCTCGGCTTTAAAACGCCGAAATAATGGTCGTCCATCTCCTGACCCTTGGGCGGCATAGTGCCTATAAGGGTTCTTCCGCAGAAAATCAGGTCGGGGCGCTTATCGTACATAGCCTTATCAACAAGAAAATACTCCTGCTCGGGGCCTACCGTGGTGTTTACGCGCTTAACATCATCCATGCCGAAAAGGCGTACAATCCTGAGAGCCTGCTTGTTTATAGCGTCCATGCTGCGAAGTAGCGGCGTCTTCTGGTCAAGCGCCTCGCCGCAGTATGAACAGAACGCAGTCGGAATGCAAAGGGTATCATCCTTTACAAAAGCATAGGAGCTCGGGTCCCAGGCGGTATAACCCCTCGCCTCAAAGGTTGCGCGAAGCCCACCCGACGGAAATGAGGAAGCGTCAGGTTCGCCCTTAATAAGCTCCTTGCCCGAAAACTCCATTATTATATTACCGTCTCCCGTAGGGGAAATAAAGCTGTCGTGCTTTTCGGCGGTAATGCCCGTTAAGGGCTGAAACCAGTGGGTGTAATGTGTAGCACCCTTTTCAATTGCCCAGTCCTTCATAGCCGCGGCAACCGTGTCGGCGATACTGCTGTCAATACCTTTGCCCTCTTTTATAGCGGCTTTTAAAGTTTTGTATGTATCCTTAGGGAGTCTTTCAATCATCACCGAATCGTTAAATACGTTAGTGCCGAAAATCTCGCTTACCTTATCCAAGAACATACCTCCGTTTATAAATCTAATATATAGTATAACTGCAAAACGGCGGTTTGTCAATTAATGATTCCGCCGTTTTTGCAAAGCTTTGTTATATATTTTTCCCAGTAATAGCAGTCGGGAACGGTAATATCGGTATCGGTGCTTTCAACAAGAAAGGTAAAAAACTCGCTGTCTATGCCGTTTTCGCCGATTTTTTTAAGCAGAGCCGTTATTATCTGCCGTTTTATTTCCGAGGTATCGACCGTACGGCTTAAAATATCCGCAACCTGAACTCCCGTAAATCTTAGCGTTTCGCCGTTTATATTAAGCTCTATACCGTCGGCAGAATCAACTGCCGAGGCGACAAAGCCGTAATCTGTCTTAACGGTAAAATCTATCGGATAGCCGAAAATTTCTCCCTCATATTCCGTTTCGGGCGGAATAATCACCGTCAGCCTTTCATCCTCAAAATCAAGGTATAAAAAGGTAAGGCCGCCGCAAATATCAAGCATTATTCCCTTGCTTTCGGGGGCGGAAAAGCTGTAAGGCACGCTTGAAACCTTGTTTTCCGTCTCTTTGAAGCTTTTTTGCAGATACAAATATCCGCCGCCCACAAACAGCGAGCAGCAGATAACTAACAAGCTTAAAAGCTTAATTATTCCGAATATTTTTCTTTTCAAATCGCTCACCGATAATATTATCGGCAGATTTTTAAAGAAAAATTCAATTTTATACCGTTTTTCCGATATTTTGGAGCATTAGCTCAAAAAGCTCGGGACGGACGCGTTTAAGCGAGACAACCTGCCCCTCGCTGTTCAAAAAGCAATGGGAGGAGGTACCCGTGGCGCGCAGCTCTCCGTCCTCGGACATAACCTTATAGCTTACAAAAAACTTGACGTTTCCCACCTTTTCGAGGGTGGTTTCAATAATTACTTCCTCACCGTAATGGCAGGATTTTTTATAATCACAGCTAACCGAAAGCACAGGACTTATTATTCCCATACTTTCTGTATGCGAATACGGCGCGCCGATTTTGTCAAAAAAGTCGCTCCTTGCCTCTTCAAACCAACGGATGTAGTTAGAATGATGGACAAACCCCATTTTATCGGTTTCGTAATACTGAACCTTGTGCTTATATTTTTCCGTTTTCATCACCTTATTTCAATGTATCGGCTATTTTACAGATAAGCTTCTTTGTCTTTTCCCAGCCAAGGCAGGGGTCGGTTATAGACTTGCCGTAGATATGCTCCCCTATCTTCTGCGCGCCGTCCTCTATATAGCTTTCAATCATAAGTCCTTTTACCATTGAGCGAATATCCTTGTTATGATTACAGCTGTATACAACGTCTTTGGCAATTCTCACCTGTTCAAGGCATTGCTTGCCCGAATTAGCGTGGTTTGTATCTACTATAACGGCGGGATTTTGAAGTCCTGATTTGCCGTAAAGCTCGTAAAGCTTTACTAAATCCTCATAGTGGTAGTTTGAAACGCTCTTGCCCGCAAAATCGATATATCCGCGCAGTATTGCGTGGGCGTACGGGTTACCGAAGCTGTCAACCTCCCAACCGCGGTAAATAAAGGTGTGGGGATGCTGTGCGGCGGTTATCGAGTTCATCATAATGCTAAGGTCGCCGCTTGTGGGGTTTTTCATTCCTACCGGAATGTCAAGACCGCTGGCGGTTAGCCTGTGCTGTTGGTTTTCAACCGAGCGGGCGCCTACCGCTACATAGGAAAGCAAATCCGAAAGATAACGGTGATTATCGGGGTAGAGCATTTCGTCCGCGCAGGAAAAGCCGTAGTCGCTTAATGCCGCCATATGAAGCTCTCTTATTGCCACAATACCCTTTAGCATATCGGGGGTCTCGTTGGGGTCGGGCTGATGGAGCATACCCTTGTAGCCGTCGCCCGTGGTGCGTGGCTTGTTTGTGTAAATTCGCGGGACTATAAGTATTTTATCCTTAACCTCGTCCTGAACCGTGCGAAGGCGCGATATGTAATCGAGTACGGGCTCGCGGCTGTCCGCCGAGCAGGGACCTATTACAAGGATAAATTTATCCGATTCGCCCATAAAAATTTTTCTTAATTCCTCGTCTCGCTCTGCCTTAACCCTTGCCATTTCTTCGGTTACCGGATAACGGGTTTTTATTTGCTGAGGAATGGGAAGCTTTCTTTTAAATGTCATATTCATTTGAAATTCCTCCTTAAATGTGCTTGTCAAAGCGTTTTCTGCGCTCGGTGGAGGTTCTCATCATCTCGCGCATACCTTCGCGGTCACCCAATTTGATTTTTTCGTATAGCTCGTCAAAGGAAGCTCTGAAACGCTCCATTTCGGCAAGCAATGCGTCCTTATTGTCAAGGAATAATTCGCTCCACATCTCATCGTTAATTTTAGCAATTCTTGTTAGATCCCTGAACGAATCGCCCGTGTAATACTCAAGGTCGGGCGTGTTGTTACAGCACATAAGCGAAACGGCGATACAGTGGGTAAGCTGAGACAAAAAGGCTATCATTTTATCGTGCATTTCTACCGACAGCTCGGACACCTGCCGAAAGCCCAATTTTTCGCCCAAATCACGGCAAAGCTGAATTGCCGACATAGTATTTTTTTCGGTCGGAACTACAATGTAATTAGCGCCTTTAAAAATCTCGTCGGTGCTGTTCTGTACTCCGCAGACCTCTCTGCCGGCCATCGGGTGGGCGGCGATAAACTCCACGTCGTCACGCAAAATTTCCTGAATTTTGCCGACAATACAGCCCTTAACCCCCGTAACATCGGTGATTACCGCGCCGCTTTTCAAGAGGTGTTGATTCTTCTTTATCCAATCAATAAAGACATGGGGATAAAGGGCGAACACAACCAAATCTGCATTTCCGAGCAAACGGGGCTCAATCTCGGTAGTACCGTAATTGATTATCCCTTTACTGAGGGCGAAATCCACCGAGGAGCGGCTTCTCGTTATCGCGCTTACCTTATAGCCCTGCTTTTTAAGGGCCTCTGCATAGCTTCCGCCCAAAAGACCTAAGCCAACTATTAATATGTTCATATCCTTGTTTAACTTCATTATTCTTCAACCTCTAAATCAATGCCGAGCGAGGAAAACCGCTCAAAGAAATCGGGAAAGCTTTTTGAAACCGCCTGAGCACCGTATATTTTTCCGCCCGTTAAGGTACACAAAATCGCAAGGGACATTACAATCCTGTGGTCGTTGTGCCCGTTGAGCGGCAATTCGGGGGTTTTGAGGGTACAGGCGTGAACGGTTATATCATTGTCGCCTATTAGGGTTTTACAGCCGAATTTAGCCAATTCCTCCGCCATAGCCGCCCCCCTGTCGCTCTCCTTAATCTTAAGGCGGTGGGTACCCGTAAAATGCGCGCCGTTGTTAGCCGCCGCCGCCGCCATAAGCACAGGACCTAAATCGGGGCAGTCGGAAATGTCAATTTCGGGGCAGCCGCGCACAATTTCGCCGAACAGCTTTTTGTAAACCGCGTCGCCCTGGCAGGTATCCTTTTTAAGCCCGGACACCGCCACATTGCCGCCTAATGCGTTTAATGCGTCAAAAAACGCGGCGTTTGAATAATCTCCCTCAACAGTAAGCTCTCTCGGCTTATAGGTTTGATTGCCCTTAATGTATATCGTATGCTCGTCGGTGCGGCTGATTCTCACCCCGAAATCGGCAAGCGCCTTTACCGTCATTCCGAGGTACGAGCCGCTCTCAAGCGCGCCCGTAATATCGATAACGCTGTCATTAGCTAAAAGCGGCAGAGCAAACATCAGTCCGCTTATAAACTGGCTTGAAACATCTCCCCTAACAGAGTATTTACCCGCCTTTAATCTGCCCTTTACCGTGACCGAATCCTGTGTTTGCCGAAATTCCAAACCCACGGCGGCACAAATATCTTCGTATACCGAAAGGGAACGCTCCATAAGCCGTTTACTGCCCGACAGTGTGATTTCCCTGTTAAAAAGCAGACAAAGCGGAATTAAAAACCTTAGAGTACTGCCCGACTCATTGCAGAAAAGCTTATCACTTTTTATTACCTTATCTATATCTATTCCGCCTATTCGGACGGTATTTCCTTTTATTTCTACATTAGCGCCCAGAGCCTCAAGGCAACAAAGGGTTGCCTTAATATCCTCCGAAAAGCCTACGCCTTCAATAACGCTTTCGGGAGACAGCGCCGCGCAGATTAAGTACCTGTGCGCCATACTTTTGGAGGGAGGAGCTGTCACTCTGCCGAAAGCGGTGCTTTTATTTATTGTCACAACCATCTAAATTTCCCCGTAATTCTCCTTTAAAAATTCCATAGCCTCGGTATATCCCTTAATGCCGTGGCCGCAGATGGTTTTTTGGCAGGCGGCTCTTATAAAGCTTACCTGTCTGAAGTCCTCGCGGCTCGCAACATCCGAGATATGAACTTCAACGGTGGGAATAGAGACCGCCTTTACCGCGTCAAGCAGGGCGATGCTCGTATGGGTATACGCCCCCGGGTTAATCACAATCCCGTCAAACACGCCGTACGCCGCCTGAATTTCGTCTACAAGCGCACCCTCGTGATTGGATTGAAAGAGCTTTACCTCAATTCCGTTTTCCTTGGCATAGCCTTTTACGGTTTCACACAAGGTATTAAAATTATCCTTGCCGTAAATACCGGGCTCTCTTATACCTAACATATTAATATTAGGACCGTTAATCACCAAAATCTTCATTTAAGAAAGCCTCCTTTACTGCCGCTATATTAGCGTTTAATTCCTTGACCGCCTTAATTTCCGCCTGTGCGGACGATTTATAAATAGAATATCTTTCCTTGTAGCGTTTTATAAGCAGTTCTCTGTTAGAGGATAGCGGGCGGTCGTCTGTCGTCACCAAATCGTCTATCGGGCGGTCTATAAATACTATAATTCCGTTTTCCTTTAAAAGGGAAACGTTTTGGGGATTAAGTACCGCTCCGCCGCCCGTAGCTATTACTGCCGACTGCAAAGCCGCAACCTCTTTTATAACCTCCGATTCGATTTCTCGGAATTTCTTTTCGCCGTATATTTCAAAAATTTCGGGAATAGACATTCCGGTTTTCTTTACAATTTCGTCATCGGTGTCGATAAATTTCTTTTTGGTTTCCATTGCGACCGATTTTCCTATCGTTGTCTTGCCGCACCCGGGCATACCGATTAAAACGATATTTCTTTTATCAAGCAGTATTTCTTTATAAACGCTGTCGGTAACGCTTTTGGGAATGGAATTTCCCGTGAATTTTTCCGAGGCGAAAACCGCCTGCGCTACCAGCATATAAAGCCCGCCTGACGCGTTTATTCCCTTTTCGCGTGCTTTAGTAACAAGTGCGGAGCAAAGCGGATTGTATACTGCGTCGGTAACAGACTCCAAATTTGTAAAAAGGGATAAATCTACCGCCGTCTCCCCGATATTAGGGAACATTCCGCAGGGGGTGGTATTGATAATCGCCCCCGCGTCAGAGTGGTGTGCAAGCGCGTAATCATATGTTACCGCGCCGTCATTACCTCCGCGGGATACCCTCAATACCTCACTTGCCCCAAGGCTTTCCGCCACGGCCGCCGCGGTTTTTGAGGTGCCGCCGCTGCCCAAAACCAAAACCTTTTTATTTTTCAAATTTGCGCCCTGTCTTTTTATCAGCGCCCGCATACCCTCGTAATCGGTGTTATAGCCGTAAAGCTTGCCGTCCCTATTTACAATAGTATTAACCGCACCGATTTTTTTCGCGGTGTCGCTTATTTCATAAAGGTAAGGAATTACCGCCTGTTTATAGGGAATTGTGACATTTATCGCCTTAAAATCAGCCTTTTTCATAAAGATGTCAAGGTCTTCCTTGGCTATTTCCTTTAGCTCGTAGGCATAATCGGCAATCTTAGAATGAATTATTTTAGAAAAGCTATGTGTAAGCTTTTCGCCTATGCAACCGTATTCCATTATTTTGCTAACCAGTCCGTTCCGAAGCGTTCGCTTAATATGTCGCACAGCACCACGGCGGTTATGCTGTCGATAACCACCCTCGCCCTATGCGCAATGCAAGGGTCGTGTCTGCCGCCCGCCGTAAACTGCACATTTTCGCGGTTTATAAAATCCACCGTCTGCTGTTCCCTGTGGATTGTAGAGGTCGGCTTTACCGCACAGCGGAAGATAACCGGCATACCGTTTGTAATACCTCCGTTTATGCCGCCGTTATTGTTTGAAAGGGTCTTAATTTCCCCGTTTTCAATTCTTATCGGGTCGTTAGCCTCACTGCCGCGCATATCAGAAAGTGCAAAGCCGCCGCCGAACTCAACGCCCTTTACAGCGGGGATTCCGAACAGAGCGCGGCAAAGCTTGCTTTCTATACTGTCAAACCACGGCTCGCCTACCCCGGCAGGCAGACCTATAACCGCCGTTTCAAGCACTCCGCCTACGCTGTCACCGTCGGTTCTGGCGGCATTTGCCGCCGTGGTCATACCCGTTTCGGCGTTACTGTCAAGCACCGCGAAAACCTTATTATTAACCGACTCAATATCCTCTTTGAAATTCACAAACCCGCGATCCTTTACCCCCGCCAGTCGGGAAATATGCGTACCTATATAAATACCTTTAGCTCTTAAAGCGGAAATCGCGATAGCTCCCGACGCAACAATCCCAGCGGTTATTCTCCCGCTGAAATGACCGCCGCCGCGGTAATCCTCAAAACCGTGGTACTTCTCATAAGCCGTGTAATCGGCGTGACCGGGGCGCGCCTTGCTCCTTATCTCGCTGTAATCCTTTGATTTTGTGTTGACATTAGGTATTACAATGCAAATCGGAGTACCTGTGGTTTTACCCTCGAAAACACCGCTTTCTATAATAAAATTATCAGGCTCTACTCTTGGTGTCGAAATATCTCCGAAGGGTCGGCGCAAGGTAAGCTGTGAACGGATAAAATCTTCATCGACCGCAATGCCCGGGGCTAAGCCGTCAAGCACCGCGCCGACAGCCGCTCCGTGGCTTTCGCCGAAGACGGTCAGCGCAACCGAGGTTCCTATGGTGTTTTTCATTTAAAGCTCTCCTTAATTTCTTTTGCAAAATCATCAAAGGGCATTTCCCGCATCTCAAACTTTCCTATTTCGGGTACGATAATCACGGTAATCCTATCGCCCATAAGCTTTTTATCATGCCGCATAGCAGATATTAGCTTTTCAGGCTCGTACTCTGTGCTTGTGGGCAGATTAAGCTTTTTAAGCACGGGGATAAGCCACTCCCGTACGCTTTCCGAACACATAGGAATCATACCAAGCGCCACGCACTCGCCGTGATAGAGGTTTTCCATACCGTTTTCACTTTCAATAGCGTGGGCTAAGGTGTGACCGAAATTAAGAATTTTGCGAAGACCGCCCTCTTTTTCGTCCTGTTCGACAACTCCGCGCTTAATTTTAAGCGAACGCTCGATTATAAGGTCGATATTTTCTGTTATGCTCTCTTGTTCAAAAATTCTGAACAGCTCTTTATCCGAGGTAAGGGACATTTTGACCGACTCTGCAAGTCCGTTTGAAATCTGCCTGTCAGGAAGCGTCATAAGGGTATCGGAATCGATAATAACCGCTTTCGGCGGATAAAAAGCGCCGACAAGATTTTTATACCCCTCAAAATCAATCGCTACCTTGCCGCCTATCGACGAATCCACCTGCGATAAAACGGTGGTCGGGATATTGTAAAAATCGATACCGCGCATATAGCTTGCCGCGGCAAATCCCGCCATATCGCCTACTACTCCGCCGCCGACCGCGACAACGCAGTCGCTCCTTGTAAAGCCGTGCTCTACCATTTGCGAAAGCAAATATTTATATGTATCAAAGCATTTAGACGGCTCGCCCTCTTTTACCGTTACAATAACAGGCGTCTTTGACTGTTCAGCGACCGTCTTTGCGTATTCCTCGGGAACGCCGCTGTCGGTCACGATAAACACTCGGCGGTTTAGATTAAGATATTCCCCCGCCTTTTTAAGCGAGCCGCGTTCAAGGTAGATGTTATAGCCCCCCGCAGAGGTTTTAACAGGTATTATCATTCATCCTCACCCTTTAAGATTACTTCTCTTTCAAAGTTTCCCGCAATTCTTATACTGCTGCACTTTTCTTTAAGCTCATCAAGCATTTCTTTGCCTTTTTCGCTGTTAATATTTCCCTCGCCCTCGGCGTAGAAATAATAGCTCCAGATAAGCTCCTTTGTAGGGCGGGATTTTAAAGCACGCAGGTTAAAGCCGTATTTTCCTATCGTATTTATCGCTTCGCCCAATGCGCCCGCCTCGTTAGATACGGTAAAGAGCATTATAAACTGATTGTCGGCGTCGGAGGCGGTTTTCGGCGTTTTTGAGAATACCGCGAATCGGGTTGTGTTACTGCCGCTCTCATTGATATGCGCCTCTAACTTTTTAAGCCCGAAAATCCTCGCCGCCTCGCTTGAGCCTATCGCGGCGGTATCGTGCCTGCCCGCTTCGGCGACCTGCTTTGCGGCGACAGCGGTATTTACCGCCTCAACAGGCTCAAAGCCGTGTTCTCTTATGTACTTAGCGCATTGACCGAGCGCCTGCGGGTGGCTTATAACTTTTTTTACCTCGTCCATTGTCGTTCCCTTGACGGCAAGGAGATTTTGCACAACCTCAATATCGTAAATTCCGTTTATATAAAGCGTGCCGAAAAAGGTCAAGTCCATAACCCCAACAACGTCGCCGTTGTGGCTGTTTTCAATAGGGAGAACCGCGCAGTCGCACTCGCCGTTTACCACCGAATCGTATGCCGCCTTAAAATCAGGGTACGGAACTGCCTTTGCGTCGGGGAAAATACGGCTTGCGGCAATGTTGGCAAACGCCCCTTCAACCCCGCTGTAGGCAACGCGCATACCCTCAAGCAGTCTGTGCTGATAGGCTTTTGAAATGTCCATATTATTTTGCAGAAAGCTTACATAATAAGGCTTGAGCGTTTCGTTTTCCACAAGGGCGGAATTGCGTTTTATAACCTCCGCCTCTCGGGCGGAATCTGTAACCCGCACTCCGTTCGCCTTTTTGTACTCGGCGACCGATTTAACCGCCGCCATACGCTTTTCAAAAAGCCTTGCCATTTCCCTGTCAATCTCGTTAATCTGCTGTCTTGCTTTTTCTAAATCAGTCATAACCGTCTCCGTTATTTGTATTCTTCTATAAGTGCCTTGAAGCTTGGTAAAGCGCGTTCAATCTGTTCCGTCGAAACGCAGTAGCAGATTCTAACATACCCTTTACAGCCGAAATCGTCGCTTGGAACTAACAAAAGCTCGTATTTTTTCGCCCTTTCGCAAAAGGAGTTCGCGTCCTCCTCGGGCGATTTAACAAAGAGGTAAAAGGCGCCGTCGGGCGGGACTACAGTATAACCGAACTTTCTAAGGGAGTTTAAAAGCAAATCGCGGTTTTTGCGGTAGACCGTAAGGTCAGGCAGTAAGCTTACACACTCGCCTACCGTATACTGCAAAAGGCTCGGGGCGCAGACAAAGCCGAGAGACCTGCCCGCGCCGCACACCGCCGCGTATACTTCGCCGCTGTTATTAGCATTTGGTGAAACAAATATATATCCTATTCGCTCTCCCGGCAAAGACAGCGACTTACTGTATGAATAGCACACAAGGGTGTTATTATAATATTTCGGAATATAAGGCACGCTTACATCATAGACAAGCTCCCTGTACGGCTCGTCTGATATTATGTATACATCCGTGCCGTATTCCGCTTGCTTTTTATTAAGAAGAGCGGTAAGCTTACTTATTGTTTCCTCCGAAAAAACCGCGCCTGTCGGGTTGTTAGGCGAATTTACGATTATCGCTTTGGTTTTAGCCGTGACGGCTTTTTCGAGCGCGGCAAAATCAATCTGAAAATCGCTTTCTCTGCATAGTACCTCAACCAGCTTTGCACCCGCTTTCTCCGCGAAAACGCGGTATTCGGGGAAAAAAGGAGCCAAAACTATAACCTCGTCCCCCGCGTTTATAAGAGCGTTAAGGCTTATAGTCAGCGAAGCCGCCGCGCCGCAGGTCATATAAATAAGGTTTGGGTCTGCCTTAAAATCAAATGTGTTCTCAATATGCTCGGCAATAGCGCTTCTGACACAAAAATCCCCCTGTGCCGAGGTATAACCGTGAAGTGCGACCGGGTCTTTTTCCTTTATTAAGCGCTCCATAGTATCGGTAACCTTTTTAGGGGTTGGCACGCTCGGATTTCCGATAGAAAAATCAAAGACATTTTCCGCCCCTATCTGTGTTCTTCTAATTTTCGCATATTCAAAAATTTCGCGGATAACCGAGCGTTTTTTTCCAAGCCCCGCCATTTTTTCGTTTATCATCATTTCACCCGTTTTCAAAATATAAGCCCGCAACTCTCACTGCAATAAAAGCATGAGCGATTGCGGGCTGTCCGTACAAATTATAAAGACTAAGCTTTATGGGCGCACAGGCAGTCCGTCTTATAGTAATAAAATCGATAAGCTATGTAACCGAACATACCGTTCACCCTTTCTTCTAATGCTAAAAACATTCTAACCTATTTTTTCCCTTTTGTCAAGAGATAAAGCAAAATTTCTTTAACGGTTTAAAGCTTTAAACTGTTAAATTCACTCTACAACCAATTCCTTTATGGAACGGAGCTGATAATCGACATTTTTAAGAAGTTCAGGCTTTTTTAGCGCAACCGCCGCTCCCTTTACAACGCTGTGTGCGGGGTCGTCGAGCTGATGCACCTTGATGCCGAGATATTCGTGAAGCTTTTCAGCCAAACCGTTTAACTGCGAACCTCCGCCGGTTAAGTACATTCCGTCCTCCGTAATATCCGCCACCAAGTCCGGGTCGGTACGGTTAAGCACCTGGCGGATAGCGTTGCAAATCGTATCAACGGTTTCAAAAATCGCCTCGTAGACCTCACCCGAGGAAATTTCAAAGCTTTCGGGCAGACCCGAAAAAACATTTCTTCCCTTTGCGACTATCGCAACCTCTATATCTCGCTTTATAGCCGAGCCGATCTTAATTTTAATCATTTCAGCGGTAAGAGGGCCTATTTCAACATTATATTCCTTGCGGATATATCTTATAATCTGCATATCAATGTCCGAGGAGGCGGTTTTAAAGGATTCGCAAACCGCGATTCCTCCAAGGGAAATAACGGCAATATCGGTAGTGCCCGCGCCTATATCGACAATAAGGGTGCCGCGCGGCTTTGAAAAATCAAGTCCCAAGCCGAACGCCACCGCAAGGGGTCCTTCAATTACCGATACATTGCGTCCGCCTGCCGATTCCACAACATTTGAAAGCGAGTGGTGCTGTAATTCGGTAAGTCCTGCGGGCAAAGTAGCCATAATGCGGGGGCGCATAATACGGCTTCCGAACGCCTGCTGCATATAGTTTTTAAGCATTATTTCGGCAATATCGTAGTCCGAAATAACGCCGCGTTCAATTGGCGAAACGCTGACAAGACTGTCGGGCGTTCTTCCTATCGTTTGCTTTGCCTTTTCGCCAAAATATACAGGCTCCCAGGTTTCGCTGTCTACCGTCACAACATTCGGCAGTTCAAGCACAACCTTAGAGCTTGAAAAAATAACTGTTTTCGATGATCCTAAATCTATTCCTATATCGGTAGCCATAGCTGTCCCTTCAATTGCTTTAATATATTCATTATATCATTGTTTTTTACTTTTTACCAGTACTATTTTCTTCCCGCTTTTTCCTGTGTCTGGTTATAAGCGCGGTAACGCAGTAAACGCCGTCCGCACCTGCCGCAAACAGTTGCTTTGCGCACTCGTCAAGTGTTGCGCCTGTTGTCTTTATATCGTCGACGAGCAAAAGCGTTTTGCCCCTTACTATTCCCTTTGCGGCATAACGGCCTTTAACATTTTCAAAACGCTCCTTACCGAATAAATCATGCTGTCTCTTCCCCGATTTAAGGCAAACAAGCGTATCGGCAAGAGGAAGACCGAGAATGTCGGCGATTTTCTCGGCCAACACACGGCTTTGATTAAAGCCTCGCTTCAAAAAGCGCAGTCTGTGCATCGGCACAAAGGTTACGGCATCAAATTGTATATCACGGTATTCGTTTTTGACGCACAGAGCCATCTGCTCGGCAAAATAGTCTGCGTTACTCATTTTTCTGCGAAATTTAAAGGCGTAAAAACCGCGCTTTGCGGTATCCTTATTTTCAAACGGAGCAATTAAACCGTCAAAATGAAACACCCTGTATCTGCAATCGCATTCGGGCTTTTCCATTCCGCACCTAACACAGCGTTTAATCGGGTCAAACCGTACAAGCATTTCGCGGCAGTAATCGCAAAGCGGCTCGCCGTCCGAGGTAATTTCGCCGCAAGCAGCGCAGGTTTTTGGAAAAAAAGCCTGATTAATTAGGCTGATTAAATCTATCATAGGAGCTGTCTTCCTTTAAAAACTGCTTAAGCATAGTGTATCTGAGTGTTTTGCGGTCATTTGAAACCATATCGTTCCACACGGTCTCGTTGCCGACCGCAACTAACAGCTTTTTAGCCCTCGTCACGGCGGTATAGAGAAGATTTCTGTATTTAAGCTTTTGGGGAACGTCAAAAATCGGTAAAACAACACAAGTATACTCGCTTCCCTGACTTTTGTGTACCGTAACCGCATAGGCGAGTTCTAACTGACCTAAATCCTCCGAAAAATATGTAACGACCCTGTCGTCAAAACGCACCTTTATAACCCCGCCGCGCTTGTCGATGTCGGTAATAAAGCCCACGTCGCCGTTAAAGACCCCCGTGCCGTATTCGCCGTTATCCCGCCTGTACTGCAAATCATAATTATTCTTAATCTGCATTACCTTATCGCCCTCGCGCATGTATATGCCCTTGAACGCAAGCTGAGACTTGCCGGAGGTATCAGGATTCAAAGTGCTTTGCAGGATATTGTTAAGATTTACAGTGCCCGTTTCGGTCATTCTTGAGGGACAAAGCACCTGAATATCGCGTATCGGGTCGAAACCGTATGCCGCGGGAAGCCGCTCGGAGACAAGCTCAAGCACCGTTCGGCTTACCGAATAACTGTCCTGTCTTTTTAAAAAAAAGCAGTCCGATTCCTTTGATGAAAAATCAGCGCTTTCGCCGTTTATAATCGCGTGGGCGTTGGTCACAATACGGCTTTTCCCCGCCTGCCTAAAGACCTTTTTAAGGCGGATCGAAGGAAAAATATCGGAAGAAAGTATATCGTTAAGCACATTTCCGGCACCGACCGCGGGCAGCTGATCAGAATCTCCCACTAAAATAATTCGGCAGGAAAGCCTTAACGCTTTTAAAAGGCTGTCAAATAAAAGGGCGTCTATCATAGAAGCCTCGTCCACTATAATAACATCGCAGTTAAGCGGATTTTTCTCATTGCGTGAGAACTGCCTAACGTCGCCCTCGCTCCACTCAACCTCTAAAAGGCGGTGTATTGTTTTTGCTTCTCTGCCCGTAAGCTCGGTCATACGCTTTGCCGCCCTGCCTGTCGGAGCGGCAAGCTCCAGCTCAAGGTTGCGGTTTTCAAAAAGGCTTATTATCGCATTAAGAGTTGTGGTTTTTCCCGTACCCGGGCCGCCCGTTAATACAAGTATTCCGCTCGAAAACGCCTCGAAAATCGCCTGCTTCTGCAAATCCTCAAACTCTATTCCGAGCCTGCATTCAACATTTTCAATTTCAAGGGCGTCAACCGTAACCGCTCTGTCAATATATCTTTTAACCGAAACAAGGCGGGCGGCAATATGCTCCTCCGCCGAATAATATTCGGGAATTGAAAGGTACTCAGTACCGCAAACGGTTTTGGACTTAATTCTGAAACACTCAGTAAGTCGGTCGCAGCAGTTTTCAAAGGTTTCTCTGTTACATTCAAGCAGCTTTACAGCCACCTCGCAAAGCTTACCCCGCGGCAGGCAGGTGTGACCGTTCGCAAGATTTTTCCTAAGAACATATTCAACCCCCGCCGAAACTCTTAATTCACTGTTTTTGTCAAAGGATAAATCATCAGCTATATCCTCCGCTGTTTCAAAGCGGAAATCAATTCCCTCCTCGCAGAGGGCATAAGGATTGCTTTTAATAATATCGGTGGATTTTTCGCCGAAGCGGCGGTAAATTGCAAGGCATTTATCGGGAGTTGCTCCGTATTTTGACAGCATCATCATAATATCCCTTACGCCGTACTGCTTCTGGTATTCCTCGGATACCTGCTTTGCTTTAGAAAGGGTAATCCCCCTGACTGTTGCCAAATCCTGCGGTCTGTTTTGTATGACGTCGAGAGACTCCGCACCGAATTTTTCTACAATTTTCTGCGCTGTCGCCGGACCTATGCCCCTAATCGCTCCCGAAGATAAATACCGCAGTATCGCCGCCGCGTTTTGCGGGGCTTTCCGCTCAAACCGTTCTGCCTTAAACTGCTCGCCGTAGGAGGGGTGCACGGTATACTCCCCGTAAAAAACCGCCTCGTCCCCCTCGTTAAGAAAAGGAAGAAGCCCTACAACCGTTATGCTTTTACCCTCTGCGCGCACCTCAGCCACAGTATAGCCGTTACTTTCGTTGCGGTATGTTATTCTTTCAACCGTTCCTTTAATTTCTTTAACCGTTTCCGTTAAAGCTTCCTCCATATAAAGCTTATCCTTCCTTTTTATTATGGGGAATAGAATAATCAATTTTATCCCTAAGCTCACAAGGCGTGCAGTATACAGCGCCGTATTTTTCCGCAATATAGCGACAGGCCATATCGCTTTTTTCATCAAGTCCGGTATTTACGGCGATTATGTAATCCGAATACGCTCTGCCCAACCACTTTTGCTGTTCAATTGCAAAGCTTAACTGCTGCTCGGCGTCTTCGCCTGACAAAAAAACAACCGAATATGTATCTGCCATGCAACGCGGTGCCGTAATGTGAAGGTTGATTCCGTGCAGTAGCTCGGCCAGTCCAAGCACAGAAAGACAAAGAATGGCAGCTATTGCAATATACTTTATTATCATACTTTTCACCCCGATAACATTATATTCGGGAAGGAAAAAAATGCTAAAACATATGCTAAAATAAAGGGCTATTAAAGCCCTTTATTTAAAATTTATCTAATTTTCACCATTGCGCTGTATGAGCCAACCTGCCAGACATTGTTGTAGGAATCTGACCTTATTACGGCAGAAACTGTATGTTCGCCCGCCGCTTTGTCTGACAAATCAACCATCGCATAAAACATATTATCCTTAAGCTTTGCAATAACATTTTTAGGACCGCATATTCTTACGTTCCTTATAACCGTATCGCTTGTGGCGTTAAGTCCTGCCGAAAGCCCCTTATACCGTACGCTTGAAACCGTAAAAGTTTTTTCGTCATAACCCGAGGTGTTAACCGTTACGGTGAAATGTTCTATTGAATCAAACAGTCTTACCCCGTCGGGAAGCTTAGGAGAAACGTCAAATTTATTCGAGGTATCAGATACCGAGGTTATGTCGATTGCCGACAGAGTAACCTTAGTTATTTTGTCAATTGCCTCAGGCGTGCCAATAACCGTCACCGTCTGATGGTCTATACTGTACGCAATACTGCTTTTTTGAAAACCGTCGGGCAGGTTAGTAAAGTCCGCTACAACAGGAACCGTAGTACGTTTTGAAATAGGAACGGTCACTTTAACGGCGTTTTCACTCAAGGTAAGATTTGTCATATCAATAGCCGCGCCCTGCTCGTCATAAAGACGTATCTCAGCGTCATAGGTAGTGCTTTCGCTCAGCGTTTTATTTACCGCGGCATAGGCTTCAACGGTAGCTATACGATTAATGACCGTACGAGGACCTTTTATTGTTATCGTATCGCTCTCTGTACCGCTTACCACCGCCGTTTCGGCAATAAGCCCCTCGGTTGCGCTCGCTCCCTCGGCGCGCGCTTTTACTGTAAATTCCTTTGTGTCAACATAATCGAAATCTACATTTACCGTCGATGGCGATATGCTTATAAACTCATAATCAGAAACTGCAGTATTTTTGCCTCCTGAAACCTCAAGCTGATACTCGCCGGGAGCGTTTATCGCCGCGGCGGAGGCGTATACATAAAAATCACCCGACTGCAATGCGGAAACAACATAACTCGGTCCCTTTATTGTGACGGTAAATTTTTGCGAAGAAATATCTCCTATAATTTCCATGCCGTTTTCAGATGCAAATGTATTTTCAAGGTTAATATTTATCGGTATATCCGTAAACGTTCTATCAATATCGGGATTCTGCTTAATCATAATCACAAGCCATAAAGCGAATGCGGTTATAAGAGAAAGCGGAATTGTAAACCGCTTATTGTAAAGCAGCTTTTTTAATGAAAATTTAGCGGGAAGGTTTATTTTCCGTTTCATCTTCCTTGGCAGCGTCCTTTCCTTGTGCTTTTCTGAAAGGGTTGAGACGCTTAACCGCCGCCGCAACCTTGCTTTCGTTTTCATTGCTATCATTATTGATAATTAGCCTGTGAAGCTCCTCGGCGGCAGAAATACCGTTGTAATTCCTCGTTATTTTTCCGTTTGAGACAATGGAAATATTCCCGGTCTCCTCAGAAACAACCAATACCACCGCATCAGAATTTTCGGTCATACCTATCGCCGCCCTGTGGCGCGTGCCAAGCTGGGAAGATAAGTCTTCTCGCTGGGTAAGCGGCAAAATACAGCCTGCGGCGTAAAGTCTTCCGTCTCTTATAATCAGCGCTCCGTCGTGCAAAGGCGATTTAGGGAAAAATATATTACCAACCATCGCAACCGACGGAACGGCATTAATAACGGTGCCGGTATCTATAATCTCACCAAGCTGTGTGGAACGCTCAAAAACAATCAGGGCTCCTATTTTACTTTCCTGCATATTACCCGCCGCACGGCATACTGTATCTATACAGTCCTCGAGCGGCTCGTCCGAGAGCGAGCCTTGGGTTCCGACGAGCTTTGTATGACCCACCCTTTCGAGAATTCTCCTAAGCTCGGGCTGAAAGATAATAGCGATAGCTATTATGATATAATCGACAAACCGTGAAAGCACCCACTTCATAGTGGTAAGATTCCACCAATTGGCAACAAAATATATTATAAACAAGATTATAAGTCCCTTTGCCAGCTGACCCGCGCGGGTTTCGCGCATGAAGCCTATCGCCTTGTAAATAATATACGCCATAAGCAGTATATCGATAATATCAAAGGGTATCCGCATACTGGCGACAGCATATATAATCTGATTAAAAAACGCATAAATTGCATTAAATATGCTGCTCACTTCAAAACATCCTTTTCACACACTTATTTGGTTTATTTTATCATATTTTTTTATTGCGTTCAATAGAAAATTACATATTTTTTCAATTTTTTTTGTAAAATTACCGTATCTCCTTTATAGCCTTTATTAAGCTTCCGATTTCGGAGGGAGTATTAAATGCAGCGACAGATACTCTGACCGCTCCCGAGTCTAACGTGCCTATCTGCCTGTGAGCGAAGGGCGCGCAGTGAAGTCCGCCCCTTACCGCTATTCCGTTATCGCTTAAATACTGAGATACCTCAGTGCTCGTCTTTCCGTAAACATTAAAGGAAAGCACCGGAGCGTACATAACGTCTGTTGGCTCGGGCGTATAAAGCTGTACCCTTTCAATTTTTGAAAGCTCCCTGTAAAGATAGCGTATAAGCTTCATTTCGTGTGAGTAAATTTTATTAATTCCTATTTGCTTTACATAGTCTATTCCCGCCGAAATGCCCATTATTGCAGGAACATTAACCGTTCCGCTTTCAAGGCGCTCAGGCAGAGCGTCAGGCTGAACAAGCTCCGCGGAATTGGTTCCCGTACCACCCTCAATAATAGTATTTTCTATTGGTTTTTCGCATATAAGCACGCCTATACCCATAGGAGCATAAAGTCCTTTGTGCGGGGCTATACACAGAAAATCTATATTCATTTGGCGCATATCAATCGGAATTACTCCCGCAATCTGCGCCGCGTCCACGGCAAAAAGCACTCCCCTGTCGCGGCAGAGTGCGCCTATTTCGGTAATCGGCAATGTTTTGCCTAAAACATTAGAAGCTCCCGTACAGATTACAAGCTTTGTCTCCGGTCGGATTTTTTTCTCAAAATCTCTTAAGGTGGCTCTGTCGTCAGTAAGGGAAACATAAGCGGTATCAAAGGGTATCTGCTGCTTTATAAGCGGACGCATAACCGAGTTATGCTCAAGAGACGAGGTCACGGCGTGCTCCCCTGCCTTTAAAACGCCCTTGATTACACAGTTTATGCTGTGGGTGCAGTTAAGGGTAAATACAACGTTTTCAGCCCCTGACGCGCCGAAAAGTTCAGCCGTTTTCTCCCTCACCGAATACACCGAATCCGCCGTTTTCAGCGACGCAGTGTGTCCGCTTCTTCCGGGATTTGCCGAAAGCTCCCTTAAAGCGCCGCCCACAGCCTTTATAACGCCTGTCGGCTTTCTGCCGGTTGTTGCGGCGTTATCAAGATAAATCACATATAACACCTCCGTTATTGATATTTAAGTTAAAAGCGCGGCATTGGCTCATGCCGCGCCCTGTTTATCACGATTTTTCACTAATTTCAAGGATTTTTATTCCCGCGCTCCGTAAAAGACTTTCCGCGTCCTTTATCTCGCCGCTTAATACTATACTGTAACCGCACCCGGAGCTTGCCCCGGAAGCAATCCTTTCGATTTTAACATTAAATCCTTTTCTTCTTAACAGGTCTCGGCCCTTAATAGCGTAGGTGACAGTACCTGTGGTTATAATATACTTTTTCATTTCTTTTCACTCCGTTATGATGACGAGAGGCGAACCGATAACGGGTTCTGTTTTCGTCTGTTGAACATTCCTTTATATTACATCATATGCAGGGCATAAAATAATGTCATACCGATTTATCCTTGCTAAGCTCGGTTTCATCCGTCTTATAATATTCTATAACAACTATAAGCGTTATCGGCAAAATGAAAATTCCCGCTATTCCGAATAGCTTTATGCCTATAAACATAGCGAGCAGAGTAAAGAGCGGCTTTATGCCCATTTGACTTCCGATAATCTTAGGCTCGGCAAAATTCCTTACCACGGTTATTACAAGGTACAGAACCGCAAGTGATACCCCTTGAGCGGTATTACCCATAACAAGTTCGATCACCGCCCACGGGATAAGCACCGTACCCGTTCCCAAAATCGGCAGTATATCGATAAAGGAAATAATTGCTGCCAAAAGCAATGCATAATTGATTTTCAAAAGCGCTAATCCTGCAAAAAGCTCCGCAAAGGTGATACCGAGAATTATAAGATAGCCCTTTGCAAACTTAAACACGCTGTTAACAAGAATATTTTTAATTTTTACACCATTTTCGTATATTTTATTTCCGCAAAGCCCGCGGGCAAATTTAATAAGCCTCCTAAAATCAGCCGCTATATAACAGGCGGAAGCGGCAGCCACCGCACAGCTTAAAAGAAACTCAGGCGCGTGCTTTACGGTGTACCCCGCCGCCGAAGAAACAGCAGTTGTAAAGTAAGCCGCCGCTTTATTTAGCGTCTTTTCGTAAAGAGTACTTAAAAAATCGGTTATTTCTTTCGGAAATTTTTCAAAAAACGAATCGGCAGAGTCCTTAAATTCCTTTAATAATTTTGTAAGCATCTCCGCATTACCGCCGATATCCTCAAACAGCCCCGCCGCCGCGTTTACAGCTTTAATACAGATTAATAAAACCAAAACCGCAGCGGCTATAAATACGGTAAGCGCAAGCGTTCCCGCTGTGACGGAGCGTTTCAGCCCCGTCCTTGAGCAAATAACTTTCGCGGGTTTTTGAACAAGCCAGGCGACAGCGCCGCCAACAACAAACGGCATAAGATAGCGAAGCAGAAATCTGCAGAAAATAAATATTCCCGCGGCTATTGTAAGAAAATATAAGGTGTTAATAAGAAAATTCTTTCGTAATTCTTGCTCCAAAGCTATCCACTCCGTTATTTAAAACTATGTATATTTAACAGTAATAAAAAAATATGATGTTTTTTGTTGCTTTAGCAAGAAAAGTGTACTATAATAGAATACAACAGTTCGCGTACGGAGGACAGTTATAATGGAAGACAGATACCTGCTTATAAATTCAGCGGTGCTTCCGCCCGTATTTGAGGGCGTGATTCTCGCAAAAGAGCTATTAGCGAGCGGCAAAGCTTCAAGCGCCGCCGCCGCGGCAAAGGCGGCGGGAATTTCCAGAAGCGCCTTTTATAAGTATAAGGATTATGTGTTTAAATATTCAGGTCTTAACGGCGACACATTAAACCTTAAAGCCCTGCTTTCCGACAGAGCGGGAGTCTTTTCCGCGCTTACCGCCGAGCTTTTCAGTTGCGGCGCGAACATTATCACCGTCTCGCAGGGTATTCCGGAAAACGGAACCGCCAGCGCTTCGCTTACGGTTAGCACGGGCAACATTTCGCCCGAAGAGCTGATTAAACGCCTGCTTAATATTGACGGTGTAATTTCAATTAAGAGAATAGACGGAGGTAAACAATGATAAATGTCGCTATTATGGGTCACGGCGTCGTCGGTTCGGGCGTTGCCGAAATCCTTATAAATCATTCCGACAGAATTGCACAAAAGGCTCACACGGATGTGAATGTTAAATACATTCTTGACCTGCGCGATTTTCCCGATTTGTCCTACAGCGAGAAATTTATTAAGGATTTTAACACAATACTTAATGATGACAGCGTTAAGGTTGTAGTTGAGGTTATGGGCGGAATTAATCCCGCTTACGATTTTGTCAAAAGCTGTCTTTTAAAGGGGAAGAGCGTTGCCACCTCAAACAAGGAGCTGGTAGCCGCAAAGGGCGCGGAGCTTATTAACATTGCTAACGAAAACAATGTAAATTTCCTTTTCGAGGCCTCTGTCGGCGGCGGTATTCCGGTTCTTCGTCCGATAGCCCAATGCCTTGCCGCGAACGAAATTACCGAGATAGCGGGAATATTAAACGGCACAACAAACTTTATTTTAAATAAAATGATAGTGGATAATATGGATTTCGGAGCGGCGCTCGCCTTAGCGCAGGAAAAGGGCTTCGCCGAAAAAAATCCAGCCGCCGATATTGAGGGGCACGACGCCTGCCGCAAGGTCTGCATCTTAGCGGCTTTGGGCTTCGGCAGACACGTTTATCCCGAACAGGTTGCGACCGAAGGTATAACCGAAATCACCCTTGACGACGTTGAGTCTGCCGACAATTTCGGCTGTGTTATAAAGCTTATAGGCAGAGCGAAAAAGCTCCCTAACGGCAAAATCACCGCCTCTGTCCGTCCCACACTTGTAAGCCGCGAGTGTATTCTTTCGGGAGTAAACGGCGTATTCAACGCGATAATGGTAAACGGCGACCAGACGGGCGAGGTTATGTTCTACGGCAAGGGCGCCGGCAAGGAAGCCACAGCCAGCGCGGTAGTAGCTGATGTTATCGACTGCGTAAAGCACCTCAGCACGCGCAAATACCTCGACTGGGAGGAAGGCGCGCCCGATTATGTTGATAACGCTTACGATGAAGCTTCAAGACTCTATGTAAGGGTTTCGTCCGACGATTTTGAAGGACTTGAAAAACAGTTCGAGGCTCTCTTCCCCGCCGTATCTTCAGTTAAAAACAAATTCCGCGGCGAGATAGCATTTTTAACCGACGAGGAAAAGGAAAGCGTCATAAAAGAAAAGCTTTCGCGGTTTAACAATCTTTCCTCATTTAAAGTATTGCACACTTTCTTCTAATTTCTTCAGGGGGTTTATTCAATGTCACTAATTGTAAAAAAATTCGGCGGATCTTCGGTTGCCAACGCCGAGAGGGTATTTAACGTTGCAAATACCATTATAGGCGATTACAAAAAAGGAAACGACGTTGTAGTTGTTGTTTCGGCTCAGGGCGACACTACCGACGATTTAATCGAAAAGGCAAAGGAAATCAATCCCGACGGCGCTTCTAAGCGGGAGCTTGATATGCTCCTTTCCGCGGGCGAACAGATGTCTATTGCTCTGCTTGCGATGGCAATTGAAAAGTTAGGCTGTCCCGTAATTTCCCTGCTCGGCTGGCAGGCGGGCTTTTCGACCGACTCAAACCACGGTATCGCGCGCATTAAAAATGTTAACGCCGAGCGTATAAGGAACGAGATTGCGAAGCGCAACATAGTAATAGTTGCGGGCTTTCAGGGGCTTAACAAGTATGACGATATAACCACCTTGGGCCGCGGCGGCTCGGATACAAGCGCGGTTGCCATTGCCGCCTCTATGAAGGCGGACGTATGCCAGATTTACACCGATGTTGACGGTGTTTATACCGCCGACCCCCGCAAGGTTCCTAACGCGCGGAAGCTTGATTCGATAACCTATGATGAAATGCTTGAGCTTGCGACCTTGGGAGCGCAGGTGCTTAATAACCGCTCGGTTGAGATGGCTAAAAAATATAATGTAGAGCTTGAGGTACTTTCAAGCCTTGAAAACAAACCAGGCACAATCGTAAAGGAGACTGTTAAAATGGAAAAGACTTTAATCAGAGGCGTTGCTAAGGACACTAATGTTGCTACCATTTCGGTAGTAGGACTTGAGGACACTCCGGGAGTTGCCTTCAAAATCTTCAACAAGTTAGCTCATAAAAGAATAAATGTTGATATTATTCTCCAGTCGGTAGGCCGTGACGGAACTAAAGACATAACCTTCTCAGTTCCCAAGGATGACGGAAAAACCGCGGTTGAGTCAATAGAGTCTATGAAGGACAGTCTTAATTACCATAAGGTTGCGCTTGATGAGTCGGTTGCCAAGGTTTCGGTTGTGGGCGCGGGAATGGAAAGCCACCCCGGTGTTGCCTCCAAAATGTTTGAGGCGCTTTATGACGCCGGTATCAATATCCGTATGATTTCGACAAGCGAAATCAAAATCTCGGTACTTATCGATGCCGAATACGCCGATAAGGCGGTAAGAGCCGTTCACGATAAATTTATCGACTAATATCAGAGAGTATAAAACTCCCGCCCGTTTGAGATTTTCTCAAACGGGCGGGAGTTTGTTCTTGTATTTTAGACCGCGTCGGGGTGGGTGTGCTTATACTCTATCTGCTGTTCAATCATCATATCCTTGACCTTCATAAGTCTCGCACGGCTTGAGCGCTCGTTTTCCTCAAGCTTCATAGAGATAAAATGAATGGTCTCCTGATAGCGGGGAATAAGGACATGTTCAAGAGCATTTACGCGGCGGCGGGTCTTTTCAATCTCGTCCGCCATAAGCTTTACCGACTTTTCCTTTTCGGCAAGTAGGAGCATTAAGGGCAGTAACTCCGAAAGTCCGCTTACCGCGTCGTCAAGCTCAAAGCTTGTAGAAGCAAAGCCGTAGGAAAAAATGTCCGACTCCTCCGCCGTTCTGGTGTTAATATGATAAACAGGAATGTCAACGCTCATTACATTGCGGGTTGACTGCTCCAAATAAACCTCCTGCTTGGGGGCTAAAAGGGCGGTATCAAGCGCCTCCTTTGACATAACGCTTGAAGCCAGCACGAAATCGGAGTTGACCTTACGGAGCCCCTCTTCGACCCGCTCGCGGAGGGTTTTGGTCTCCCTTATCATATCAAGAAACTGCCTCATAAGCTCATCCCGCTTATCTTTAAGCAGCTTATGACCCTTAAGGGCGGTTGAAAGCTGTTTTTTAAGGCGGGTTAACTCCATACGGGTGGGATTAACATTAAGTGTTGCCATTATCCCACTCCTTATACCTTGCCGTAGTACTTGTCTAACAGCTCGTCATTGATTCGCTTAAGCTCGCTTCGCGGCAGAATCGACAAAAGCCTCCAGCCGATATTAAGTGTTTCCTCAATGGTGCGGTTGGTATTATAGCCTTGGGAGACATACTCTTTTTCAAACCTATCGGCAAACTCGGCGTACTTTTTATCAATATCGGTAAGCGCCGCCTCGCCCAAAATCACCATAAGCTCCTTTGCGTCCTTACCTCTCGCATACGCCGCGAAAAGCTGGTTCATAGTCGCCGCGTGATCCTTTCTTGTTCTGCCCTCGCCTATTCCCTTATCCTTAAGACGGGAAAGGGACGGTAGTACATCAATAGGCGGAGTAACGCCCTTTCTGTAAAGCTCACGGCTTAAAATTATCTGACCCTCGGTGATATATCCCGTAAGGTCGGGTATCGGGTGGGTCTTGTCGTCCTCGGGCATGGTAAGAATCGGAATAAGGGTTATAGAGCCGTCCTTGCCCTTTAAGCGACCCGCGCGCTCATAAAGGGTCGCAAGGTCGGTATACATATAACCGGGGTAGCCTCGTCTGCCGGGCACCTCCTTACGCGCGGCGGAAACCTCACGCAGAGCGTCGGCGTAGTTGGTAATATCGGTCATTATTACAAGCACCTGCATACCAAGGTCAAAGGCTAAATATTCAGCCGCCGTAAGCGCCATTTTAGGTGTAGCTATACGCTCGATAGCGGGGTCGTTAGCGAGGTTTACAAACATAACGGTTCGGTCAAGGGCACCGGTCTCCCTAAAGGAATCGATAAAGAAGTTGGACTCCTCAAAGGTGATACCCATTGCCGCAAATACAACCGCAAACTGCTCGTTATCCCTGAGCACCGCCGCCTGTCTTGCAATCTGGGCGGCAAGGTTGGCGTGGGGAAGTCCCGAAGCCGAGAAAATAGGCAATTTCTGCCCTCTTACAAGGGTGTTAAGTCCGTCAATAGCCGAAACGCCCGTCTGTATAAACTCCTGCGGATAGTTTCTTGCCGCGGGATTCATAGGTCTGCCGTTAATATCCATTCGCTTTTCGGGAATAAGCTCGGGACCGCCGTCAATCGGTCTGCCGAGGCCGTCAAAAACGCGGGAAAGCATATCGGGAGAAACGGGAAGCTCCATTCCTCTGCCTAAAAAGCGCACCTTAGAGTCGGCAAGATTAATTCCCGCCGCGCTTTCAAAAAGCTGAACCAAAGCGTTTGTGCCGTTGATCTCCAGCACCTTACAACGCCTGATTTCACCGTTCGGGAGCTCAATTTCGCCCAGCTCGTCATATTTTACATTTTCAACATCGCTTACAATCATAAGCGGGCCCGCAACCTCGCGTATGGTTTTATATTCCTTTGGCATTTTGCTCCCCTCCTTACAGCTCGTCGGAAGTCTTAACAGCTCTGTCAACATCGCTGTCAAGTTCGGCTAAAATTTCGGTGTATTCGGAATCGATTTTATTTTCGGGTGTGTACTTAAAGCGACCTATGCGCTCTCTTGAGGGCATAGAAACGATTTTTTCAATCGCCGCGCCCTTATCTAACCCCTCGGCCGATTTATCGTAAAAGGCTAAAATAAGCTCCATCATAAGGTACTGCTTATTAAGCGAGGTATAGGTATCGGTATCGTCAAAGGCGTTCTGGTGCAGGTAGTCCTCTCTTATAGACCTCGCCGCCTCAAGCTTTAGGCGGTCGGGAGCCGAAAGCGCGTCCATACCCACAAGCTTTACTATCTCTTCAAGCTCGGCTTCCTCTTGAAGGAGTGCCATAAGTCTGCCGCGAAGCTTATACCAATCGGTCTTTACATTTTTATTAAACCAATCAGAGAGTGAATCGGCGTAAAGCGAATAGCTTGTAAGCCAGTTTATCGCGGGGAAGTGCCGCTTGTATGCAAGGGAGGAATCAAGTCCCCAGAATACCTTTACAATTCTGAGGGTCGCCTGGGAAACGGGCTCCGAAATATCACCGCCCGGAGGGGAAACCGCGCCGATTACCGAGAGCGCGCCCTCTGTTTCTTCGCCGCCGTTTACTATTACTCTGCCCGCGCGCTCATAGAACTGCGCCAAGCGAGAGCCTAAGTATGCGGGATAGCCCTCTTCGCCCGGCATTTCCTCAAGTCTGCCCGACATTTCGCGGAGAGCCTCCGCCCAACGGGAGGTGGAGTCCGCCATAAGCGCCACGGTATATCCCATATCACGGAAGTATTCGGCTATTGTAATGCCTGTGTAAATCGATGCCTCACGCGCCGCAACAGGCATATCCGAGGTGTTGGCAATAAGCACCGTGCGCTCCATAAGGGAGTTGCCGGTTCTCGGGTCTTTTAGCTCCGGGAATTCGTTTAAAACATCGGTCATCTCGTTGCCGCGCTCGCCGCATCCGATATAAACTATAATATCCGCCGCCGCCCACTTTGCAAGCTGGTGCTGAACAACGGTTTTGCCTGAGCCGAAGGGGCCGGGTACCGCCGCAACGCCGCCCTTTGCAATCGGGAAAAGGGTGTCAATTACACGCTGACCCGTCACAAGGGGAATATCGGGTGACAGTTTGCGTTTATAGGGTCTGCCCACTCGGACAGGCCAGGACTGCATAAGGGTAAGCTCGACAATACCCTTTTCGGTCTCTACCTTGTAAACGGTATCCTCGACCGTATAATCGCCCTCGGCAATCTCAACTATTTTGCCCGACATTTTATTGGGGAGCATTATTTTATGGCTTACAATAGCGGTTTCTTGAACCGTACCTACCGTATCGCCGCCCACTACAAGGTCGCCTACCTTTTTTTCGGGGGTGAAATGCCACTTTTTCTCACGGGAAAGGGCGGGTACCTCAACACCTCGCTGAAGGTTTGTACCGCTAACCTTCATAATTTCGGCAAGGGGACGCTGTATTCCGTCAAATATAGAGCCGATAAGCCCGGGCCCTAACTCAACGCTTAGAGGTTTTCCTGTTGAGACAACCTTTTCGCCGGGGCCTAAGCCGGCGGTTTCCTCATAAACCTGAATGGAAGCCTTATCGCCGTGCATTTCAATAATTTCACCGATAAGCTTTTTATCCGAAACGCGGACAACATCGAACATATCGGCGTCACGCATACCCTCGGCTATTACAAGAGGACCCGCAACCTTGGTTATTGTTCCTTCGGTCATTCTTATATCTCCTTTTGCTATTTGTTGAAAATTATATCCGAGCCGACCGCCTTTTCGACCGCCGCCTTAAGCGCGGCAGTACCTGCGCCGTTATTGCCCGAAACACCGATAATCGGCACTACCGAGGGGGTAAGCTGTTTATCGGTTTTATCTATTTGGCGTTTAAGCAGCGGCACTAAACGCTCGGTCACATAAATTATACCGTATCCCGCGGAAACAATTTTTGAAAAAATATGCTCTGCGTCAGCGTCTTTGTCGCAAGGGTAAATGTCAAGTCCTACCGCCGCGAAGCCTTTAATGCTTTCGGTATCGCCCAAAACCGCTATTTTAAGCATAAAGCTCACGCAGCCTTTCCCTTGTTTTTTCGGTCGGCTGACCTGTTTTTATACCGCTGTAAATTATGCGAAGGTCGGTAATTTCCGCCCTGCGCGCAAGCATATAGCCTACAATCGGCTCAATTCCCAAGGTAATGAATTTACACCGTCTCGCCGCTTTTATAACACAGTCGTCCGCGAATTTTTCAAACTCCGTGGGAGAGTGCCTGTAGGCTTCGGCGGCTTCTCCACCGCCAAGCTCGGAAACGCCCGCTAAAAGCTCTAAAAGCTTTTCTTCACCGCTAAGCGCCGCCGAAACCATAGCATTTTTTGAAACAACGCCTGTTTCGGTAAGCACTGTATTTAAAAATGCGGCGGATTTATTCGCCTTTGCCGCGCGCAGAGCGGCTTTCATATTGTTATAAAACACAGTCACGGTTATAAGCTTTAAAATCACGCGGTTGCCGATTTTTTTAGCCTTATCTATCTGTGCGGTCATAAGCCCCGCGTCAATTATGCAGTCGGCAAGCTGGCTGTCCCCCGTTTTTGTAAATACGGAATACGCCTCGTCTGCCGCAGAACGCATAAATTCGGGCAGTAAATCAAATCTCTTTTCCTTTACCGCGCGTTCAATATAGGAAATCTCCACCGTGGCGGGAAGAATAAGAAGACTCTTATATTCTCTGCCGCGTACCACGCCTTTAAGCACCGCCTTATAGTTATGAAAATCGTTTTCATACAAAAAGGGCTCAAACGCCGACATATCGGGAGCGTTTTCGGTAACATATTCCCAAAGCTTTTCGGTTTCCTCACTTAAAAGCTGCGGAACATCGGCGGTATCGGTCGTGCCTATTCCCCTATCCGTGAGCATTTTAGCAAGCTCGTCCGTGCTTTTGGCGGCAGAGAGCTGATTTAGGTCTCCCGCCTTTAAAAGGCTGTTTTCCCTCGCTCTTAGGTTTCCTATGGCAAAACCAACGGATTTAACTGACATAGTTTCACCTTCTTTAGCCAAAAAGGGCTGTATTCAATGAGTCGGTTATTTCATCGCGTTTTTCGCGCATTACTGCCGACAGCTCGCAGTTTATAATTATATCGCCGTATTTAAGGATAAAACCGCCGTTAATATCGATAGGGGTATCGCTTACGGTTACCGAAAGCTCCTCTAAGGCTTTTACAAAATCGCCCTTATCCCTCGACAGATCACGGGTTGACAGGAGCATTTCGCCCTTTCCGCTCATAGCGTTATATCGGACAAGCCTTAAAAGGCAGTCAAAGTAGGTTTTATCGTCATAATTATTTATGCCTACGATAACTTCATCAAGGGCTTTTTCAATAAGCTCGCGCTTTTTTGTAAGCCTTGCGTCCCTTAAAACCAACTGTGCCGCAGAGTTACCCGTGCTTTCTGTCAGCTCGGCTTTTTTATCTGCCTCGGCGGCGATGGTTTCCGCCTGTTTTTCGGCTTCCGAGACGGCGTTGGCAATTATCTCTTCCGCCTTTTTTTCGGCGGCGGAAATAATCTCCTTTGCGGTCTCCTCCGCCTCGGCGGTTATACCGGCAAGTATTTTTTCACTTGAGGTCATTTTTATCACCTTAGAGAAGAATTACGGTAAGGAATGAAACGAGGAATGCAAGCAGAGCGTAAATTTCAACAAGTGTTATAGATACGAGAGCCTTCGGGAAGGCGCTGTCGTCCTTAGCAAAGAGCGAAATACCCGCTACTGCCGCCTTTCCCTGGGAAATACCCGACATAAGTCCGCCTATTGCGATAGGAAGACAGGCGGCAAGAATCATTCCGCCCTCCCAAGTAGCAAGGTTAGCAGAACCGCCGAAAATGCCGATTTTTGTAAGCACGATAAAGGAAACGATAAAGCCGTAAAGTCCCTGTGTACCGGGTAGAAGCTCTAAAACCAGCATTTTACCGAATTTTGAGGAGTCCTCCGCGAGAACGCCCATACCGACCTCACAAGCCATACCTACGCCCTTAGCAGAGCCTATACCCGCTAAAATTGTTGCCAATGCCGCGCCTGCAAGCGCTAAAACTGTACCTAAAGTCATTTTAATTTTCCTCCTTAATATTTTGCACATTCAAATCGGTGTATTTTGATTTGAATGAAAAGGGTTTAAATTCTCTGCCGCCGCCCTCATAGAATTTTGAGAACAGCTCAACATACTGAAGTCTCAAAGTATGAACATACGCGCCCAAAACATTCAGTCCGAAGTTAATCGCGTGACCGAGCGGGAAAACAATAATAAGCAGTATAAAGCCTCCGATAGATTTTCCGCCCATTGCGCTTAGCATATTAAACACCGCGCTCATTGCAGATGTTGTAAGCCCAAGCGCCATAAGACGCGAGAACGAAAGCAAATCGCTTACATAGCTTGTAATATCGTAAAGGGAGGCGATACCCGAAAAAAGGCGCATAATCGGATTTTTCTTGTCACGCCCTTGAGTGAGTATGAGTCCTACAACCGACACTAAAGCTAAGCCGATACCGATATTTTTAATTATCGGCACCGTAACAAAGCCCAAAGCCATAAGCGCGATACCCGTGAGGGTGGTAATCCAAAGTCCAGCGTCAAAGAAGGCTCCCGCCTTATCGCCGTTTTTCATACAGGTCGCAAACTTCGCGCAAAGTCCCGCGATAATTTCAACAAGACCGAGTGCAAGGCTTAATATCAAAAGGGTTACCGCGTCGCCGTTCATCGGGTCAATAAGCGCGGGCAAAGCCACCCTGTGACCGAAGAACCTTTCGCTTATAACCGCAATACTGTCGCCGAAGAAGCTGCCGTATACAAGACCCCACAAAAAGGTGGAAATACCGCAGTACTGGAACAGCCGCATATTCTGCCGCATCGACCTTGAAAGCTTAAATCTTGCAAGGGCAATGCTTGTTGCGATTATCATAATAAGTCCGTAGCCCGCGTCCGAAAACATCATTCCGAAAAACAGGTAGTAGAAAAAGCCCGTTATCGGAGAGGGGTCGATATCGCGGGAGCCGGGTAATGAATACATCTTAACAAGCGTCTCGGCAGGTCTCGCAAAGGCGTTGTTTTGAAGTACTACGGGAGCCAACTCCTCGTTAGCGTCCTCCGCCTCAATTACAACGGTAAACTGTTTCTTTAACTCCTTTTCAAGATAGGGCATATCCCGCTCGGCTACATATCCTTTAATAAGCACCGTGTGCGAGGTTCTGGCTATTTCGCCCGCCGCACGGAAGTTTTCGGCTCTTCCCCTGCAATAATCCGCAAGGTTTTCAATCTCATAACGGCTTTCGGATATTTCCTTTATCCTCGCAAGTAATTTATCGATTTCCTCTTTGCATTTATCCGCGCGTTGCTCTTTAGAGGCTATTTTATCCCTCGGTAGCTTCGAGGTGATCTGCGCAGGTCTCGCAAAGGAAAGGGAGCGTAAAACCGCCTCTGCCCGCTCCTGTTCTTCTTTCGGACAGCAAGCAAAAATATAGGTTATATCCTTTCCCGTGTTTACAATCTCGGTATAAAGGGAAATTTCGGGGTCAATTTCGGCTATTTTTTCGCACAGCCCATCAAGGGTGTAAATTCCCGCTACCGTGCCTATAAACGCCCGAGTTTTCGCCGTTCCCGAAAAGGAGAGGGGGACATCCAGCGGCTCCCAAGGGAGCATCTGCTCCCTTGTAGTGTTAAGGCGTACAATCTCCGCCTTTTGCTCTGCTATCTTGCGGTCGTTTTCTATAACCTCGTTTGCAAGGGATAAGGCCTTTTCAATCTGCTCGCGCTTTAGGTAAAACTCATCGGGGGTAAGCTCCCTTGCGGAGTTAAAAAGCCCCGCAATTCCCTTTTTCTCGGGAAATCTGAGGTTTAATATCTTAACCGCGCTTTCCGCAGTCTCGGCATTTCGCTCGTAGGCGTTTATCTTGTCCGAGGTATCGGTCCTAAAATATCCCTCCTGCAAAACAGAGGTCTCCTCGTCCGAAGCCGCCGTGTCAATATCGATAACCGACATTTCTTGCAGTCGCTTCATAACTGCCGCCGCCTCGGTATCAGAAGCATAAATACTGACAAGCTTACATTTAAGCTTAGCCAAACCTATCACCACACTTACATTAATAAATCAAATTTTTAAGCGAAGAGAATTTCTGTGGCGGCGGCTACCGCCTTTTTGATATTTTGCTCATACTTACTGTCAAGTCCGTCCTTAATAGCTTCGGCTTGGTTTTCAGCCTCCTGCTTTTTGACCTGTGCCGCCGCTTTTGCGGAGTCTAACGCTTTTTCGGCGTTTTTCTCCGCTTCGGAGAGTATGCGCGCCGTTTCCTCCACCGCCTTTAGCTTTGCGGTATCGGATATTTCCGCCGCTCTTTTTTCCGCGTCCGAAATAATCCTTTCGGCACCCCTTTCGGCTTCAAGAATTTCATCTGCCATTTTTCTTGCCAAACAAAACACCTCCGTGTTTTTATTAAACTATATTTTACACTTTTTATGCGGAAAAGTAAATGATAAATTTGTAAATAAATTCAGACAATTAAATAAATTTGCCCTAATTGGCATATTTTTTAAAAATGTGCAGTCGTCAATGATAGGTTACACTTTTCTCAAAAAAATATGATGGAAACTA
>URGJ01000010.1 GCA_900547445.1 uncultured Oscillospiraceae bacterium | reverse complement strand
GTTGATCCTCCTGTCTGTTTTGTCTCAGCAACTTAACTGTAACACAGGATTTTCCATTCGTCACTTATTTTTTATTGCCAACTGTAACATATCTATTGTAAACCTACATATGGGATATCTCAAAGGAAAAAGTGCCTTGATGATGTTCGACAAGCATGCAAATTTAAAGTATAAGTACGGAAATCGACATTTCTGGGCAGAAGGCTATTATGTTAGTACCGTTGGACTTAACGAAGCAACAATACGAAAGTATATAGAGGACCAAGAAAAACACGATATAGCATTAGATAAATTAAGTGTCCGAGAGTACGAAGACCCTTTTAAGGGTGGCAGGTAATACGAAAGCCCTTTAAAGGGCGGCAAAAGTGGCAAAGGCAATAGGCTTGAACAAAAGTGAAAGCCAGCGTCTTTAGGCGCAGGCCGGTAACAGAGGCTTTTAGCCTCAGAACAAACCACCCGTTTGACGGGTGGTTATGATTAGCATTACAATTTGCGTTATCTCATTATGTAATCTTATTTCTATTTTTCCTCCATATACCCGTCCGGTAAAACATCACCGATAGAACCGTTGCAACCGACCAACCGATAGGCCAAGCAAGCCAGATGCCTGTTGTACCGAACGGAATGGATAATGCTTTGGCAAAAACCACACGGAGTATAAGGTCGGTAAAGGTCGCTATTATAAACTTGTTCATCATTTCTGCTCCACGTAACACGCCGTCTGCAACGAGCTTTGCCGAAACGACTATATAAAACGGTGCGAGAATACGAAGAATCTCGATACCGACATCCATAGCAGTACCGCTTGGATTATCAAGGAAAATATAGAGTAGGTATTTTCCTACAAAAATATAGAGTATAGTCAACGGTATGCAAAGCATCCATACCAGTTTAATACCAGATTTAAAGCCTTCTTTTACACGCTCAGGTTTCTGAGCACCGAGGTTTTGTGCGGTAAAGTTAGAAATACCGTTGCCGAGTGTGGTCAGTGAGGTAATAACCAAATTATTCAGTTTAATAGAAGCCGAATATCCTGCCATAACTGCTGAACCGAAAGAGTTGATAATACCTTGTATGATGATATTGCCGACAGAAATAAAACTTTGCTGTAAGATGCTAGGGATGGCGACAATCGATATTTTGCCAAGCAGCTTCCACGAAAAAACATCGGCTTTTTCGGTTGTCTTGATTTTGGTAAGGTGTAAAAATACTACTACAACGGCGAGTATGCAACTGATTCCTTGGCAGATAAAGGTTGCCCACGCTACACCTGCTACTCCCATTTTGAATGCGGTGACAAACAGTATGTCCATACCAATATTGGAAAGTGATGAGCAGGCAAGGAAAATAAACGGTGTTTTTGAGTCTCCAAGCGCCGAGAAAATTCCTGTGGCAATATTATAGTAAAAGACGAAAGGCAATCCCAATATATAAATATCCAAATACAGTTTGGAGTCCGCTAAAACATTATTTGGTGTGTTAATAAAGCGCAAAAGATCGGTACAAAATATTACGCCAACAGCCATCAGTACCACACAAAGCACGCCGCCAGCAATCAGGGTTGTATAAACGGCGGTTTTCATTTCTTTATAGTTTTTCGCACCGAAAAGTTGGGCTGTAATAACCGAGCAACCGATATTACAACCGAAAGCAAACGCTATGAATATCAAGGTGATTTCATAACTGTTTCCGACTGCCGCCAAAGCATCTTCGCTTACAAACTTTCCTGCAACAAAACTATCAGCAATATTATATAGTTGTTGAAAGATGATGCTTCCAAACAATGGCAGGCAAAACTTCCATAAAACCGAGGATGTTTTACCTACCGTCAGATCTTTGTTCATTTAGGTTTCCTCTTCATTGTTTTCTGTATCGCTATGATAAGGATAGGAAAAAGCAGCCGCAGTATAGGCAAGAATTGCGCCGATTGCATACAGCATTAAAACCCAGCGCACAGGCGGAAATATAAGTTCTTTTACCACACCAATAGCAAATCCTACTGCCATTGTCCACGCAACCGTTCTTTCTGCCATGATGTTTGTTGATTTATTCTTTGCAAACCGATAAATCAAAACACACATAGCAATAATGAACGCTGCCAACATTAAACATTCAAATACAGTCTCCATACAATTCAACCTCCGTTATTTGCGTATGCATTTATGGCTTTTAATCAAAACAGTTCTGTTTTGCATTGACATACGCTTTCTTTTGTATTATAATTCAAAAGCCGATATATGTAAAATATATATGTTATATTTGATTTATATCAAATTGATATGGATGTGAGCTTGATGAACATTAGCTATGATTATTACAGAATCTTTTATTATGTTGCGAAATGCGGCAGTTTTACTGGGGCGGCAAATGCACTGCTTAATAATCAACCTAACATTACAAGGGCAATTAAAGCATTGGAATATGAGCTTGGCTGTACTCTTTTCGTTCGTTCCAACAAAGGCGTAACGCTTACACCTGAAGGCGAAAAGTTATATCAGCATATTGCGGTTGCCTTTCAGCAAATTGAAGCAGGAGAAGCAGAAATATCTCTTGATAAGACCTTGCAGAAAGGGATTGTTTCTATTGCTGTAAGTGAGGTGGCATTACACGGTTTACTTCTGCCCGTGCTTGAAAGCTATCATATTTCATTTCCCGGTGTCCGAATAAAAATATCAAACTGTTCTACTCCACAAGCAATATCAGAGCTAAAAAACGGTCTTGCAGATTTTGCTTTGGTAACTACACCGACAGGAATTAAAGAGGATATGAAGGCTGTGAACATCAAATCTTTTTCCTCTGTAGCCGTATGTGGAACGGCATATTCTGAACTTAAAAATAAAATTTTGTCGCTTCGTGAAGTGGCTGAATATCCAATCGTATGCCTTGACTCGAAAACAAAGACCTATGAGTTGTATTCCAAATGGTTTTCGGATAACGGACTTGTCTTTTCTCCCGATATAGAGGCAGCAACGACCGATCAGTTATTACCGATGATAAAGCACAATCTCGGTATTGGCTTTGTTCCCGAGATGTTTGTCGAAAATGAAAACGAGAGCGAGCGAATTATTCGATTAAATCTTAAAGAGAAAATCCCAAACGGTTCCATTTGTCTTGTAACAAAAAAAGATCGCAGTCTAAGTATTGCCGCAAAACAACTGACCGATATGCTTTGTGACATTAAAGTGAGTTTGCATTTGGAAAAACGAAGCCATAACGGCAACAAAAAGTTGTGACTGATAGTGTCGCTGTTCACAAAACAGCAACCGGTGGCAGATACGAGATTAGTACCGATACAGGAGATATTATAAACTGAAAATTAAGTCAGGACCTCCGGCATAGCAGGTGGTTGCCTTTGGTTATACACAATTGAACACCCTGTCACTTCCGGCGTAGACTTGATGTAATGATATTTCTTCTTCAGGCATACCGATTGCAGATGTAATATCTGCATCAGTCTGCGGATACGCTTCTTGTTGTAATGGGTTTGGTGTATCGGCGTGAACAAGTCCACCATTCAAAGGTATGAAACTGACGGCGTTGATCCGAAGCGAACTATGATTATCAACGGTCTTGCCGAAGCACTTCTTACCACTCCCGAATGGCTGACAGGTCTTTCCGATGATAAGGAATATGACAGCTATACACTCTGCCAAAGGAAGAAGGATATTATGAGCTCTTCCTGCTGGAGCTCGGCACGGGAATGCGGCGCGGTGAGATATTGGCACTCAAATGGAGCGACCTGAACTTCAAAACAGGCGAGCTTCGCATTGAACGGCAGGTATATATCATCAAGGCAGAGGTGATGATATCGGCGCCGAAAACAAAAGCCTCTATACGCACTGTTAATAAAGAGCAATCTTCAAAAGCATCGGAAACCGAAAAAAGAGAAAGCAGCACTATTATGACAGAGGAAAAATCGGATATGCCAACGCTGAAATTACGGATAAACGGTAAAGAATTTACAGCAACGCTTTATAACACACAGGCTGCCCGTGCACTACTCGAAAAGTTACCTATGACTCTAATAATGCAGGAGTTGAATGGGAACGAGAAATATAACTATTTGCCGTTTGCTTTGCCTACAAGTAATGAGTCGGTCGGCAACATCAAAACAGGTGATATTATGCTTTGGGGCGATAACTGTCTGGTGTTGTTTTATGAAAACTTTTCCACATCATACAGTTATACGAAAATCGGATATATAGAAAACCCGACCGATTTTTCAGAAGCATTAGGCTTAGATGATGTGACAGTGGAGTTTAACACAAACAACAGCAACAAGTAAACTTCTTGCCAGCGATTTAAGGAAGAAATCAATATATTTTTCAAAAATGAATATCGTTATTATGGGGTGTTACTTCGGTGGCATCCCTTTTTATAATATCAAAATTTGAGCCGCAGTAATCAAAGAAAAGTATTTTTCGCAGACCACATTTGATAAGTGGTCGTAAAAATATTGATTTTCCAAAAGTGGCGTCGTAATACTTGAAAACACATAAAAATTGACCGAAAGTGGAGGCAAAACCTCTGCTTTCGGTCAAAATGGTGGTCGGAGTAGGGAGACTCGAACTCCTGGCCTCAACATCCCAAATATATAATAAAAAATTTTTTACCGCATTTCAATCACTTTGTAGCCCTTTCGTTTGGAAATCACTCGCTCCTTGGGCATCTTGTATCCACTGTTTCCATGTATTCCGAAAAAGACTGTGGGATGAAATGTGGTCGTTAAATACTCTTCACCAAAGCTTATCAGCTCTGCTTAGGTAGTAATTTGTCGTATGTATCATAACTCCAATGCCGATAAAAAACAAGTGCTTTATTTGTCAAAATTTGGTGGGCTGTAAACAAAGAATAAGCAAAATAATTATGTCATAATAATGATAAAACAATATCAAACTTCAAGCTGTGTTTACTATTCCTTCGATTTTAGCATATCCATTATTTTATCATAATTTTTTGCCTTGTGTGGAAAAATGCAATTTGAGCAATCCTTAACCGACTTGCCATCAATTTTTATCATAGCATAATTTCCTAAGCAGTTATCAAAATGATATAACGGGCAATAGCAAAAAAGACAGTTGAGATTATCAACCCCCTTATGGCAAGGATAATACTCGCAAGCAGTATTACAAAAAAATCTCGCTGACATTTTCAATGATTTACACCCCTATAAAAGTCCGTATTTCAGTTTTACCCGTTCTAACTTTTCAAGACACGACTCTGCGATTAAAAATAGGAAGAGTGCCGTAGCGATAGCGTGAATACAATCCATCGGAAATCCCGTCACAAAGCATGTGAGCAGTGTCTTAGCGTTAATTGTACTGTTTCCCCATGTAAGTGTTGAGGGGTTCATTATTCCGCCGTAAATTATAATTGCGGATAGCACCCCAAACACACAAAGCGAGCTTCTTGTTTTTCTTAAGAAGCCTTTTTTAAAAAGAACTCCCGACAAAAATCCGACAATTCCCATAGCAAACATTTGAAAGGGCGTCCACGGTCCTTGCGAAAACATAACATTTGATGCGAGCATTGTTACAGCACCGACTAAAAAACCGCTTTCGCCGCCAAAGGCTACACCGGCAATAATGGTTATTGCCATAACCGGCTTAAATTGCGGCAACATAAAGAATGCGGCTCTGCCTGCAACTCCCAAAGCAGACAGCACCGAGATTATAACAAGCTCCCTTGCTTTCGGTTTGCGGCCTTCGAATATTAGGAAAAACGGTAGCATACATTCAAACAGTACCGCCAAAGAGATGATTCCGTAGTGCCTATCGCCCAAATACATAACGCCGATAAATAAGGTTATTGGAATAAGCAAAAGAATAAAAACACAGGCAACTGCCGTTCGGCGGGTAAGCTTGCGTTTTTCTCTCGGAGTTTCAATTTCGGTGACATTGGTTTTACCCTTACCTACAGACAAACCGCAAAGCAGTGCAAAAACAGAAAATAATCCGTATAAAATCAACTGTTTAAATCCGATTTCCGTAAGACCTGCCGAATTCACAGCGGCGGTAAGGTCGGTAAAGTTTATAGCATACAGCATAATGCCAAGGGACATCACACCGAAAAAGGCGGCAGAAATTTTCCGCCAAAGCGGTAATTTATGTATGCCTTTAGGCTTGTCATCATCAGTTGGCTTTTGATATTTTGTAATTTTAGGTATATCAGGCGGTGGGGAAACCTTGCCGTTTAAAGAAATTATAATATCCTCTGCCGTTATAGCATTAGGTATAATTCCCTTTGCCATTCTTGCCGCCGAAGTCGTATAAAAACGGTTATCCGAAAAGAATTTATCAGGTGTATCCTCGCAAACAACCGCACCGTCAAAAAACATTCCTATACGGTCTGAATATGAGGCGCAAAATTCAACATCGTGACTGACCATAATAATAGTAATACCAATTCCTTTGAGTGCATTTAAAATGCCTGCAAAAATCATTTTGAACTCATTATCCATACCTTTTGTCGGCTCGTCAAGAAGCAAAATATCAGGTGCGGTTAACAGCACCTTTGCAAGTCCTAACCGCTGTTGCTCTCCGCCCGATAAGTCAAATGGGTGTCTGTCAAGCAACTCTGTTAACCGACAAAGAGAAATAACTCTTGACATTTCTTCCGCCGTTTCTTTTTCGCTTAACCTTCTGAAAGTACAAACATCGGTCAAGTCCTCACGCACTGTCTTTTTGACAAATAATCCCTTGGGGTTTTGCGGTAACAGGGTGATTTTACCGTCACTTTCAATTTTGCCGGTATTAGGTTTGTTTATTCCGCAAAGCAACTTCAATGTGGTGGTTTTTCCCGCACCGTTACCGCCGAGCAGGGAATACCATTCGCCTTTTTTTATATCGATATTTAACCCGTTAACAACAAACGGCAGATTTTTTTCGTATCTGAAGGAAACCTCTTTGGCTTTTAACACAGTATCCGTCCCGACAAAATATTCTTTTTTAGGAACCGGAGTCGGTATTACTGCTTTTGTATATTCGGTTAAAAAATCTCTGCCCTCAGTAACCGTTAAGGGGCAAGGCAAATTTGTATTCAGTCCTGCCCAAACACGGGAAGGTGTGGGTAAAAAGCCGAGAATACGGTCTTCTTTGCTTCGGATTTGTTCGCAAAAATGTCGGGTATCATCAAAACAAATGATTTTGCCCTTGTCCATAACAGCAATTTTTTCTGTCAACGGTAAGGCTTCTTCAAGTCTATGCTCAGCGAGTATAACAGTAACACCCAGCTCACGGTTGATTTTAGAAAGAATATTTAAAAACTCTGCCGATGCAATCGGGTCAAGCTGACTTGTCGGTTCGTCAAGCAGCAACACTTTAGGCTGCATTACCGTAACAGACGCCAAGTTGAGCAGTTGCTTTTGTCCCCCCGAAAGCTCGGCTACATTCTTGTGAAACCAATCGCTAATACCGAAAAAAGCCGCCATTTCCGCCACTCTGCGGCGAATTACGGGAGTGCTTATTCCAAGGCTTTCTAAACCAAAGGCTAACTCATGCCAAACCTTGTCTGTTACAATTTGGTTTTCAACCGATTGCATAACAAAGCCAATGCTTGCCGCTTGTTCTTCGAGACTTAATTTATTAATCGGTTCACCCTCGAATAAAACCCTGCCTTCCGTTCTGCCGTGCGGCGTTAAAACAGGCTTTAACATTTTAAGTAAGGTTGATTTACCGCTTCCCGAAGCACCGCACAGCACAATAAAATCACCGTCATTAACAGTAAGATTGATGCTTTCAAGAGCGGGGGTGTTTATACCCGGATAATAAAATGTAAAATCATTTATTTCAAACTGTGCCAATATAGTGCCTCCTTCCCATCAATGAAAATCGGAGTAATACAAATTCCTGCGAAAGCAATATAAGTTAAAACCGAAAAGATTTGGGTCGTCATCCCCCTGATATCGGGGAAATACCGCCAAAACAAATTACCGCACAAACTGCTTATTATCACACAAACACCAAGAGCCAGCAAATAAATTAAAGCACAGCTGTCCCTTTTGCTCCAGGTGTATATTGAAAAAGCCGTTCTGCGTTTTGTTCCGTAACCGCGGCTTTTCATACTGTCTGCGGTTTCGATTGAATCCTCCAAGCTCCAGGTAATAAGCACAGAAAAAACCGATACAGCGGTTTTTGTGCGTTGCCAAAGACTTCCGCTTGATACATCTCTTCCTAAAGCTCTTTGTGCATCGCATACCTCGTGAAGCTGTCGCTTAAATTTAGGAACTAAACGAAGTGTCATACTGAGAACAAGGGATAACGCAGGTATAATTCTTCCGAAAAGGTAAACGAATTTATCTGAGGAAATAACAGCCGAAAAGCAGGTAAACCATACAAGAACCGCAGCCAGCATAATGCCTGATGCAGCACCGTAAACTATGCTCTCCGCAGTTAAAGCATTTCCCGTAGGCAGATACGCCAAAAATGTTTTTCCTTGATGATTAAAGGCGGGATTTATAACAGCGGTAAAAAGAATAACGGGTATCATATATTTTAAGGAAAACAGCAGGGCCTTTCGTCCGTTTAAGGTTGTTCCGTAAAGAAATGCACTAAGAAGCGAGATAACAAGTATAACCGGATGCATAAATACCATTGTAAAACCGATGCAAAGGGCAAAATACAAAAAATTGATTATAGGATGATAACTGCTAAACAAATCAATACTTTTCATATGTTATCCCAACCACTCACAGCCTACATCCTTGCCCAAATCGCAAGTATACCGCCATTCAACCGTTTCACCGTCACAAAGCTGATAACGGCTGCATCCGTAGTTTGGATACCAACCGTCAACACGGTACATCCAACCCGAAAGATTTCCGCAATCAAATTCGTAAAGATTATTTATACCCTCAACATAGGCGCTGTTATACATAGGAGTAAAGGAAGATTCCATTTGTATTCCGTTTTCCTTGCAAACTCTTTTCAGTACATCGAAAACCGATTCTCCCGCATAAAAAACAACCTTTTGCTTCTTTAAAATAATACCGTCTGAAGGAAGTTCGCCTAATTTGGCAGGGTCAAGGTCAGATAAATTATTAAATATAGTACTGCATTCAATAGAAAAATAACAGGTATACTGTACTGTTTTATCTATTTCGGCCTCCTCAGGCTCTACGGGTAAGGGCTTGCCCTCGGGCACAGGGTCGGTTAAATATTGGTCTTGACCGCTTGAATTACCGTTTGACAATTCGCGGTCAGATGAGGATGCAGTGCTTGAGTTATTAGGCTTTGAAGATGTAGTATTTGAAGTTGCGGTTGATGAAGAACTATCGTTAGCGGGCTTGGTTGCACCGCTTGATACAGAAGAATTATTATTAGGCTTAGTTGTGCTGCCTGATACATCTGTAGGCTTACTATTGCTGTTATTTTCGGTCGAGGCGTCAGAACTTGAATTATCGGTATTAGAATTTTCTTCTGTGATTTTACTCTCACCGGCGTTATTTGGCACAGATGTACTATCGGTTTCTATCGGTTTGACAGTATATTCTCCGAGCGCCTCACCTACAGTAAAGTTAATAATGGTTTTATCCGTTCCCGTAAGCTCTGCGGTGCCGATTTTCTTACCGTTTACATATATCTCCGCATTTAAAGCCTTCCATTTTGTGTTTAGATAAACAGAAAGCATGGGCTTAAAATCGAAGGTTTCTTCATCGGAAAATATAACAGTAATGCTATCGGCATTTTCGCTTATCTGTGCCGATAAATTGACATCCCTGACTTCTATAATTTTACTGCCGAAAAGTGTCCATTCAAACTTAATTTCTCCGCAATTTCCTTTAAAAACTTGAATGGCATTTTCATCTTTAAGGGATTTGATAACCTCTGATTTTACAATACCGGTTTCATCAATATTAACTGCATCCTTTTTTGTTACAACACTACTGCTTATATTGCAAGCGCTAAGGGAAAATATTAACAGTAATGATAGAATAATAGCCAATAATTTCTTCATAACTTTTCTCCGATACCCAAAAAGGCAGGCTATAAACCTGCCTCTTTGGGTTTTAACTAATTGGTTTTTCTGCGTTTTATATCAACAATGCATACAATTAGACTTAACATAGAAATCGCCATTATCATAATATAAAGTCCTATGTTGCTGCAATCACCGGTTTGAGGAGAAGTGATTGTGCTGCCGTTAGATGATGTAGTGTTATCCTTTTCAGGATCGGTTTGTGTATTTGTATTACCATTTTCGGGAACTGTCGGTATATTGCTTTGTTGTTTTGCCGAAACAGTAATTTCACATTCATCACTGAAAGCTCCCACTTCAACCTTAACCGTGGCTTTTCCCGCTTTAAGCGCGGTAACCTTGCCGTTTTCTACCTTTACAACGCTTTCATCACTGCTTGTCCATACAGCAGTGGTATCATCGGTGGTGTCGGCAGGAGCAACAGTTACAGTAAGGTCTGCCGTTTCATCAACGGTCAAATCAAGTTTATCCTTATTGAGCGAAACACCGGTCATAGGAGATTTAACGGTGATTTTAGCAGAAGCGGTGGCATATCCGTGGGTTACGGTAACCGTGGCAACGCCTGCTTTAAGTGCGGTGACATTACCTTCGTTATCTACGGTTAATACATCTTTTTTGTCAGAAGACCATTTGACATCGGCGAAGGTTTCGTCAGCAGCACCGCCGACATATTCTACAACGCTGTATTGCATTCTTTTGCTTTCGTTAATATTCATTTCTTTGACGGTGCTTCTGATTCTTGCGTCGGCAAAGTCGGGTTCTGAAAGCTCTGCGGCATATTTAACGGTGTTTAATCCGTCAGTAGTACCAACCAAAATATATTTGATAGCTGAATTTCCGTTTTCCGCCGTAACTTTTACGGGCAAAAGGGCTATATCAGGAGTGGTTCTCCAATATGCGCGGTAGCCGTATGTGACACCTTCGTAAACATTGGTGGCTATGGGATTATTCCATGAGGGATTGCTTCCCATAATCATTTCAAGATTTTCTATTTCAGCCTCTGCGTAATTGGGTGCCATCCAAACCCTTGGTTCGTTAACATCTTTAACGACCGAGAAATTTCCGATATTTTCGACCTCTTGCGTATTGCTTGCAATATTGTTTGTGGTGCTTGATACTACTTTTATGTTTGTGTCGTCCGAATAAACCTTTGAAAGTATCCAAGCGGAATCCGAATAAACCGTTACGGTTTTGCCGTCATATGTATTTGTAACAGCTACCCTATAATATGCTGTTTTTTCCTCTGCTGTGGAGGGAGTATATGAATTAGTGTCAGCACCCTCAATATTGCTCCAATCGGTATTATCCTCGCTTTGCTGCCATTGATAAGAAAGTGTACCGTTATTTCCGTCTAATGTTGCTTCAACCGATAAAGCCTCTGCTTCAGCGTTTAATTTATATTTTACTCTTGCAGTAGATAAATTACTTGTAATTTTAGGTACCGCTATTTCGGATTTTTGGAAGCAGAACAGATAACCTTCTTCGTTATAAGCATAAATTCTGCCCTCGTCATCCTTTGCAATCTGCTCGAAAGCATATGCACCGCCTGTGGATGTTCCGGAATTAAGTGCGACAGCCGCACCCTTTGAGGGGGTTGCCAAAAGTTCCAATTCGCCTGCGGTTGTTGTGGGAGTATCCTTTAAAACAAATAAATATCCCGGTGCAACATAGCTTTGAACTACAATATATGAGGTTGTTCCGTCCTTAAATAAAATCGGATTGCTCTGTACTTTATATATGCCTTTATTTGTGGCATAGATTTCTTTCATAAAATCAGGACTTGCGGGGTCAACATTTACAACACAAATATCTCCGCCTTGTCCCCAGTTTTCGCCTTGACCTGCTATATAAAGTCTTCCATTTGCGATAACGGGGGCACAAACCGTACCTGTGTTTTTGCTTAAAGCGGCAGTTTTCATCTCGCTTGCAAAACCTCCGCCGGCTTCTACCTTAACACCGAACAAATAACCGCAGAAGCGGTTGCTCCAATAAAGATAACCCGTGTTTTCGTCATAAACCACCTGACCGGTAGTGTTGTATGCGTTAATTTTCTTGCTTTGCTGTGCCTCTCTGGCGTAATCCGAAGCCACTCCTGCGTCAAAGGTATACTTAACCTCTCCCGTGGTATAATCAACCGCCAAAAGCAAAACATGCTTATATGTAGGACTTGCAGAGGCGGTATCGGTACAGGTAACATAGAAGTAATTACCTACAAAAGCACCTGATGACCACGCATAGTTCTTTTTCAAAACCTTTGAATCAACTGTTTTGGTGCCGAAGGTAACTGTATTAACCGGCTCAATATATCTTTCTTCCGATGACGGGTTACCGTTAATTTTAAAGGAAAATCCGTTGCAGATTAAGTAACCGTTGTGAATTTGCGCCGGATGATAACTGCCAAGGTTTATCTTCCAAAGGGTTCTGGTTGCATAATCACCCACACGGGTAAAGGTTTTAAGGTCAACAACCTGTATTTTTTGGCTTTGAACAACAAACAGCAGATTGTTTGCTTTATCAATTACCAAATAATCATAATACATACTTGTACTGCCAACACCTGTAAGTGTATCAATAACTTCACCTGTAGTAGTATTAATTTTGTAAAGACCGTCGCTGCCGGTAATATACAGTATATCGTCAGCAATAGCGGTCTGTCCCGCATAAACGCCCCAACTGCTTGTACTTGTATTCACTTGAACATTCCAAGCCTCTTTGGTAAAATACGAATCGGTGGGAGTTAATAAACCGACAGAATAAACCGCATTGTTATCCGTGCCGTAGTTCATTGAGCCTATCCACTCAAAATTTTCTACAGCTGTTGCCACAGCAGATATAGGAACAATGCTGACAATCAATAAGACGGCAAGAATCAAAGACCAAATTTTTTTCATTTTTAAAAACCTCTTTTTGTTTTTAGTTTTAATCAAGAATGCACATCATTTTTCTTATCCTCCGTTCGCTTTTTTTCAAGCTTTCGGAGTGCCTTTTGACGGCTGATTTTTGCATTAAAAGTTTTCTTACGGCTTTTTGGCTTTTTAGGAATTTTTGTTACTTCCTTTAATCCCGCCGCCTCGAGCGCTCTCGGCCAAGGCCCTAAAAAGGCTTTTATTCGGGAAAGAGTAACCACATCGAAATCGTCCTTTTTAGGTAAGCGCCCGAGCTCCTTGCATTTGTTTTGCAAAAGCTCTACCGCCCAAAGCTTTTTTTCTTCTGTTATCACACTATCCCTCCTTTAAAATAAAATGCACTCTCATAGCAAAAACTACAAGAGTGCAACGAATTTTTTATCCTGCCAAAACAAAGCCTTGGATTTACACTTATCAAAAAGAGTACAACACCAAAGCCGCTTTTACGACATCAATTCGGTTGCACTCTTCTCACCAAAGCTATGAAAACCATCTAAGGTACGGCAGATATCCTGACTTATGACGAGTGGCATATGCCACAAAGAAGCTTGCCTTCTCAGGAATAAGGAATACTCCCAATGGCGATAAGTTTCAATTTAATCAAACACAGTAATGGCGGTTGTTCCGGATTCGAACCGGATTCCCTTTTACATCTACTCAGTTAACAACTTTTCAAACCGTATCTATTGTATTATTAAATTTTACATTATTCTACCATAAATTATGAAATAATGCAACAGCAAAAAACAAACTTAAATTATTAAAAAACAAAGTTTTCAGATAAATACAGTTTGGACGATTGATTTACAAATCATAAATTTTTCCTCAAAGCAAATAGTTGCCCAATACCATAAGGTAATGAGCAACCGCTGTGATAAAGAATCTTAACAAGATGCTATCTTTTTGTTTACACAAGTGCTGCTCCGAGGGCTTTACAGGAGGCAGTTGCTTCATCATCCGGAGCATCGTTGCAAATAACGCTGTCGCAGGCAAGGACTGCACCGTCTGAAATGCAGGTTTCCTCCCAGTTACGCATCCATTCACCGTCGCCCCAACCGTAAGAGCCGAACAGCGCGATTTTTTTGCCCTTCAGCTTCGCTTCACAAAATGCAAACATAGGTTCAAATTCACTGTCTTCAAGTTGCTCAGATCCCATGGATGGGCATCCGAAAGCGATTGCGTCAAACGAATCTATCATTGATTCATCAAATTCTGTTGCTGTCAGCATTACACCCTCGGCTCCTTTTTCTTTTATGCCTTCAAGGACGGCTTTTGCCATCGCTTCGGTGTTTCCGGTTCCGCTCCAATATACTACTGCTATTTTACTCATGTTGTGTACCAACCTTTCTTAAATTTATATATCAAACGGCAACAGTAAGCCGTTCAATAGACCTTCCATTTGCAAACAGCGTGCAATAAACATCCGTACATTTTTTGTACTTTGCGAAAAGCTTCTTCGCTGCATCCTCATCCCCGTAAACCTTCCAACAACCGACACACTTGCAAGTGTCGGCTTTGTTTTCGATAAACCCGCATACATCCTCCGGAGGATATCCGAGAAAAAGCCCGATTTCGTGGGGAAATTCCTCGCTTTCACTCAGTCTTTGAATTAACCTTACAATGCAACGGTCAGGTGCGGTATGTTGATACCCCCGTTCTTCAAGTAATCGACAAGCAGTTTTGTGCCTTAAATCTTCTGATAGTTTGACAGGGCGATATACATATATTAACGCTCGGTTATTCCTATAACGCAGAGGAAGAACCCGAAGCCCTTTCTTACGAAAAGTACAGTTGAGCCGTCTCAAATCTTCTCTCATATTATCGGCATTTTCGAAGGCACAGGTAAACATATTTCCTGTTTTCAAGCCGGCAAGTGTGGGCGAACAGTGCCTCACTAACATTTCTTCTGACATTTTCTTACTCCTGCAATTAACAGCTTACTGTATGCTCTTCCAATATGTTTTTAAGAGCACTTACCTCGTCAATATATGGAGCGCGGATAAAGGTCATCGGGATTTTCCCGATACCTTTGAAATCTGTCTCTGTATAAAAACTCCCGAGCTGTCTGCCGTAGGCGTTGCGCACCGCTTTTATATCCATTGTCGCAAGGTGCTTTCGGTCATCATTTTCGATTTTCTTTGCAAGCAGCAGCAGACCCGCGCAGGTTCCGAATACGGGCAGTCCGTTTTCTATCTGCTTTTTTATATGCTCAAACAGCCCAAGCTCGTGCATAAGCTTACCCTGTACGGTGCTTTCTCCGCCCGGGATAATCAAGCCGTCATAAGGTCGCTCCAAATCACACTTACGGCGAATTTCAAAAGAAGAAACCCCAAGACTGCCAAGCATCTGCTCATGCTCTATAAAAGCTCCTTGCAGGGAAAGTACAGCGATCTGCATTTTTTACTTACCTCTATCCGCCATTAAAAGCTCAATTTCCTGTTCATTAATTCCGACCATAGCCTCTCCTAAATCTTCGGACAGCTCCTTTAATAAATACTTGTGCCGACATTTTTAATTTCAGCAAAAAATAATTTACATAAAGCCTATGTGTTTAATAAGCTATATTATAGGACTATTTTACATTTCTGTCAAGAGCAACCTAATAAAATCGAAATTGTTCAGTTTTTTAATATGGGTCTTGACAGAACAATACAATGGTGCTATAATAATGCCTATAAAACCGATATGTTTAATCGGGTGAAGACTTATTTTGATTTTCGCATCACCCGAAACGCAAATACATAATTATTTTAATAAGGAGCGATAACCTATGAAAACCTATGACAGAATTACAGATTTGATCGGAAAAACACCACTTTTGAAGCTTAACAATTACGGCAAGCTGAAAGAGCTCGGCGCGACCGTTTACGGCAAGCTTGAATATTTCAATCCCGCGGGAAGCGTTAAGGACAGAATTGCCAAGGCTATGATCGATGACGCGGAGGCAAAGGGCGTATTAAAGCCTGATTCCGTAATCATTGAGCCAACCAGCGGCAACACAGGTATCGGACTTGCGGCGGTGGCGGCTTCCCGCGGATATAAAATTATTCTTACTATGCCCGAAACTATGAGCATTGAACGCCGCAATCTTTTGAAGGCTTACGGTGCAGAGCTTGTGCTTACCGAGGGCGCAAAGGGTATGAAGGGCGCAATTGCAAAGGCGCAGGAGCTTGCCGCCGAAACCCCGAACAGCTTTATTCCGAGCCAGTTCACCAACTCCGCAAATCCAACTGCCCACCGCAATACCACAGGTCCCGAAATCTGGGAGGATACCGACGGCAAGGTAGACATCTTTGTAGCCGGCGTTGGCACAGGCGGTACCGTTTCGGGCGTCGGTGAATACTTAAAGAGCAAAAACCCCAATGTTAAGGTTATCGCGGTAGAACCCGCAGGCTCTCCCGTACTCTCCAAGGGTACGCCCGGTCCCCATAAGATTCAGGGAATCGGCGCGGGCTTTGTGCCTGATACGCTTGACACCGAGGTTTATGATGAAATCATTACCGTAGAAAACGAGGACGCCTTTGAAACAGGAAGAACCCTTGCGAGAAAGGAAGGCTTGCTTGTAGGTATTTCATCGGGTGCGGCTGTATGGGCTGCGACCGAGCTTGCGAAGCGCCCCGAAAACAAGGGCAAAATTATAGTGGCACTCCTTCCCGATACGGGCGAGCGTTATCTCTCTACCCCTATGTTCTCTGAATAATACGCAAATAACAAACGAGGAATTTATGATGAAACTTCAAATGTCAAATAGGATAAAAAATGAAATCATAAATGCCGAAGAAACCCGCCGTTTCCTCGGCAGCCTCGTTATGTCTGAAAATTGTTGCTGTCTGTGCTGTTCAAACGACACAGGCGGTTTGTTCTGCGCATAAAAGCAGAAATATTTTTAAGTAAAAGCTCCGCCTGTTCTTACAGCTTTCCGACTTTGGCAAGCAAATAAAACAGGCGGAGCTTTTCGTGTTTTTTAGAAATGACGGGCGGCTTAAATCTCTGTCGGCAGAGGCTTGAAAACCGATTCGTAACAAAATTTTAAATCAAAAATAATTTCAGGAGGAAAATGTTATGTCAAGCTACAAAAATATTGAATCCGCTCTTATTCACGGCGGAATTTACGGAGATAAACAAACAGGTGCGGTAAATGTGCCGATTTATCAAACATCAACTTATGAGCAGAGGGGACTCGGTGAAAATACGGGCTGGGAGTATTCCCGCACCGGCAATCCCACAAGGGCGGCATTGGAAGCGCTTATCGCAGAGCTTGAGGGAGGTAAGGCGGGCTTTGCCTTCGGCTCGGGTATGGCGGCGATTACCGCGGTGTTAAGCCTCTTTAAGTCAGGCGATAAGGTGCTGATTTCAAGCAACGTCTACGGAGGCACCTTCCGAGTATTGGATAAAATCTTCAAAAACTTTGAAATCGGATATTCCATTGAGGACACAACCGATATTACAGCCTTGGAAAGCAGGATTACGCCTGAAGTAAAAGCAATACTTGTGGAAAGCCCCGCAAACCCCCTGCTTACCGTAACCGACCTTGCGGCGGTAGCCGACATCGCCAAAAAGCACGGTATTCTATCAATCGTGGACAACACCTTTATGACGCCGTATTTACAGCGCCCGATTGAGCTTGGCGTGGACATTGTCATTCACAGCGCCACAAAATACCTCGGCGGTCACAGCGATCTTGTAGCCGGATTGGTGGTTGTAAATGATGAAAATCTTGCGGAACGTCTTGCCTTTATCCAGAACGCCACAGGCGGCGTTCTCGGCCCCTTTGATTCCTTTCTGCTCATTCGCGGAATTAAAACGCTGGGCGTTCGCCTTGACCGCCATGTAGAGAACGCGGAAAAAGCCGCCGCGCATTTGAAAGCGCACAGGGCGGTCAAAAAAGTGTATTATCCGGGGCTTGCTGACGCACAGGGCTATGAGATTAACAAAAAACAGGCAAAGAACGGCGGCGCCATGATTTCCTTTGAGCTTTACGAAAACTATGATATTAAAAAGTTTTTCTCCTCTTTAAATCTGATCGCACTTGCCGAAAGTCTCGGCGGTGTGGAAAGCCTTGTATGCCACCCCGCGAGTATGACCCATGCTTCTATTCCGTACGAGGTGCGGCAGAAGGTTGGAATTACTGACGGATTGATTCGCCTGTCTATCGGCATAGAGAATATAGACGACCTGCTTGCCGATTTGGATCAGGCTATTGCAGAAAGCGAGGGAAAATAATGAGCTATTATGAATCCATGCAGGAGCTGATCGGAGAAACGCCCCTCTTAAAACTAAACCATATAGGAGTGCCGGAGGGAGTACAGCTCTTTGCAAAGCTGGAGCTTTATAATCCCGCGGGCAGTGTAAAAGACCGTATCGGTAAATATATGATTGCCGACGCAGAGAAAAAAGGGCGTTTAAAGCCCGGCGGAACCATAGTAGAGGCTACTGCCGGAAACACGGGACTGGGAATCGCGTTTGCCGCACTTAATAAAGGCTATCGCATTATCTTTGTTGTACCGACTAAATTTTCGGAGGAAAAGCAGACCTTAATGCGTGCGCTCGGTGCGGAAATTATAAATACACCGCGGGAGGGCGGTATGCTCGGCGCCGCTAAAAAGGCAGAGGAGCTTCGCGCCACTATTCCGGGAGCTGTTTCCTTAGAGCAGTTTAAAAATCTGGCAAATCCCCTTGCCCACTACGAAACGACAGGTCCCGAAATCTACCGTGATTTGAACGGAAATATCGATTACCTCGTTGCGGGCGCAGGCAGCGGAGGTACATACACGGGCGTTGTCCGTTATCTAAAGGAACAGAACCCTGAAATTAAGGGAATCCTTGCCGATCCTGTCGGCTCAACAATGGGCGGCGGCGAGCATGGGGATTATGACATCGAGGGAATCGGAAACGACTTTATAGCCGATACAATGGATATGTCGTTAGTTGATGAAGTGGTGAAAATCAACGATAACGACGCCTTTTCGGGTGCAAGAGAGCTTGCGTTAAAGGAAGGAATCTTCGCAGGCTCCTCCTCCGGCGCGGCTTTGACCGCCGCCGAAAAGTTGATTGCTAAGGGCGTAAAAGGCAATATCGTGATTATTCTGCCCGATCGCGGAGACCGCTATTTCAGTAAACATTTGTATGAGTAAAAAAGAAGCAGGGGTACTTGCTCCTGCTTCCTCAAATTTTATATTATATAATCATTCATATACCGTTCTCTTTGCTGATCGAGTATATCCTGTAGGGTAATACCGTCGAGATATTCGTTGATTACCCGATTCAGTCCCTGCCAAACCGGTAATGTCGGACATTCACCGCTTCGTTCACATTCGTTCGGATCTTGATTAAGACAATCCACAGGTGCAAGGCTTCCCTCGGTTAAACGAAGTATCTCGCCCACCGTATATTTTTCGGGAGATTTTGACAGCTTGTATCCCCCCTGTGAGCCTCGGGTGGTTTTAAGAATATCCGATTTATTAAAAATCGGAATAATTTGCTCTAAATATTTTTTAGATATATTCTGACGGTCTGCAATATCCTTAAGAGCAACATAGCCGCAGTTCTGATGCTCTGCCAAATCAATCAGCATTCGAAGAGCATATCGGCCCTTAGTGGAAATCTTCATTAGTTTTCACCTCTTGTTTTTTATAGCTCTATAATAACATATATTTAGTAGGTTTTCAAGTGAATGAGATATAAATTCAAAGAAAAAGAAATGTTATAGGTTGAACCTATTACCGAGTATACTTATAGGATATTGGACAAATGGCGACAAATGCGGTATAATAAACGCAAAGATTTGAAGGAGGAAATAAGCCATGATAACAGCTGCTTTTAAGAATGATAATATGACCGTAAAGATGTGTATGTGTATGTACATGTGTTTTGTTGCACTCCTTTCCGATCGACTCTCCGGTCAAGGTAAAAGGCGATGTACCGCAGAATAACAGCGGAATCATAACATTGCTTATAACCGGAAGACTCGTTGGAGCTTCTCGGTTATTTTTATGAAAGGACACCGAAATAACGAAAACAAGAAAGAGGTAATTACAGTGAGCAATTATAAATTTGAAACTTTACAACTTCATGTAGGACAGGAACAGCCCGATCCGGCAACCGATTCAAGAGCTGTCCCGATTTATCAGACCACATCCTATGTATTCAAAAATTCCGCCCATGCGGCGGCACGCTTCGGTCTGGCTGACGCGGGCAACATCTACGGCAGACTTACAAACTCCACTCAGGATGTTTTGGAGAAGCGGGTTGCCGCCCTTGAAGGCGGCGTTGCGGCTTTGGCTTTGGCTTCGGGCGCGGCTGCCGTGACATACACCATTGAGGCGCTGGCTCAGGCAGGCGAACATATCGTAGCGCAAAAGACCATCTACGGCGGCAGCTACAATCTGCTTGCTCATACGTTGGCTCAGTACGGCATTAAAACCACATTTGTAGATATCCATAACCCCGCGGAGGTGGAAGCCGCCATTCAGCCTAATACCAAGGCGATTTATCTTGAAACCCTCGGAAACCCCAACAGTGATATTCCCGACATTGACGCAATTTCCGAGCTTGCCCACAAGCACGGTCTTCCCGTCGTAATCGACAACACCTTCGGTACTCCGTATCTCATTCGCCCGATTGAGCACGGCGCGGACATTGTAATTCATTCCGCTACCAAGTTCCTCGGCGGACACGGCACAACCCTCGGCGGAATTATCGTCGATTCGGGTAAGTTTGATTGGAAGGCTTCGGGCAAGTACGCGCCTATCGCGGCTCCAAACCCCAGCTATCACGGCGTATCCTTTGTGGATGCGGTAGGTCCTGCGGCATTTGTTACCTATATCCGCGCAATACTTTTAAGAGATACCGGCGCTACCATTTCGCCCTTCAATGCGTTCCTGTTGCTTCAGGGTGTTGAGACGCTTTCCCTGCGCCTTGAACGTCATGCGGAGAACACAAAGAAGGTTGTTGAATTTCTTGCAAACCACCCGCAGGTGGAAAAGGTTAATCATCCGTCTCTGCCGAATCATCCGCAGCATTCACTCTACGAGAAATATTTCCCGAACGGCGGCGCTTCAATTTTTACCTTTGAAATCAAAGGCGGTCAGGAGGAAGCTCACAAATTCATCGATAATTTGGAAATTTTCTCGTTGCTTGCCAATGTTGCCGATGTGAAATCGCTTGTCATTCACCCGGCAACCACAACTCACTCACAGCTTACGACCGAAGAACTTTTGGATCAGGGAATCAAGCCGAATACGATTCGCCTGTCTATCGGTACGGAGCATATAGACGATATCATTGCCGATTTGGAGAAAGGCTTTGCAGCCGTCAGATAATGCGTGATGATAACTCCGGTGCAGAAGTCTCTGCACCGGAGTTTTTTGCAATTTTTTTCATCAGAAAAGAATAAACAGCGCAAAGAAGGTGTAATATATATGCCTATCAGAATTCCGGAGGAGTTGCCGGCGGCAAAAACCTTGCAGGAAGAAAACATATTTGTTATGGATATTATGTAACGCCAAACAAAGCCTTAAATGATGGGGAGATTGATTTAAATGCTTTCCAGCATTATGCGTATCTTAATAATGAAATTAAAGAATTTGGCTATAAGATCATAGCAATAGGTGAAACGATTCTGGGACCGATGAGAGTATACTCAGATAAAATTACATCACTGGATCAACTGGAAGACGGTGCTCAGGTTGCTATTCCGAATGATGTTACAAACGGCGGACGCGCCCTCAAGGTTTTAGAGTCGGCGGGATTAATAAATATCAATGAAAGCGCCGGATACACACCCTCTGTCAATGATATAACCGAAAACAGCAAAAATCTGAAGATCGTTGAAGTTGACGCCTCTTCGATTCCTCAATTGCTCCCGGATGTTGCATTAGGAGTTATCAATAATAATTACGCGTTTGACGCAAAGCCGATCATGCGCTGCGTCTTATTTTTGAATGGAGGATCTTATGAACGCTATCATTTATACGACGAACACCGGCAGCACCGAGCGTTATGCTAAGCTACCTCAGAATTACCGAACTCTACAAAAATGGAAAGGGAGCAAGGTTCAAAATTGGGCTTTGGTCAGAAATCAACTCGCAACCGACGACAGAATTAAAGCCCGTATTGAGAAATACGAGCACTTAATCTGATGCCGTTTTTGTCTGCCTTTTCCGTTCCGCTACGATCCACTCCAAAGGCGGACAAAAACATCAATTATCTGATTTCTTAAAAAACTTACACACTTTTCTTGACAAAGCCGGCTACTCAACTAATGGGTAGCCTCCTACTCGATTAGTTTTTTCTCTCGTGTCGAAGCGGCATCTTTTTTTGCTGCCTATCGACAAAAACTTCGTCGGAAAACCCGGTTTCTCGCTTCGGGAGGGTTTTGTCTATAAATAAACAGTTATTTTTTCTGTTTGTCAAGTCACAACAGAAGCGAAGCGGTGAAATTCACTAATATGCATAGAGCTATACCTATAGCGGTCGGAATTGCAGCGGCAAGAAATGTCCATTTAAGACTGCCTGTTTCCTTTTTAATTGTAATGAGTGTAGTAGAGCATGGCCAATGCATAAGTGCAAAGATTATAAAGCATACCGCCGTGACGGCGTCCCAGCCTCTCGCAACAAAGAGGGAGTGCATTTCGGCAAGACCGTAGGCATTTTCAAGCGTTCCCGCAGAAAGGTAGCTCATCATTATTATAGGGACTACAATCTCATTTGCGGGGAAGCCTAATATAAAGGCGAAGAGTATCACTCCGTCAAGCCCCATTAGCTTACCTAAGGGGTCGAGAAAATCAGAACAAAGGCTTAAAAGACTGCTCCCCGATACCGTGACATTCGCCAAAAGCCATATTATAAGCCCCGCGGGAGCGGCAACCGAGGCGGCTCTGCCCAGCACAAAAAGGGTGCGGTCAAAGACCGAGCGCACAAGCACCTTGCCTATTTGCGGACGGCGGTAGGGCGGTAATTCAAGGGTAAACGATGACGGCACGCCTTTTAGCAGGGTTTTTGATAGGAGCTTTGTCACAAGAAAGGTCATTCCCACAGCGAAGATGATAGCAAGGGTCAGCACCGCAACCGATAATAAGGAAGAACATCCGCCCGCCGAGCCGGCAACAAAAAACATTGTTATGACGGATATTAACATCGGAAATCTGCCGTTGCAGGGGATAAAGTTGTTTGTAAGCACCGCTAAAAGCCGCTCCCGGGGGGAATCTATTATCCTGCACCCGACAATTCCCGCCGCGTTGCAGCCAAAGCCCATACAGATTGTCAGCGCCTGTTTGCCGCAGGCGTTGCAACGCATAAAGGGTCGGTCAAGATTGTAGGCGATTCGGGGCAAATACCCAGCGTCTTCTAAAAGGGTGAAAAGCGGAAAGAAAATTGCCATAGGCGGAAGCATAACCGATACAACCCAGCTGAGCACGCGGTAAACGCCGTCGATAAGCGCGCCGTGAAGCAAGTCTGGTGCGTTAAGCGAAACAAAGATATCGTCAAGCTTATCCCCTATAAAGGCAAAAAGCCGCGACAAAAGCTCCGACGGGTAATTAGCTCCCGTAATGGTAAGCCAGAAAATAAATGCCAGCAAAAGCAGCATGACGGGATAGGCGGTAAGTTTACCGGTCAGAAGTCGGTCAAGACGGCGGTCGAGCCCTGAGTACTGCCTTTTTTCATATGTAACCGCGCCGCGGCAAATATCCTCGGCGGCGGCTACAATTGCGGAAACCGTGCTGTCCTTTAGTTTTTCGGGAGTAATCCCCGTTTTTTGAAGTGTCTCTCTTGCCTGACTCAACGCGGCGAAAAGGGCGGGATTTTGAAGAAAATTATCACCTAAACAGCCGCATATTTCATTTATCAGAGAGTTGTCGCCGTCAAGTAATTTAAGCGCAAGCCAGCGGCTGTTGATTTTGCCGCACGACAGCCGCCTTGCCTCGGGTTCAACAAGTGCTATCACCCGCTCGATTTCAGCTGGATATTTTACCTTATACGGAGCATTATCAGCTTTGCGGTCACAGGCGAGGTCGAGCGCATCCAAAAGTCTTTTAAGGCTTTTCTTTTTCCGTGCCGTAACCCCTATAACAGGAACGCCCAAGCGTTCCCTAAGCATTTTTAAATCAATATTGATTTTTTTGCGCTTTGCTTCGTCCATAAGGTTTACGCACACAATGACATTTGAGGAAATTTCAAGAGTCTGAAGAACTAAATTCATATTTCTTTCAAGGCAGGTTGCGTCGCAAACCACTGCCACCGCGTCGGGCGACCCGAAACAGATAAAATTCCGCGCGACCTCTTCCTCGGCAGAGTGCGCCATAAGGGAGTAAGTACCTGGTATGTCTACAAGCACATAGGAATGTCTTTCGGTTTTGCAGTAGCCCTGAGCATTGGCGACCGTCTTGCCCGGCCAGTTGCCCGTATGCTGATTAAGCCCCGTAAGGGCGTTAAAAACCGTGCTTTTTCCGACGTTGGGATTGCCCGCGAGAGCTATAATCTTATCGCTTGGATTTTGCTTTTTTATAATAAGGCCTGAATCGACCGCGCTCAAACCGACCGAGCTTTTTGTAAGACCCATATGTTTTCCCTCCGATGTATGTAATCTTCTAATTATATGGTATTCAGAATTTGCTTGGTTTGTTAATTCGGAATATAACGGCTTTATAGGGAATAATATCCTCGGAGGCGATTTTTATGCTGTCACTTTGGGAAAGCGGGGCGGAAATGCCGAGTTTTCCGAAACTAAAGGGAAATATTAATACCGATGTGCTTATAATAGGCGGCGGTATAGCGGGTATACTTTGCGGATATAAATTGAAAAAAGCGGGTGTAGACTGCGTTATAGCCGAGTCAGATTTAATTTGCCGCGGAGTCACTGCGGGAACAACCGCGAAAATAACGGTCCAGCACGGAGCGGTTTTCGACAAACTGATTAATGAGTTCGGCACCGAAAATGCCGGGCTTTATCTAAAGGTTAACGAAAAGGCGCTTTGCGAGTATAAGGAGCTTTGCAGAAATATCGACTGCGATTTTAAGGAAATCGATTCATATATTTATTCGCTTTCTGACCGCAAAAAAATTGAAAAAGAGGTTGCCGCCCTGCAAAAATTAGGCTGTAACGCGGAATTTTGCGAAAAGACCGAGCTTCCGTTTGAGATAGCTGGGGCTGTCAAGATTTCGGGACAGGCGCAGTTTAATCCTCTTAAATTTTCAAGTGAGATTTCGCAGGGGCTTACAATATATGAGAACACCGCCGTAAAGGAGCTTAAAGGGCTTACGGCGGTGTGCAACGGCGGCGAAATAAGGGCGAAAAAAATTATAGTCGCCACCCATTTCCCGATAATAAATAAACACGGGAGTTATTTTTTGAAGATATATCAAAAGCGGTCGTACGTTTCGGCGTTTTTGGGGGCGAAGCCGCTTGACGGTATGTACCGCGATGAATCCGAGGACGGCTTTTCATTAAGGAGTGCGGGGAAGTTCCTTATAATCGGCGGGCCAAGCAAGCGCACGGGCAAGAAAAGCGGCGGATGGGAGCAGATACGCTCCTTTGCAGATAAGTATTATCCCAATACTACAGAAAAATACAGCTGGGCGGCGCAGGACTGCATAACCCTTGACGGCGTGCCGTATATCGGAAATTACTCGGCGAACACGCCCGATTTATATGTCGCGACGGGCTTTAACAAGTGGGGTATGACCTCCGCTATGGCCGCGGCGGAAATACTGACCGATTTAATGACGGTCAAGAAAAACGAGTTCGCCGAGGTGTTCTCGCCCTCAAGGCATATTTTAAGAAAACAGCTTGTCCTGAACGCCGCGAGCGCGGTGGGCGGACTTTTGTACCCGACAGTAAGGCGCTGTCCCCACTTAGGATGCGCCCTTAAATGGAACAAAAACGAGCGCAGTTGGGACTGCTCCTGCCACGGCTCCCGCTTTTCGGAGAAGGGAAAGTTATTAAACACGCCTGCGACAGGAAATATTAATATAGATGTTAGACATTAGACGGCGGACGGGCGTTTTCGTCCGTCCGTTATCTTTCCTAATCGCTAAATCAAAATCGGCTGTATCTGTTCGCCTTTTAAGGCTTTTTCGACTGTTTGGGGGATAAGTGAAAAATTACATACTAACGAATTATTTTTGCCCAACGGATCGTCCTGACGGTAGGGGACAAAATAGATATTCGAGGTGTTATGCAGAAGCCCTAAATTTTTAGCAGAAGCGCCCAGCGCGTCGTTTGTGGCTATGGCAAGGACAACAGGTTTATTGTTTCTAAGACTTGCCTTTACCGCCATTGTAACGGGCGTGTCGGTAATACCCAAAGCAATTTTTGCCGCCGTGTTTCCCGTGCAGGGGGAAACAACTATCATATCAAGCAGATTTTTAGGACCTATCGGTTCGGCGGAGGTAATATCGTGGATAATCTTCTCGCCGCAGAGTTCCTCTACCTCGCGTATTAAATCCTCCGCTTTTCCGAAACGCGTGTCGGTGTTATAAACAATCTGCGACATTATCGGTCTTATTTTATACCCCTCGTCGGCAAGCACTTTAAGTGCGGCGAGGGATTTCTTTATGGTGCAGAAAGAACCGCAGAACGCATATCCGAGTGTAATGTCTTTCATAAAGTTCTCCTCTTTTTAAATGTGTGAATTTTTAAATATACGAGCTAAGTATTTCTGTTACGGTTTCCGCCAGAATTTTCCCCGCGGTAAGAGGCGCGATGATACCGGGAAGTCCCGGAGCTTTAAGGGCTTGAATACCGCAGTCTCTGGCATGTGAAAGATCAAAGCCGCCCGCCGAAGACAAATCTATCAAGAGTCTTACAGTACAGTTTTCAAAGGCTTTTTCGTCAATTACCTTTACATCGACCGTGTTAAAAACAATATCGTAATCGGAAAGTGAGTCGCTTACCGTTTTAGTTTCTATGGTGTCATAACCTAAGGCCTTAATAAGCGCAAAGTCGGCGGGTTTCCTCGCGCTTACGGTTACATATGCGCCGAGGGCTTTCAGCCTGTCTGCCAAAACCTTTCCTACCCTGCCGAAGCCTATCACAAGCACGCGGCTTTGCCAAAGCGTGAACGAGGTGTTTTCAATCGCAAGCTTTATTGCCCCCTCGGCGGTCGGAACGGCGTTTAAGAGCGAATAGCTGTCAAGCTTTCCGTAATCTATGCAGTTTTTGCCGCTGAAGCTGTAATTACAGGTAAGCAACAGACGGTTATCCGCTTTATCGGCTACCTCCGAAAGATAGATTTTGCGCTTTGCAAACGGGGCAAAGACGGATTCGCCGTCCTTTGTTGTAGGAACAGGCAGCAGTAAAACATCGCCGTCGGCGATATTTCCGTTTTCATCGTCATAAAGCCCCACGGTGTTGACCGTAAAACCCTTTTCGCAAAGTACCTTTACGGCGGTTTTAAGACGTTTATCGCCGCCTATCACGGTAATTCTTTTCATACTCATCATCTCTGTAAAAAAAATAAGCGCCGTACTGTATATTACAGTTTATGGCGCTTATGTGTATTTAGTTACGGTTAAATTCTTCGGATATTTGAAGCAATATTTCTCGGCGGTTAAGCGTTGGGTCGGCAGTCACGCATTGCCGCAAATATTCGAGCGTTTCGCCTACTTTTTCTCCCCTGATACCAAGCTTTATAAGACTTCTCCCGCCGATTTTAAGGTCGGAAATTCTGTACGGCTCGCCGTTTTCCAAAATCTCGCGTAGCATAGATTGTGCGTTTTCGGTATACCTGCCGAAATAGAATTTTTTAAAACAAAGATATTTTTCCACCGAAATAAGGTCGGTTCTAAATAACATTTCTTTAATTTCCGCCTTGCTTTGCGGAATGGGGAGAGACAAAAGGGCTGAAATATTATCGGCAAGCTTTTTTTCCTTGTTGGAGGGCTTTAAAAAGCCTAAAGCCGCTGTTAAATCGTCGGCGGAAGAATACAAAAAGCCGAAAAGGGCAAGCCCCGCGCTTTGAAGAGGAAGAATTTTTGAGTAATCGGGATTTTTTATCCCGATAAATTTGAGTCCGTTTATATCGGTAAGCGGTTTAAGCGCTTCCGGATTATTACCGTTTACCGCTTTTCTCAGCTCTGAAGAAATACGCTCTGCCGATATGCTTTCAAGTAAGGGTGCGCAATTAAGGGCGGCTTTAAGGGTTTCTGTTTCAGGCTTAAAGCCTAAAACCGAGGCGAAACGGAATAGGCGTAATATTCTGAGCGCGTCCTCGCAAAAGCGCTTTTTCGGCTCTCCTACCGCGCGGAGAATTTTGTTCTTTATATCTTCTCTTCCGCCGAAAAAGTCCTTGATACCCTCATTTTCATTATATGCTATCGCGTTTATCGTAAAATCGCGGCGGGCAAGGTCCTCTTTAAGGCTTTTTACAAAGGTTACCCTTTCGGGCCGCCTGTGATCGGAGTATTCGCCGTCTGTGCGGTAGGTTGTAACCTCGGCGGCAAAACCGCCGTTTATTACCGTAACCGTGCCGTGCTTAATGCCTGTGGGGACGGTCTTCTCAAAAAGCGAAAGGATAATTTCGGGTGAAGCGGAGGTAGTTATGTCGTAATCGTGCGGGGTAATGTCCATAAGCATATCCCGCACACAGCCGCCGACAAGGTAGGCTTCAAAGCCGTTTTTTTGGAGCCTTTCGATGATAAATTGAATTTCCGGAGGTATAAAAAGCATATTTTTCCTTCTTTCGTCAAAAAGGGGTTTATTTTTTTGCAGTTTGGCAATATAATAGTAGGTAAGAACAATTTGATGGGAGATTCTTTATGAAACAGTTTCGTGAAGAGGATAAAATAATAGAGGGCGTAAAGCATATTCATATGATAGGCATAGGCGGAAGCGGTATGTGTCCGCTTGCTGAAATACTCCACGGCAAGGGATATTACTTAACGGGGTCGGACAATAACGAGAGCGACCCGCTTGCCCGTGTTAAAAAGCTCGGTATCCCCGTATTTATGGGGCACAGGGCGGAAAATATTGAAGGCGCCGAGCTTGTGGTGTATTCCGCGGCTATATCCGCCGATAACCCGGAGCTTAAAGCCGCGCGCGAAAAGGGAATACCGACAATGGAGCGTTCACATATGTTAGGGGCGCTGACAAGACATTTTGATAATGTGATAGGCGTTTGCGGCACCCATGGCAAAACCACCGTTACCTCTATGATAACACAAATTTTAATATTAAACAAGCAGGATCCTACGGCGGTCATCGGCGGCAAGCTACCGCTTATCAATTCAAACGGAATTTCCGGCAAGTCGGAGACTATGGTTTGCGAGTCCTGTGAGTTTGTCGATACCTTTTTACAGCTGTCCCCCGATGTTGCGGTACTGCTTAATATCGACAACGACCACCTTGATTATTTTAAGACAATGGAAAACCTTACGCTATCTTTCCATAAGTTCCTTAAAATGGCTAAAACCGCCTATATTAACGGTGATGACGCTTTGGCGCACAAGGCGGCAGAGGATATTACCGCTAAAACCGTGACCTTCGGTTTTAATGAAAATAACGACTACCGCGCCGAGAATATAAAGGGCGGGAAATACGGATTTTCGTTCGACGTTATTAAAAACGGCGATAAAATCATCAATATACAAATGCATATCCCGGGCAGACACAATGTTTTAAATGGCCTTGCCGCCTTTGCGGTCTGCTTTGATATGGGTGTTTCGGCTGACGGCATTAAGGACGCAATAGAAAAATTCACGGGCGCGGGCAGGCGGTTTGAATTTTTGGGCGAATACGGCGGCTTTGTTTTAGCCGACGATTACGCTCACCACCCGACCGAGATTAAGGCGACCTTAACCGCGGCAAAGGAGCTTGACTACAACCGCGTTATAGTTGTTTTTCAACCCTTTACCTTTTCGCGCACCGCCCTTTTAAAGGAGGATTTTATTGACGCGCTTTCTGTTGCAGACAAGGTTATTTTAACCCCCATAATGGGCTCCCGTGAAAAGAACACCTACGGCATTTCCTCCGAGGATTTGGCGGATAAGCTACCCGACGCGGTTGTGGTGGACGGATTTGAAAATATTGCCGACAACGCGATTAAAACCGCCGAAAAGGGCGATATCGTAATAACAATGGGCGGCGGAGATATTTATAAGGCGGCACATATCATACAGGAGAAACTTAAAAATGACCGAAAAGCTTTACGATAAGGATTCTCATTTAAAGGAGTTTTCCACAAAAGTTTTATCCTGCGAAAAATCAGGAGAGAATTATGCCGTAATACTAAATAAAACCGCCTTTTTTCCCGAGGGCGGCGGGCAGGAGTCAGACCGAGGGAGTATAGGCGAGGCGGCGGTTTTGGACGTTCAGATTATAAATAATGAGATAATCCACTTCACCGACCGCCCGCTTAATATCGGTGAAGAATACGCTTGTACCCTAAATTGGGACAGGCGTTTTCGCAATATGCAAAACCATTCGGGCGAGCATATAGTCTCGGGAATTGTACATAGGCTTTACGGGCTTAATAATGTCGGCTTTCATCTGGGAGCGGAAATGATGGTCGATTTTGACGGACCTTTGTCAAGAGAACAGCTTTCGGAGGTTGAACGGCTCGCGAATAAAGCGGTGTGGGAGAATGTCCCGATAAGGGCGTATTATCCCGATGAAAAGGAGCTAAAAGACTTAGAATACCGCAGTAAATTAGAGCTTACCGAAAATGTACGGATAGTGGATATTGAGGGCTATGACCTTTGCGCCTGCTGTGCGCCCCACGTTAAAAGGACAGGCGAAATCGGGCTTATTAAAATTTTAGATTCCTTTAAAAACAAGGGCGGTGTGCGTATTTTTATTAAATGCGGTCGGGACGCGCTCGGCGATTATAACAATAAGTATTTTAATGTGCAAAAAATTTCAAATTTACTTTCTGTAAAGCAGAACGAAGCCGCCTCGGCTGTGGACAGGCTAAATGACGAAAACCGCGAGCTTAAATTTCAAATATCCCATCTCAAAAAGCGGCTTATTGAGGAGAAAGCAAAGAATTTTGCGCCGGGAAGCGATAAAACAGCGCTTTTTGAAGAAAACCTCGATATTAAGGAGTTACAGCTTTTCACCGACGCGCTATATAAGAAAAGCGGCGGCATATGTGCAGTTTTCTCGGGTAAAGAGGGCAATTATTCCTTTGCAATCTGCGGCGGGGAAACAGCGCTTGATTTGTTTTTCAAGAGCTTTAAAGAACGCTTTTCTGTCCGTGGCGGTGGCAGAAACTGTATGGTTCAAGGAACGGTAGTTGCCGACAGGCGTGAAATTGAGAGTTTCTTTAGATAAAATAATCCTTTTCTTTCATTATGAAAGATGGTATAATAATTTGAATATTAATTTTCGGAGTGAATGTATGAACTGGACTGAAATTACGGTTGCTGTCGCTCAGAAGGATACCGACGCCGCGGCGGCGATAGCCAATATGACCGTACCCTACGGAATTTATATTGAGGATTATTCCGACCTTGAACAGGGCGCTGAGGAAATCGCGCACATTGATTTGATTGACGAGGATTTAATCGCCAAGGACAGGGACACCTCGATTATTCACATCTATATCTCGGAGTGCGACAACGCCGCCGAGGCGCTGGAATTTTTAAAGGAGCGGCTTACCGCCACGGGTATAGGCTATAAGGCAGAGGCCGTCGGAGTAAACGATTCCGACTGGAACGAGAACTGGAAAAAGTATTTCCACGCGACCGAAATCGGGAAAAGATTGGCCGTTGTGCCGAGCTGGGAAAAGTACGATAATAAAGATAACCGCACTATCCTGCACATTGACCCGGGCGCGGCGTTCGGAACGGGAACCCACGCGACTACCTCGCTGTGCCTTGATATGCTTCAAAATTATGTTACAGACAGTACCGAAATGCTTGATATAGGCTGTGGGAGCGGAATTTTAGCGGTCGCTTCGGTGCTTTTGGGAGCAAAAACTGCGGTCGGCGTCGATATTGACGCACAGTCGGTCAAGACCGCAAGGGAAAACGCCGAGATTAACGGCGTTACCGATAAAACCGAGTTTATAGTCGGCGACCTTGCCGAAAAGGTGACGGGAAAATACTCGGTTGTATGCGCTAATATCGTGGCGGATGTGGTTATAAGACTTCTCCAAAATGTTAAAAATTATATGGAAGAGGACGGCGTGTTGATTGTTTCGGGAATAATTGATTTAAGGGAAAATGATGTGCTTGCCGCCGCTAAAATGCAGGGCTTTACCGTTACCGAAAAGCGGTATAAGGACAACTGGTGCGCTTTCGCGCTGAAACAGGAGGAGAACAATGCTAGAATTTGAGCAGTTAAAGCTTCGTCTTGAGGGAAATGAAGCAGAGCTTCGAGACCTTAAGGACGCGATAGGCTATGACAGACTGAAAAAGGAAATTGACGAATTGGAGCTTAAAGCCGCCGCCCCCGGCTTTTGGGACGATACCGAAAATTCGCAGAAGATTCTGCAAAAAACAGGCAAGCTTAAAAACACGGTGGAGTCATACGATAAGCTTTGCTCGTCCTATGACGATTTACTTGTTTTGATTGAAATGGGGGACGAGGAAGGGGATTTATCCCTTGTTGAGGAAATCACCGCTTCACTTGACGAGTTTGAAAGCGGGCTTGCCTCTCAAAGACTGCAAACCCTGCTTACAGGTGAATATGATAATAACAACGCGATTCTAACCTTTCACGCGGGCGCGGGCGGAACCGAGGCTATGGATTGGGTGTCAATGCTTGTGCGTATGTATACACGCTGGAGCGAACGGCACGGCTTTAAGGTGCAGCTGCTTGACTTTCTCGACGGCGACGAGGCGGGGCTTAAAAGCGCGGTAATGCTTATCGAGGGGGATAACGCCTACGGCTATCTTAAAAGCGAATCGGGCGTGCACCGCCTTGTAAGGGTATCGCCCTTTGACGCGTCGGGTAGGCGACACACCTCATTTGCTTCACTTGAGGTAATGCCCGAAATCAGCGATGACGCTGATATCGAAATCCGCGAAGAGGACATAAAAATGGACGTTTTCCGTTCCTCAGGCGCGGGCGGTCAGCACATTAACAAGACCTCGTCTGCGGTGCGCCTTACCCATATTCCGACAGGGATTGTGGTCGCCTGTCAGAATGAGCGCAGTCAGTTCCAGAACCGCGAGCAGGCGATGAAGATGTTAAAATCGAAGCTGCTTGAAATTAAGGAACGGGAGCATCTTGAAAAAATCGAGGATATAAAGGGCGTTCAAAAGGAAATCGCCTGGGGCTCGCAGATACGCTCTTATGTATTTATGCCGTATACCCTTGCAAAAGACCACCGTACGGGCTTTGAATCGGGCAATATAAACGGCGTTATGGACGGAGATTTGGACGGCTTTATCAACGCCTATTTAAAGGCTTCCTCAAAAGGAGAGTTACAAAATGTCTAAACAAATGAAACGGATAATAAGCGTGATGCTCGCAGTATTAACGGCGGTAATGTTTGCGGGCTGCGGAAAAAATGGCGCGAGAGTACTTTACAACGATAAGCTTTCAAAGTATATAAAGCTCGGCGATTATAAAAATATTGCTGTCGATACAAAATCGGACGGTTTTAAGGAATATTACAATAATACTGTTTCCTCCGATGTTTCAATTAACGATTTGTATGTTAAAAAGACCGAGGGTACGGTAGCAAGCGGCGATACCGCAAATATTGATTATGAGGGCAAAAAGGACGGCGTGGCGTTCGACGGCGGCACGGCTCAGGGTTACAATTTGACCATCGGCTCAGGTTCCTTTATTGATGGTTTTGAAGACGGGCTTATCGGCAAAAAAATCGGCGATACAGTTGATCTCAACCTCACCTTCCCCGAGGACTATCAGAGCACCGACCTTGCGGGAAAAGCGGTGGTATTTACCGTTAAGATAAACTATGTAAAGACCGATGAGGAAAGAAAACCCGAAGAGTATTATAAAGAGCTTGATTTTGATTCTCTTGAAGCCTACAAGGCTGATGTGACCGAACGCGCGGCAAAGGACTATCTGCTTGACAGGGTTTTGGAAAATTCCGAAATCAAAGACTATCCCCAAAAGGATGCCGAGACGATTTATAACGCTTATAAAAATATGTTCGACACTAATATTCAAGGTCAGTACGGAATTGACCTTGCAACCTATTTAAGCTACAACAATCAGACCGAGGAGGATTTCAAATCAAGCATTACCGACGAGCAGATAAAGCCATTGATGAAGGAGCAAATGGTGCTTTACGCGGTACTTGACAAGGAGAAGATAGGTCTTACCGACAAGGATATACAGTATCAGATTAATGAAACTGTTAAGGACTACGACGGAGTATCCGTGGATAAAATTAAGAAATTTTACGGGGATTATTATTTTGAATACCTTGCGGTAAACGAAAAGGTCCTTGACTTTCTTTATGTAAATGCCGATATTTCAAAATGATAATTGAGAAAATGAATATCCGCGCCATATCGGAAAAGGAGTATTCCGAAACAGCAGAATTTTTTCCCGAAACCGCCGAAAAAATAAAAAATTGCCGCCCCGACGATAAAAAGCGAACTCTTGCGGGTCGGCTATTACTGAAAAAAATGATAAAAGAGAGGTACGGCAGGGAAGATTTTAAACTCGGCTTTAACGAAAACGGACGGCCTGTCCTTGATTTTTGTTTTATAAGTATTTCCCATTCGGGGGATTATGCGGTCTGTGCGGTTGCGGATTTGCCCGTCGGGGTCGATATAGAGAGTATGGGCGGCTTTAAAAAGCGGGAAAAGTATATGCTTTTTACCCCTATTGAAAGCGAATATATAAACAGAAAAGATTCAGAAGACCGTTTTTATACCCTATGGACAAGAAAAGAAGCGTATATAAAGGCAAAGGGCGGCATACTTGCCGACGCGGCAAAAACAGAGCTTGTGACCTGCGGTTTTTCACTTTTAAATTTCTATGACGGCTTTCGCTTTACAACCGATAAATCGGACGAATATATAATTTCCGCAGCGGAAAAGATAAATCGGTAATTATAAAACAGTCCCTGTTTTCATACTGAAGCCTTCGGTCAAAAACCGAGGGCTTTATTTTTTATCGGTCTTTGATAAGTATTTCCTTGCAGTCGCCGGAGCGTATTGCAATTACGGCGCCGCGGATCAAGAAAGCTTTGGGGTCGCCCGCGGGGCTTTTTCCGACACATTCTATTACCGTGTCGGGCGTAAGGCCTATATCAAGCAGGCGCCGGCGCATACTGCCTGCCGTGAGAAGTTCTGCTATTTCAGCATATTCCCCTACATTGATACTGTTCAGGTTTTTCATAATCCCCGCCCCTTAAGCAAAGTGGTTCATTAACATATTATTCGGTCAACGGTTTTATGTTACCCGAAACAGCTGATTGAAATCCTTGAAAATCAATTGAACATATGTTATATTACAGTTATAAAATCTCTTACGGTGAAAAGTATGGATATTATTTATGAAAACAGAATCCGTTTAATTGGATATTCAGTCGATAAAGTGTTAAGCCCAATGGTGCATTTGCATAAAGAGCTGGAGGTTATTTATGTAAGGCAGGGAAAATCCGTGGCATACGCTGATAAGAACAGTTATATCCTGAACGCGGGCGATATGTTTATAACCTTCCCCAATCAGGTCCATTATTACCGAACGATACAACGCGGAGAATATATAGTCTTGATTTTTTCGCCCGATATTTTATACGGTATTTCCGCTGAAATATCTAAAAGCATACCTGATATCAATTGCTTTTCCTCTTCGGACGACGTGGAAATAAGGGATATTTTTGATAGGATATATGCTTCGGACGGAGAATACAAAAATATTGCTATAAGCGGTTATCTTAATGTTATTATGAGCCGTATTTTACCGAGGCTCAGGCTTCAAACGGTGAATGCGGAAAACAATTCCGCGTTTTATAACATTATTGATTTCTGTACACATAATTTTAAAGACGATATTACCCTTGACCTTGTGTCCGAAAAACTGCATTTGAGTAAATATTACATATCCCGATTAATCAATAAAAGGCTTAAACGGAATTTTAATGAATATATAAATAACTTAAGAATTTCCGAGGCGTGCAATCTTTTGCGGGAAACGGACACAAAAATAGCCGACATCTCGGAGGATGTCGGCTTCGGCACGATACGGTCGTTCAACCGCGCATTTAAGCTTGTTATGGGTGTGTCGCCCACGGAATACCGCAGTAAGAATAACGCGCTTAAAAAAGCTTTTTAAGATAATTAATGCTCGTTTCGGCACATTCGAGCGGAGTTTTACCCATACTCGGCGAATCCTGCTCTACTACTACCCACTTTGCGCCTACTTCCTTGCAGGCTTCAAGTATAGCGGGGAAATCCTGAACGCCGCAGCCTACGGGGCGCAGTTCAAATTTTGTAGTCTCTGTGGGGGCTTCCTTGCCGTCGGTGCCTATAAGACCGTACATATTCTCGCTTTTTGAGCCTACAAAGTCCTTAAGGTGAATAATTTCAATTCTGCCGCTATATTTGCGTATATAGTCGGACGGATTTTCACCGCCTACGTTCACCCAGCAGGTATCAAGCTGTGTTAAAAGCAGGTCTGCCGAAACATCGCTGTAAAGACGGTCAAGCTTGTATTCGCCGTCAACCTTTTTAAATTCAAAATCGTGGTTGTGGTAGCAAAGCTTCATTCCGTTAGCTTTTGCAAGCTCGCCGAACTTCTTGACATTCTCTATAAACTCGGCGTTCTTCTCGCCGCCCGCGAGATACTCCGCGCCAATCCACGGAATAACAATGTATTTACAGCCTATTTCGGCATAGGTCTTAAAGGTTTCTTCGCCCTTTAAAAGCTCGCCGTAAGGAACGTGAGCGGAGATTGGTACAAGACCGATTTCACTGCACATTTTTTTAATATCAGCGGCGCTATTACCGAAAAGTCCCGCAAACTCAACGCCGTCATATCCTAATTCCTTAACCTTTTTAAGGGTACCCTCAAAGTCGGTCTCCATAGTATCTCTTACAGAATAGAGTTGTAAAGCAATCGGAAAATCGTACATAATAATTATCTCCTTTTAAGCTTTGGCAGCCCCTTGGGGCTGCCGATATTTTTGTCTGAAAATCAGATTTCGGGAATGTTGATTTCAACCTCTTTGCCTACTTCAGCGGATTTAACAATACCGTCGATAATGGCTTGGTTATAGAGAATTTCGCTTGATGGAACGGTAGCTTTGCCACCGTTCTTAATAGAATCAACAAAGGCGCGGAGCTTCTTGCTAAACAAATTCTCTTTAGGCTTAAGCGGCACGGTGTATTCCACGGTTTCATCGCCTATGGTCTTGTAAATCTTAAGGGGAGTATCAAACTCGCCGTTCCAGCACTCGGTCGAGGGAATACGCAGACCGCCCTTTGTGCCCAAGATAAGCGCATCGCCGCAGGTGTCCATATTCATTGCCCACGAAATGCGGAAGTCAAGAATAATATCGCCCTCTAAGCGAACGAAAGCGGCGGCGAAATCGTCAACGCCGAACTTTTCGGCATATTCGGGGTGGGTGGGATAATAACCGGGGTCTTTGCCGAAGAAAGCCGAGGTGTAGCCCGAAACGGTAAGCGGTTTAGGATAGCCGACAGCTCCTAAGAGCATATCAAGCGAGTAAGAGCCGATATCGCCTACAGCGCCGATACCTGCGGTTTCCTTTTCAATAAAGGTCGTGCCGAACGGGGTCGGGATACCTCTGCGGCGTCCACCGCCTGCCTGCAGGTAATAAACCTTGCCGAGCTCGCCCGAATCGACAATCTTTTTAATCATCTTCATATTCTCGCTCATTCTGGGCTGGAAGCCGATGGTGAGAATCTTACCGCTCTTCTTTTCAGCTTTCATTACCTCTACAGCCTCGTTGAGAGTTACGGTGAAAGGCTTTTCAAGCATAACATTTACGCCTGCGTTAAGCGCGTGGATAGCACAGGAGGCGTGTGTGCCGTTGTAGGTGCAGATGCTTACACCATCCAAATCTTTTTCAGCGGCTAATAAAGCCTCGTCGCTTTCATAAAAACGGCAGTTTTCAATCTCAAACTTCTTTGCGAAAGCCTCTGCCTTGCCGGGAATAAGGTCAGCCATTGCGACAACCTCAACATCGGGCATTTTTTTGTATGAGTTTATGTGGGATTCAGCAATCCAGCCTGTTCCTATAATACCGATTTTTACCTTTTTAGACGCGTCAACAACAGCTGTTTCCTGATTTTCTTTGAAAGCGTCTAAACCTGCAACATTTGCCATTTTCTTTTCCTCCTGAAAATATTTATATTACGAACTGTCGCATATAGCGGCAGCTAAGTGCAACCGAATCCAAAATACGTTCTTTTGAGCTTTCAAAAGCTTTGTCCTCAACCTCAATGCAGGCAAAGCGGTCAAAGCCTATGTCGGTAAGGGCGGAAACATATTTGCCCCAGTCAACATCGCCCAGCCCCGGGAGCTTTGGACTCATATAATCGAGGGGATAACCCATTGTGCCGACTTCGTTGAGCTTATCGGAGTAGAGCTTTATATCCTTAAAGTGAACGTGGAAAATCTTATCTTTGAACTCATAAAGAGGCTTTATGTAGTCAATTTGCTGCCAGATAAAGTGGCTGGGGTCATAGTTGATACCGAAATTATCGCTCTTTAAAAGCTCAAACATTTTACGCCAAAGTGCAGGGGTGGCAAACAGATTCTGTCCGCCAGGCCACTGGTCCGCACCGAAAAGCATTGGGCAGTTTTCAATCGCTACCTTAACGCCCTTTTCTTCGGCAAGCTTAATAATAGGCGGCCAGATTTCTTTAAAGAGTTCTAAATTTTCTTCGACTGTCTTTGTCTGGTCTCTGCCTATAAAGGTTGTAACCATATTAACCCCCAAAAGCGCGCTCATATTGATGACCTTTTTAAGGTGCTCTATAGCGGCGTTCCTCTTTTCAAGGTTTCCGTCCATTGTGTTGGGGTAAAAGGCGAGGGAGGAAATCTGAATACCTTTTTTCGCACAGAAATCCTTTATGTAGGCGATATACTCGTCAGAGGTGTTCTCAACATCAATATGGCTCACCCCCGCATAACGCCTTTCTGCCTTGCCCTGAGGCCAGCAGGCGACCTCCATACATTCACAGCCGTTTTTTACGGCGTTTTCGACAGCCTCCTCAAAGGTAAAACCGTCATAGATTGCGCTTACGATTCCAAGCTTCATAATCTGCACTCCCTTATCGGATATTTTATTTTTGCGCTTTGTTTTATTAAGTCCATTACATAATGGACATTGTGGGTTAGCTCACAAACGCTTTTGTAATCATCTAAAAAAGCGTCCCTATTTTCAATATAATCGGCGAATTTTTCCGCCTCGCCCCGCATTACCTCGGCACGGTCGGGCATACCTAAAAGCGGTGTTTCCTTGCCGTCCTTTATAAGCGAAATATCAGCGTACTGGGAAACCGAGCCGATTTTAACAACGCCCTTATCGCCGACTATTTCAGAGCCTATCGCAGACTGCCCGATTTTGCTGTAGGAGAGTACGGCGTTATAATCCTTGAAGCTTAAAACCGCCCCTCCCGAAAGGTCGGCACCGTTATCTGCAAAGGCGGCAGAGGCTGATACGGTATCGGGCGTGCCCAATAAATCAACCGCCGCATATACGCAGTAAACGCCTAAATCCATAAGGGTTCCGGCGCCAAGGGACATATCAAAAATGTTGACCCTTTCGCCCTTTTTAAACTTTTCATATCGGCTTGAAAGCTGGCAGTAATCAATCCTCGCCTGCGAAATTCTGCCTATCTGACTTATCGCGTCGAGCAGTACCTTACGCCCCGCAGAGTGGCGGGACATAATCGCCTCGGCGTATATAAGCCCCTTTTCATTTGCAAGGGCGAGCAGCTCGTCATATTTGCCGCAGTCAGTCGCAATAGGCTTTTCACAGATAACATTTTTTCCGCTTTCCAAAAAAATCCTGCTTTGCTCATAGTGAAATACATTAGGGGTTGCTATGTAAACAGCATCTATATCAGGGTTTCCGGCAACGGCCCTTAAATCGTCGGAAAAATGCTTAAACCCCTGTGCTTTTGCAAAGTCTTCGCCGTTTTTGATACTTCGCGAATAGGCGGTGTGAAATCCATATCTACCCGATAAACGGCAAGCCGTCAAAAACTTTTCGGTTATCGAGCTTGTACCGACAGTTGCAAGCCTTATCATTATATATTTACCTCAAGCGCCTGCTTTTTCTCGGAAGAGCGGAAGCAAGCCTCCATTATCTGCATAACTCGGCGTACCTCATTATGCGTAATAACGGATTCTTCCTTACCGTCAAGCGCGGCGCAGAAATTGCGGTAAAAATCGTGAACGTCGCTTTGAGGACGCTCCGCCTTATACATATCAAGGGTGATTTCATCGCGCGGAGCCATTGTCTTGGTTATACCCGCGGCGGTCTGAACCGGAAGAACTTCTTTCTCGTTCCACGCCCTCATACGGGCTATTTGCGCGTTTTTCTGCCAGTCCTCGATAATAGCACTGCCGTTTTTGCATTGCAGATAAAAGCGCGGCATAGCGATAAAGTTATATGTACCTACCTCGACATAGGCGGTTTTTCCGCTTTCAAAGTACATTGTAAGCTTAAAGCCGTCGTCAACCTCGGAATTGGTAATGTGGGTCTCGGTGCAGTAGATTCTTACGACATTTTCCTTTATGATTTGCAGAATCTGGTCGATAAGATGCACGCCCCAGTCGAGTATCATTCCGCCGCCCTTTGATTTGGTACAGCGCCAGTCGCTTGGAATACCGCGCGAGCCGTGAATACGGGATTCAATGTTAATAAGCTCGCCGATTTCACCCGACTCAACAATTTTTTTCATTGCAAGATAGTCAACATCCCACCGTCTGTTCTGGTGAACGGTGAAAAGCTTCCCCGATTTATCCGCCGCGGCGGTCATCTCGTCAAATGCGGCGACCGACATCTCAACAGGTTTTTCGCAGATAACATTTTTTCCCGCCTCTAAAGACCTGATAACAAGCTCCTTGTGGTCGTCGTTAGGAACGGCGATAACAACCGTTTCAACGGCTTTGTCGGCTAATACTTCTTCAAAAGAGGAATAGGCGTGAATACCGTTTTTCTCAGCAAGGGCGTTTTTAGCAGGGTCGATATCGTATACGCCCGTGAGTGCGGCAACATCGCTTGCCAAAATCTGACGGGTGTGCCACGCGCCCTGACCGCCGTAGCCTATAACTGCAAAATTTTTTTTCATCGTTATCCCTCAATTTTTGCTATCATCGGGCAGTCGATTCCCTTGCGGTAATCGGAATAAGCCCAATGAATCGCGTTTTTAATTACTCTTATAATCTGTGGGTTGTGATATGTAGGATAGCTTTCATGACCCGGTTGGAAGTAGAATATTTTACCGTAGCCGCGTCTGTAACAACAGCCCGCGCGGAACACCTCGCCGCCCTCGTAGTTGCCTATAAATATAAGCTTATCAGGCTCGGGTATGCTGAAGGGCTCGGAATAGGTTTCCTCGTGTTCAAGCTTTATGTAGCGGTCAATGCCCTGCGTTATCTGATGGGACGGATCGCAGACCCAAACATATTCTCGGTCGCCGTCTTCTCGCCAGCTTAAGCTACAGGGAGTACCCATAAGTAGCTTAAAGGGCTTTGAATGGTGCGCGGAGTGGAGGAAAATCATTCCCATACCCGAAAGCACCGCGTTCTGCACCCGCCTTGCTACCTCATCGGGAACGTCGCCGTGGCGCATATGACCCCACCAAAGCATAATATCGGTTTCGGCTAAAAGCTCGTCTGTAATATCGTTTACATTGTCAAGCGTGACGGTTTTAACGGTTATCTCATCATCCGTAAGCTTCTCCTTTAATGTCATATGTATACCGTCCGGGTAAATTGCCTTGACGGCGTCCTGTGTTTTTTCGTGAACAAATTCGTTGTATACAGTTACGCGTATCATTGAAATAACCACCTTTAAAGTGCTTTTAGTTCTATCCTCATTTTACAAATTTGCCTTTGCTTTAGCAAGTAAAATATATCATATTTTATAGACAAATGTTGCTATCAATGTGAAACCGCTCCAAATATATGCGTTTATTTTCGCAGTTTGCGGAAAAACTATTATCGGTGATTGAATTGACTTCTTCTAAAAAAAACAATCTGCTTACCGCCGCGGCGGGGCTTGCGGTGGGGGTTGTGAACGGTCTTTTGGGCGCGGGTGGGGGAATGATTGCCGTGCCGTTGCTGAAAAAGCTAGGCTTAAGCCAAAAGCAGGCGCATGCAAACGCGGTTGCGGTGATCTTGCCGATAACCGTTTTAAGCGCCGCGCTTTATCTTATAAAGGGGCACGTGCGGCTGTCCGACTGCTTTATTTTTATGCCGGGAGGGCTTTTAGGCTCGCTTATAGGTACTTACTGCTTAAAGAAAATTTCGCCTATTTGGCTTAAAAGAATTTTCGGCGGCTTTATGGTTTACGCAGGCGTCCGCCTGCTGCTTAAATGAAGTGGGCAGCCCTTTTAGCAGGGCTTTTTTCGGGAATTATAGGCGCTATGGGACTCGGCGGCGGAGCGGTGCTTATTATTTATTTTTCGCTTTTCACCGACACGCCGCAGCTTAAATCTCAGGGGATAAATTTGCTCTTTTTTATCCCGACCGCTGTGGCGGCGGTAACCGTGTACGCGGTAAAAAAGCAGATAAAATGGAAAACAGTGCTTAAAATCTCGCTGTGGGGACTTTTAGGCGCGGTTATCGGCATTTATTCCGCCGACCTATTGGGCGGAGAACTCACCGCAAAGCTATTCGGAGGACTTCTTGTTATTATGGGAGGGCGTGAAATATTTTCAAAAAAAAGCTAAGATAATGCAACCGGCATAAAATCGCAAATTTTCATTCAATTTATGTTTTGATGAAAAAGGAAAAGCTCAGTAAACCCGCTTGTTTACTGGACTTTTTGGCGGAGAGTTAGGGATTCGAACCCTAGGTTCCTTTTGGGAACACAGCATTTCGAGTGTTTTACTCCCAACACGCTTTAGTGGATTTTGAGGAAAAATGCCCCATTTTAAGGGTAAATGCTCTTGTCCGCAGAAAGTGGTTACCATCTCCATTTTGACTACTTCTGACAGTTCGAAATGCGAGAGAACTATCGGAGAGAACTAACCGCACTGCTATCAAACATAATAACCGAAAAAGCCCGTAAAATCAATGGTTTTAAGGAATACGGAAACCAAGAAGGTCATTCGATTTCGAATGTGTTATGTGATATGGAAAGTGTTAGAAAGGAGAAGAAAATAATGCAAGAAAAACTACTTTATTTACAGGTAAAATCCGAGCTAAAAGCGGCGAAAAGCGGCAAAAAACCGTGAGTTCGAATAGGTTTCAAAAATGGCTCAAAAAAAGCAAAAAAGAGAGAACTTGGAGAGAACGGAGAGAACTCAGGAGAGAACAAACCCCCTTTTTCCACCTGCTTTTCAGGCACTCTCAAAATACTATTGGAGAGAACTTTTACACCTTTCTTCTGCTGTTGACCAAAAAGCGCAAAGAGGTGTAAGTGATGATTACAGAAAAATATTGCAATGAGATTTTGCAGCAATACCCCGAATACATAACCAAAGACCAGATGTACCGTATCTGTCATATCAGCAAAAAGACCTGCTTGTTTTTATTGGAAAGCGGTCTTGTGCCGAACATAGATAGCGGCAAAAAAACACGCCGCTTCAAAATCAAGACGGTTGATGTTATTCAGTATTTGAAAGACAGAGATGATTACCCAGAGCTATTCAAAGCTCCAGACGGCTTTTACAAAGGAAAAGGAGGAGATAAAAAAGCTCCGTCCTTTGATGAGGTGTTCACACAAGAGGATTTAATCCGTATGCGGCAGTATTATGAACGACTGCTAAAAAACAACCCAGATGTTATGTCGGTTGAGCAGGTAGCTCAGTTTACGGGCTACAATAAAAATTCGGTTAGTCGCTGGTGCGGTAAAAAAGAGCTGAAATGCTTTTATATCAAACAGCGTTATCAAATCCCTAAAGAGTATCTATTGGATTTCCTTGTAAGCAGATATTTCATAGGAATTGCCGTGAAGTCTGTCAAGCACCAGAGGTTTAATGAGCAAATACGAAAATTGCGTACAGGCAGCGATGGCACAATGGCGTAATTTCTTAAACATATCTATAATGAAAAATGAAACGGAGGTATTCGTTATGAAAGATAAAACCTACCACGCATATCTGGATAGCCACGAGCGACAGTTGGTAATACATAGCCTTGTAGAGCTGAAAAACAGACTGATACAGGAAGGCAGATACACGGACTGCGTTGACGAGCTGATTTTCAAGGTTGTCAATGCTCCTGTTAAGAAAATGAAAATTGAACATATCTAAGGCATATCACACATAGCCGCTTATTCTTATTCACCTAAGAGTAAGCGGCTTTTTTGCGTTCTCTCACTCTTTTACATAGCCGCCTTGACAAAGCGGCTAAATTTATGCGAAAGGAGGACGCACAAATGTCAAATTGCAAAGTGATTGCTCTGACCAATCAGAAAGGCGGTGTCGGTAAAACGACCACGGCGGTCAATCTGGGCGTAGGTCTGGTACAGCAAGGAAAGAAAGTTCTGCTCATTGATGCTGATGCACAGGCAAATCTCACAATGGCACTCGGCTACAACAGACCTGACGATATACCCATAACGCTCTCCACCGTAATGCAGAACATCATAGACGATAAATCTTTTGATGTTTCGCAAGGTATCATACACCATAGCGAGGGCGTTGACCTGCTTCCGTCCAACATTGAGTTATCAGGCTTTGAAGTAAGGCTTATCAATGCTATGAGCCGTGAGCGTGTTCTGAAAACCTATGTAAATGAGGTTAAGAAGAATTACGATTATGTGCTTATCGACTGTATGCCCTCTCTCGGTATGATAACGATAAATGCTCTGGCGGCGGCAGACAGCGTGATTATCCCAACACAGCCGCACTACCTTTCAGCGAAAGGTTTGGAGCTGTTGCTTCGCTCTGTGTCAATGGTAAAACGACAAATCAATCCCAAGCTGCGGATAGACGGTATTTTAATGACTATGGTAATGCCCCGTACCAACATTTCTAAGGAAATCACGGCAACGGTAAAAAGTGCCTACGGTCAAAAAATCAAGGTGTTTGATACTGAGATACCGCATTCTATCCGTGCGGTGGAAGCTACCGCAGAGGGCAAGAGCATTTTTGCTTACGACAAAAGCGGTAAGGTTGCCGCAGCTTATGAGCAGTTCGGAAAGGAGGTGGAAGAGATTGGCGAGAAGCAGAGAAACCAAAATCGAACTGACCGCTTACGATGACCTTTTTCAGACAGATGAAAGCCGTGCAGAAGCAAAGCTGAGTAAAATCAGAGATATTCCCTTATCGCAGATTGACGAGTTTCCAGACCACCCGTTCAAGGTTTTAATGGACGAGGATATGCAGCAGCTTGTCGAGAGCATTAAGCGAAACGGCGTAATGACCCCTGCTACCGTTCGGCTTAAAGAGGACGGACGGTATGAGCTTGTAAGCGGACACAGAAGAAAAAAGGCTTGCGAGCTTGCGGGGCTTGAAACGCTGAAATGTGAGGTTAAAGAGCTGACCCGTGATGAAGCCATTATTGTAATGGTAGAAAGCAATTTACAGAGGTCAACGATTTTACCGAGTGAGAAAGCCTTTGCCTATAAAATGCGGCTGGAAGCGATGAACAGGCAAGGACAAAGGAATGATTTAACTTCTGTGCCAATGGCACAGAAGTCCGAAAAAAAGACTTCTCGTGAAAAATTAGGAGAACTTGTCGGAGAAAGTCAAGACCAAATCCGCCGTTTTATCCGTCTGACCGAGCTTGTTCCCGAAATCCTGCAAATGGTAGATGAAAGGCAGATTGCTTTTCGTCCTGCCGTTGAAATCTCTTATCTGACCGAAGAACAGCAATACACCTTGCTTGAAGCTATGAGCTACAACGACGCTACCCCGTCGCTTGCACAGGCTATCAAAATGAAGAAGTTTATGCAGGAGGGTAAGCTGACAGGCGAGGTTATCCAGAGCATTATGGAGGAAGAAAAACCCAATCAAAGGGAAAAGCCTGCTTTCCGTGACGAGAGGATAACCAAACTCATTCCTAAATCTGTTCCCAAAGGACAGGAAGCGGATTTTGTTGTAAAAGCGTTGGAGTTTTACAACCGACACTTGCAGCGAAACAAAGCTCAGGAACGATAGCCGCACACCGAGGGCGAGGTCTGCCCGTTTTCGTGGATAGCCGCTTTTTCGGCTTCCCCCTCTCCACACCTCACCCCCTTTTCTACTACCAAGACTATCCGAAAAAAGAATATATGCAAAACTCTTTGTTTGAAAGATTTTCTACCTTTGAGAGCTTCTGAGGTTTTTCGTATAATGAAGCCGCAAAGGAGGTCTATGCTATGCGAAAAAAGATGATTGCAATGCTATTTGTGCTGATATTGACATTAAGCGGCTGTGCTGATGTTTCAACAGCCCCCGAAGAAAGTGATAATTATGAGCTTGTAGCGGAAACTGAAGCCGCCGCCGAAACAGAAAGCACAGAAAGCAGTTCTTTCTCGGAAAGTAAAGAAAGTGAAAGTGCCAAAACGGATACTGAGCTTGAAAGCAATGCCGAAGTTACAGAGTATGAGCCTGTTGAAAGCGAAACTTCAAACCAGAACGAGCCTGTATCACAAAGGGATAATCAAGTATCTGAAACCAAACCTGCGGTAACGGAAAGCAGCTCTGCTCCTGTCGAAAAGCCAGAGAAAACAGAGCCGCCTGCGGAAATACCACCGCAGACAGTCCCCGAAGATACAAAGCCTAAAACCGCCTATGATTATGAATTTGATATTGAAATGGTCAAGGAAGATTGTATTGGCATTGGTCTGGATATGGGGCTTGCATTAGACAGCTCACTCACTCCGAGTAATTCTACTTGGTGGAAACCCGTAACGGCATCACAAAACAATCAGGGCGAAGCATTAAAGCAGAGCCTTGAACGCTATATCACATTCCATACTGTCGAAAATCTCGGCGCATACGGAATTGATGAAATCACAGCTTTTAATATTTATTGCGAAGCAAGAGGAAACGGCAGCTACTCGATTTATTTCCTCTTTGCGTGAGCAGCTATCAGGCTTTTCCCTCTGTTCAAAGACAGAGGGATTTTTTATGCCCAAAATCAAGAAAGGACGGTTTAACAGCCTATGAAAACTAAGTTTACAAAGAAAGGCAGGCGTATCCTGTCGGCGGCTCTCTGCTTGCTGATGATGATAACAGCTCTGCCGATGTCTGCCTTTGCGTGGACGAGCGAGGAAGGTAAAAGCTGCACATCTTCCTTTGGCGATTACTATGTCGGCTCTGACGGCGAGTATTACCGAAGCAAAGCAACCTATTCTTTTATCGTTTATGACAGTAAAGGCAACATTACCGTGCAAAGCATTAACGCAGGTAACGCCAAGCGAAAATATCTGATGACAGATAATAGCGGAACACATCAGGTTTACTGCGTGGAGTCTGGCGTTGATTTCAACACGGGCAATTCCTATGTGTCCAAAAGCGGAAAGAACAGCTCATATTTTCAAAACCTGCCGACTGACGCTCAGTTCGGTATTATGATGGCTTTGATGTACGGCTGGCACGAGGGTAAGTCCTCTCCCGTTGCAGGCACAAATGCAGACGATTACGCTTTTGCGACCCAGACAATTATCTGGGAATATCAGCAGCAGCTCCGCACAAGTCCCTCAAACCGCCAGAGTGCAAACGGGATTGACGGGGACACTTACTACTATTCCCTGAAAGGCAGACCCGCCGAGAAATGCTACAACTGGATTTTGTCGCAGATGTCAAAACACTATACCATTCCGAGCTTTGCAGCAAGAAGCCAGAGCAATGCGGACACCTACACGCTGAAATACAATCCCGATACAAAGAAATACAGCCTGACGCTTGAGGATACCAACAACACATTGTCCGATATTAAGTTTTCCGCAAGCGGTATTTCCGTAACAAGAAGCGGCAACCAATATACTTTTACGAGTGATAAGATGATTACTTCTCCCGTAACAGTATCGGCACAGAAAAATGTCAATCTCGATTGCGGAGAAATGCTTATCTGGGGCTGTGTTGGTAAACAGACAATGGTTTCTGGAGCTTCCGACCCCGTATATTTCTATCTTAAAATCGACACGGAAACCTACGGCACAGGACAGATTAAAAAGACCTCTGAGGACGGTGTTGTGTCTGGCATTAGCTTCAATATTTCTGGAAACGGTGTAAATAAAACCGTTACCACAGGCGCAGACGGTACGGTAGATGTTCAGCTAATGCCGGGGGTTTACACCGTTACAGAGCAGTCCATTGACCGATACGAGCCGCAGAGCGTTCAAAGGGTAACGATTGTAAGCGGTCATACTGCTACCGTAACCTTTAACAACACCTTGAAGCGTGGCAGTCTGGAGATTATCAAAAACTCTGAGGACAATCTTGTGGAGGGTGTGAAGTTCCACCTTTATGGCACATCTCTTAGCGGCTTGCCCGTTGATGAGTATGCTGTTACCGATGAAAACGGTGTGGCAAGATTTGAAAATGTCCTAATCAGCGGCGAAACACCTTACACCGTAGAGGAAGTAGATACGGCTATTCGCTATGTTGTTCCTGAAAGCCAGACAGCTCCTATTGAATGGGAAAAGGTTACAAGCCGCAGCTTTACGAACATTCTCAAAAAGTTCAATGTGACCGTGACGAAATCCGATGCGGAAACAGGCACGGCACAGGGCGATGCTTCTCTTGCAGGTGCAGTTTACGGCATTTATAAAGGCGAAGAACTGATTGACACCTACACTACGGACGAGAACGGGCAGTTTACAACAGACTATTATATCTGTGATGATGATTGGACTATCCGAGAAATCAGCCCGTCCGAGGGCTATCTGCTCGATACTACAATTCATCATATCGGCGCAGAGCCAGAGCTTTATACCATAGAGCGCAACAGTACCGCAAACGATGTGACTGAGCAGATTATCAAGGGCAATATCGCCATTATCAAGCACACCGATGACGGAGAAACCCAGATTGAAACACCCGAAACGGGAGCAACCTTTGAGGTTTATTTGAAAGCCGCAGGCAGCTATGACGCAGCAAAGGAAACCGAGCGAGATATACTCACCTGTGATGAAAACGGCTTTGCTCAAACAAAGGATTTGCCTTACGGTGTTTATGTCGTGGAGCAGACATCTGGGTGGGAAGGTCGAGAGCTGATGAAGCCTTTTGAGGTATTTATCAGCAAGGACGGTCAGACCTACCGCTATCTTATCAATAACGCTAATTTTGAAAGCTATATCAAAATCGTAAAGAAAGATGCGGAAACAGGTGCTACCATTCCGTATGCAGGCGCAGGCTTCCAGATTTACGACCCCAACGGTGAGCTTGTGACAATGACTTTCACTTATCCCGAAGTGACGACCATTGACACCTTTTATACCACAGCAGACGGTTATCTCATTACGCCGCAGACTTTGGAATACGGCACAGGATACTCAATCGTGGAAGTGCAGGCTCCGTATGGCTATGTTCTGAACTCCGAGCCTGTCTATTTTGATGTAACGCAGGACGGCTCTGCCGAAGAAAGCGGCATTACGGTCATTGAGGTAGTTCGCTCCAATATGGCGCAGAAAGGCACAATTACCGTTTCCAAATCTGGCGAAGTGTTCACTTCCGTTTCTGAGAATAACGGAATGTATCAGCCCGTATTTGCAGTACAGGGGCTTGAAGGTGCGGTTTATGAAATTACTGCCGCCGAGGATATTTATACTCTGGACGGAACGCTGAGAGCTTCTAAGGGCGAGGTTGTTGACACTATTACCACAGGCACGGACGGAACTGCAAAATCCAAAGAGCTGTATCTGGGCAAATATGAGGTCAAGGAAATCACAGCTCCTTACGGAATGGTGCTGAATGACGAAATTCACGCTGTCGAGCTTGTGTATGCAGGTCAGAATGTTGCTGTTACCGAAACCGAAACGAGCTTTTACAATGAAAGGCAGCGTGTGGAAATTGACCTTGTAAAGAGCCTTGAAACAGACGAAGCCTACGGTGTTGGCAATAACGGCGAAATCTTTGATGTAACCTTTGGATTGTATGCAGAAACAGACCTTACCGCCGCAGACGGTACGGTTATCCCCGCCGATGGTCTGATTGAGATTATTTCTCTGGACGAAAACGGCAAAGGCACAGTCAATAGCGACCTTCCGTTCGGCAGCTACTATGTAAAAGAGCTGTCAACCAATTCCGCCTATGTGCTGAATGAGCAGAAATACCCTGTCCACTTTGAGTACGCAGGTCAGGACACGGCGATTGTTCATCTTTCCGCCAATGACGGCGAAGCTATTGAGAATGAAATCATTTACGGCTCGGTAAGCGGTCTGAAATCCGATGAGGACGGAAACGCTCTGGGCGGTGCGGTCATCGGTATCTTTAAGACAGGTACAGAGGAGTTTACGAAAGAAAATGCTATCCAGACTACCACATCAGCCGATGATGGTAGTTTTTCTTTTGAAAAAGTGCCGTATGGCACTTGGGTAATCCGTGAAATTGAAAGTCCCACAGGTTTTGTACTCTCCGAGGAAGAAATCGCCGTAACTGTCGGCAAAGTTGATGAGGTCGTGGAAATCGAGCTTGTGAACTATTTTATCAAGGGGAATATTGAACTGACTAAGGTTGACGCAGATTATCCCGACAATAAGCTCACAGGTGCGGTCTTTGAGGTGTATGCCGATACAAACGGCAACGGCGAATTTGATAAAGACGATAAGCTGTGCGGCGAAATGACTGAGCTTGAGGGCGGCGTTTATCAAATGACCGAGCTGCACTACGGCAAGTATTTCGTCCGTGAAAAAACAGCTCCAGACGGCTTTGTGCTTGATGAAAGCGTGTACGGCGTTTCCATCGAGGAAAACGGCAAGACCTATACCGTAGAAAACAAAGCAGGCGTTGGCTTTATCAATGACGCACAGAAAGGCTCTCTCAAAATCGTAAAGACTTCCTCTGACGGTAAAGTTGAGGGCTTCTCTTTCCGTGTGACAAGTGCTGACGGCTACGACCAGACCTTTAAGACCGACAAAAACGGAGAAATCTTTATTGAGGGTTTGCGTATCGGTGAATACACCGTGTCCGAAGTCAGCGACTCGGCTTCCGCAGGATATATCCTTCCTGCCGACAAACAGGCAACCGTCAAAACAGACTCTACTACTATTGTTGAAATGCACAACGAGTTCAGGGATACGCCAAAAACAGGCGATGACTTTAATCTGGGCTTGTGGGTAAGCCTTGCGGCTGCTTCCGTTATCGGTGCAGGCGTTCTCGGCTTTGTCGGCTTCAAGAAAAAGAAAAAGGAGGACTGATTTATGGACGCTAAAACCATTATCGCCATTGTGCTTGTAGTGTTTATCGTCGGTGCGGCAATATGGCTTAATATCCAAAACAGAAAGAAGAAATAACCCGATATGACAGGAAAAGGGCGGCTTATGTTGATAAGCCGCCCTCTTTCCATATATGGAGGCAATCTATGAAAAATCTGAAAACCATTGAAGCTAAGGTAAAGGCTATTCTGCAAAAGAACGAGGACGCAAGAAACGATGATATGACCCTCTATCTGATTGTGTGCAACACCTATTTGAAAGGTGCAGGAGCAATGCCCTTTGCGGAAGTAATGGAACAGTATAAATATCTCGGTTTGCCGAGTTTTGAGAGCGTGGGAAGAACACGCCGTAAGCTGCAAGCAAAATATCCAGAGCTTGCGGGGAACGCCCGTGTAAGGCGGCTCCGTGCCGAAGGCGAAAAGGCATACCGCAAATACGCTAAGGAATGAGGTGTGAAATGGAAGAAAAACGCATAAACGGCGGTTATGAAATCATCGAAAGCTGTACTATCGGGAACAACGAGCTTGTCATCGGTCATAACGCCAAAGCCCCTAACCCGTATGTGTGTTGGTACTGCAAGGACGGCTCGGATTATTTTTGGGGATATTACTGCAATCAGTTATCGGAAGCAAGGGAAAAGCTGAATGAACGCTACCAAAGAGAATACCGTATGCCCTACAACCAGCCCGATAAAAAACAGAAAAGCCGTGATGACCGTGAGCGATAAACGAAAATATGACTGCACGACCTGTCCTTATCCCCGATATAAGGACGGGTCTGTTATT
>URGJ01000009.1 GCA_900547445.1 uncultured Oscillospiraceae bacterium | reverse complement strand
ATCACGGTTGAATCTCGCCGTCCCCGGTAATCCCGCCTACAAGGCGCAGAAGTTCCGCCGTTTTTTCGCGCACCTGCGAAAAATGCCGCTCATAACGCTCAAAAAGTACCTCTTCCCCTTTACGAAGTACGATTTTTGCCGTGGTAGAGCCGATATCGATACCGAGTGAATACTCAGCCACGGTGCTTTTATTACCCATAATCACATATTCTCCCATTATTATAATGTTTTATTATACAACATTTTTTTAAAAAAAACAACCGTTGTGTTTCATCTCAGGCAATAAATTAAAAAAATATTGACAAAGCAGCTATTATGTTATAGAATAACACTATCGCAGAGTAGATGACCGTGCGTTAAGTGCTGTCGGGACGGGGAGTTGCCGGACAGACGAAGGATTTTCCCGCGGTTCGGTCATCGCATCCCGCTGCCGGCTAATATCGTAGATTTTATCTCCTTATTATCGGTAAAAACGGGTAATAATAAGGAGGTTTTTTTATGAACAAAAAAGGCAAGCAGTACATTTTTTCAATGGTGACGGCGGCGCTTCTTATTGCGCTTAAAATCATTCTTGAGCGTTTTTTATCCTATAATGTGTGGAATCAGCGCTTCGGTTTTTCATTTATAGTCGTCGGTTTTGCGGCGATAACCTTGGGTGTGCCTTGGGCAATGGCGGTATCCGGAATTGCCGATATTTTAGGCGCGCTTATCTTCCCGACAGGACCGTATTTCCCCGGTTTTACGCTAACAGCCGTACTTACCGCGCTTTGCACCGCGCTTTTTATACGAAAAAACGCCACCTTCCTAAAGGTGACGGCAAGCGTGCTTATCAATCAGATTTTCGGCTCGGTACTTCTTAATTCCCTCTGGATTTCAATACTCTACGGTAAGGGCTTTATCGCGCTTATTCCGGGCAGAATTGTCCAGGCGATATTTATGACAGTAATACAAATCGTCCTCACCTATGCCCTTTACGGCAATAAAAGCGCAGTTCGCCGCAGGATTTTAAAAGTTCGGTTTTTAGAAATTGTCAGAGACTAAACTGTGCCGCCAACTCCCAAGCAAAAAGCCTCGGTGTGCAAACCGCACACTGAGGCTTTTTGGCTTATTAGCGAACTAAGAAAGCATATTAACCGAATACCGAAATTAATACATTCCGCCCTGTGCGGCAGCTGCTGCGGCCGCGGCGTTAGCCGCCGCCTTGTCTTCCTTCTTCTCGGCTACAAGGCTCTCGGTGGTAAGAACCATTGAAGCTACAGAAGCGGCGTTTTCAAGAGCAGAGCGTGTAACCTTGGTCGGGTCAACAATACCCGCGTCTAACATATCGGTATATTCCTCTTTGTAGGCGTCAAAGCCGTAGTTGACCTTGCCGCTGTTTACAATCTTATCGATGATAACGGAGCCTTCAAGACCCGAGTTGAACGCAATCTGTCTGATAGGAGCCTCAAGTGCCTTGAGAACTATGCTTACGCCCGTCTTTTCGTCGCCTTCAGCGGTATCCAGCAGAGCCTTAACAGCGGGAATAGCGTTGATTAACGCTACGCCGCCGCCCGCGACGATACCCTCTTCAACGGCCGCTTTTGTAGCCGAAAGAGCGTCCTCTATGCGGAGCTTCTTATCCTTCATTTCAATCTCGGTCGCGGCGCCGACCTTAATAACAGCAACACCGCCGGCGAGCTTTGCGAGTCTTTCCTGAAGCTTTTCCCTGTCGAAATCGGAGGTTGTAGCGGCAATCTCGTTTCTTATCTGACCGATTCTGTCCTTAATAGCTTTAGAATCGCCCGCGCCGTCAACGATAATGGTGTTTTCCTTTGTAACCTTAACCTGACGGGCACGCCCCAACTGCTCCATAGTGGTATCCTTAAGTTCAAGACCTAACTCCTCGGAGATAACTTCGCCGCCTGTAAGGATAGCGATATCGCGGAGCATTTCCTTGCGTCTGTCGCCAAAGCCCGGAGCTTTAACCGCAACGCAGGTAAAGGTGCCGCGAAGCTTATTAACTATAAGGGTTGAAAGCGCCTCGCCCTCAACGTCCTCGGCAATTATAAGGAGCTTCTTGCCTGCCTGAACAATCTGCTCAAGAAGCGGGAGAATTTCCTGAATGTTGGAAATCTTCTTGTCGGTTATAAGAATGAGGGCGTCGTCAAGAACAGCCTCCATCTTGTCGGAATCGGTAGCCATATAAGGAGTGATGTAACCGCGGTCAAACTGCATACCCTCGACAACCTCGGAATATGTCTCGGCGGTCTTGGATTCCTCAACGGTTATAACGCCGTCGGCGGTTACCTTGCCCATAGCCTCGGCAATAAGCTTGCCGATAACCTCATCGCCAGAGGAAATTGTGGCAACACGCGCGATGTCATCGTTGCCGCTTACCTTCTTAGAATTGTCAACAACCGTCTTGATAGCGGTATCTACGGCGGTCTTTATTCCCTTTTTAACCACCATCGGATTTGCACCTGCGGCAACATTTTTCATACCCTCTTTAATAAGAGCCTGAGCCAAAACGGTAGCGGTGGTTGTGCCGTCGCCTGCGGCGTCGTTTGTCTTAACCGAAACCTCTTTTACAAGCTGAGCGCCCATATTCTCGAACGGGTCCTCAAGCTCGATTTCCTTAGCGATTGTAACGCCGTCGTTTGTGATAAGGGGCGAGCCGTACTGCTTATCAAGTACAACATTTCTGCCCTTAGGTCCTAATGTGACCTTAACCGCGTCAGCTAACTTATCGACGCCTGCCTGAAGCGCCTTGCGGGCGTCCTCACCGAAAATTACGTTCTTTGCCATTATAAAACCCTCCTATTATTCAACGATTGCCAGAATATCGGACTGATGAAGAATTGTGTATTCCTCGCCGTCAATCTTGATATCGGTTCCCGAATACTTAGCGGCGATAACCTTGTCGCCCGCCTTAACTGTCATTTTTACCTCTTTACCGTCTACCGTTCCTCCGGGTCCTACGGCAACTACAACCGCAACCTGCGGCTTTTCCTTAGCGGCAGATGTGAGAACAATACCGCTTTTTGTGGTTTCCTCAGCTTCTGTCGCCTTGATAACGACATTGTCAGCCAACGGCTTAATGTTCATAAAAAATTCCTCCCAAATTTTTTTAAATAGCGAGCTTAAAGCGCTGAATAAAACGCATTTTCCCGTTTGCGAGTTTAATTATACACCAAAGTCAGGAAAAGTCAATACCGAAAAATAAAATTCAAATTATGTTAATATTTTAGCGCACTTTTTGTTAATAAATCAATTATTTTCCAGAGTTTTATATATTTTATTGAATATATTATCAAGTATAAACCGCTCCTCGGGGGTTAAATCGCCGACTAATCGCTCATAAAATTTTTGCTGAGCCATACTAACCGATTTTGCGATTATTCCGCCCTTTCCCGTAATTTTAATGCGCTGCATACGGCGGTCTTCGTCGTCACAGGTTATTTCAATAAGTCCGTTATCCAAAAGCTGTTCAATCGCTTTAGAGGCATATGCCTTTGAAAATCCGCGCATTTTAACGGCGTCGGAAGCAAGTGTATAATCAGGATTATTAAAAAAGAACACCAGCACATCCGCCTCCTGCTTTGTAATGCCCGAACGCTTCGCCGCAGATTCTATCGCCTCGGAATAAGAATCGGCAATTGCCTTTTGAGTCTTTAAAAATTTTGTTATTCCCGTATTGTTCATAAAAATTTTTCACTCCCGCTATTGACAACAAATTAGTTTCTGTGTAAACTTTGTTTTATACTCTTTATATTTTACCTTTTTTAGGAGTGTTTGTAAATGCTAAAATTCATAATTTATTTAATTGCGGGCTTGGGAGCCGGAATAGGCACGGGTCTTGCGGGGCTTTCCGCCGCGGCGGTTATCTCCCCTATGCTTATAACCTTTCTGCATTTTGATGCGTATGAGGCGGTCGGTATCGCCCTCGCGTCAGATGTGCTTGCCTCGGCGGTGTCTTCCTACACATACGCCAAAAATAAAAATATCGACATTAAAAACGGGATCGTAATGCTGTTTGCCACCCTTGTTTTCACGGTTATCGGCAGCTTTTTAGCCTCGCTTGTACCTAATTCCACAATGGGCGGGTTTTCGGTTGTTATGACCTTTATTTTGGGACTTCGTTTTATCTTTAAGCCGGTTATGACCGAAAAGGACAAAGTGACAAATAAAACCCGCAGACAGGCGGTTATACAGTCGCTTATCTGCGGAACTGTAATAGGCAGTATCTGCGGTTTTATAGGCGCGGGCGGCGGTATGATGATGCTGCTTATTTTAACAAGTGTATTAGGCTACAAGCTTAAAACCGCCGTGGGAACAAGCGTATTTATTATGACCTTTACCGCGCTTACAGGCGCTGTATCGCACTTCGCTATCGACTCTCTGCCCGATATGACTGCGCTTATCTGCTGCGTGGTTTTCACCCTTATAGGCGCGCGGATTTCGGCTGTTTTTGCCAATAAGGCCTCCGCCCGCAAGCTTAATCTTGTCACGGGAATAGTTTTAGCGACCCTCGGCGCGGCGATGATTATTATGAAATTTTTTATTGAATAGGAAGAGGGACGGTACGCCGCCCCTTTTATTTATGTAAAATGTCAGCTTATTTTAAGTCTCAGCCTTAATTTATCGCTTATCATCGCGATAAACTCGCTGTTTGTAGGCTTTCCGCGGTCGTTCTGAATTGTATAACCGAAATAGGAATTTAAAACGTCAATGTCCCCCCTGTCCCAAGCCACCTCAATTGCGTGGCGTATCGCACGCTCAACACGCGAGGAGGTTGTGCCATAGGTTTTCGCGACCGTAGGGTATAAGAGCTTTGTGACAGAATTAATTATTTCGCTGTTTTTTATTGAAAGAATAATTGCTTCCCTTAAATAATGATAGCCCTTAATATGTGCGGGAACGCCGATTTGGTGAATAATCTCGGTGACCATGAGCTCAAGCTCCGGGTCGGTCACAACATTGTCTTTTACTACAACAGGCGAAATCTCGTTTTTCCAGCCTGAAAGCTGTATTATGCGCTCCGCCATAGTGTTGATATCAAACGGCTTTAAAAAGTAATAGCTCGCGCCCGCGTCAAGCGTTTCCTTTTCAAGCCTTTGATTATCAAAACTCGACATTGCCATAACCATAGGACGCTCCTTTCCGTCCATATCTTTAATTCCGTTCAAGACGCCTATTATATCAAGATTCGGCATAAATACATCTGCCAAAACCACGTCGGGCTTCTGCGATTTGACGGTATTGAGCACCTGCTGTCCGTCCTTTTGACATAAAACAACCTCCATTCCGTATCCTTTGAGCGCTTTCGAACAATTCTGCCCTAATTCTGTGGAATCGTCAGCAATCACAATTTTTAGCTTTTTTCTCATCAATTTTCTGCCTCCAGTATTATTTTTTACATATATTACCACATTTTTGCGATAATTGCAAGCGAAAATACAAAAGAAGTGTAAATATTTACAATAATTGTATATTATAACAAATCTGACCATTTTTCGACACCCAATAAATACTTGTTTCCTGCTTTTATATTATTATTTTCAAAGACAGATTTTTATGCCTTATTGACCCGCTGAATTTTAAGACACAAAAAATACCGCAGACCTTCTTAAAAAAAGTCCGCGGTATTTTCATACGTCAAATTTATTCTTCTTTTGCTTCTTCTTTCATCTTTGCGAAGCACTCACTGCAATATACCGGACGGTCGTCTCTGGGTATAAACGGAACCTTAGCTACTCCTCCGCAAGCGGCGCAAACTGCCTCGTGCATCTCTCTCGGAGCTCTGCCCGCATTCTTACGCTTGTCACGGCAAGGTTTACAGCGCTGCGGTTCGTTTACAAAGCCCTTGGATTCGTAAAACTCCTGTTCTCTTGCAGTGAATACGAACTCCTCGCCGCAATCTTTGCAAACTAATGTCTTGTCTTCAAACATTTCTTCTACCTCTCTCGGTTGTTTTTTAGCCCCGGACGGAATCGCACCGACATCTTTGGTTTCAACGCTCTGCTGGTTTAAGCTACATGGGCATATATATACGCCAAAAAGGCGCTTATTTGTTCTTTAATTTTTTTCTTATCCGTAAAAGCGCGTTATTTACGGATTTTTCGCTAATCGACAGCCGCTTTGCTATATCTATGTACTTATTTCCCTCAAGAAAAAGCTGTAAAACGCTGTATTCAAGCCCGGAAAGCTCAAGTTTTATGCTATTTGTAAGGTTCTTGTAGCTTTCCTTTTCAAAAAAAATTTTTTCCGGACTGTTTGAATCGGTAATTTCAGCCTCATCAATCGGCGATAACAGCTCGTCCGGTATAATTTTACGCCGCGTTGACTGCTTATGCGTAGATAGTACCGAACGTTTTATACAAAGCGAGGCAAAGGTCGAAAATGAGGATTTTTCAAGGTCAAAATTTTTAACAGCCGAATACAACGCATAGGTTGCTTCCTGAACCGCGTCCTCCCGCTCCATTTCGGAACAGTAAAGATTAACATAGTAATGAATAAGCGGAAGATAGCGGGAAATGATAATCTGCAAAAGCTCGAAATCACCGTTATTTATATGAGTTATAATTTCCTCGTCTGACATTTTTTCGTAATTTTCGACAAAATCTATACTCATTACGACCCCACAATAGTGTTTCTTGCTAACAATGATACATTATTTTATAGGAAAAGTCAAGCAAAAAAATATTTTTTTTAATTTTTTTAACAAAATGTGAAATTTCTCGTGCATTTTTGGTTAGTAATTTGCTTTTTTCTGTGATAATCGTCAACATATAATATCCGTCACGCATTGGGCGTTTCCCTGCCATATAACAAGCGCTGTGCCTCCGCTGATTTTAATCTCCGCTTCCTCGTCGGTAAACTCGTTGCTTACTCCGAGAGGAAAGTCATAAGAAATACACTCGTTTTCAATCGGATAAAGAAGTCCTTTTAACGACACCTTATCAACCCGTTCGCTAAGCGCGAAAACCGACACAGTACCTCTCGCGCGCTTTGAAAACCTCAGACCTCCGTTTTTTATCACCGTCGCCGTAAAGCCGCTTGAATCAAGAAAACCTGCGCCGCCGCGTTCGGCTATATATGCCAGCGTCTGGATATTTGCAAAGGTGTGGTCAGGTCTGCCGCCCGCGCCGCCGTACAGCATAAAGCGATTACATCCGCGCTCAAAGCCTGTTTTTACGGCAAGCATCATATCTGTATCATTTTTCATCACAGGGTGCTTAATTACTTCCCTACACTCGGGAATAAAGCCTAAGGAATCGAAATCTCCCAGGGCAATATCCGGCTCGCACCCCAGTTTATTAAGTTGGATTATGCCTCCGTCCGCTGCAATAACAAGGTCGTCCGGCTGTCTTTTAAACTCTTTTGGAAAGCCGTCTCCGGCTCCGAAAATATAACAGATTTTCAAACTTACGTCCTCCTTTTGCTAAGATATTACAGTATATTACATTTTTCGCTTATATCTTGCAAAATACGTGCTGATTTTATATAATATATTTCACCTTACGATTCATATTATATCAAAGGAACAATAAAATTGGAATACATAATATTAAAAAGGAGCAGCAATGAAATTCCTCACTAAAAAGCCTTTACTGTATTACTCAGTTTTGATAACACTCATCTCTGCGTTGCTGCTTTGCTCCTGCCGCTCTAATAAAGCTATAGAAGAATTAAGCAACTCCGCTCCCTCATCTGTGCCGATTCCCGCATCCTCCGAAGAGCCGATTTCCATAGCAGAGCCTGCCGACAACGGAATAAGGCTTGTAATATCTTCTCTAAACAAAAGTTAAGGTCGGTAAAAATACCTTTAGCTTCACCCATAAAGGCGAAACCAAAACATATACGGTATCATACAGATACGTTATAATTAACAGTTTTTCCCCCTCGGGCGCGCAGACATATCCTAGCGGCTCTACCCTTGTCGTAAATGTTTCTGCGAGAAACGGCAGCACGGTAAGCGCAAGCTTGAACGGCAATACAGTAAATCTAACCCGCGAGAATACACAGCAACAGGACGGCGAATTTGTCCCCCTACAACGGTGTTTTCCGTTTGCCCTCCGATAACGCTCAGGATATAAATCTCGGGAAAATCACTTTTAAAGCCACCCACAACGGAAAAAGCGAAACCTTTACCTCGGGCAAAATTATTTGCAAAACAGGTACTTCCATTTATCAAAAGCGTCATAAATCCTTTGAGCCGTTCAATCTTAAATGGCACTATTACTATATGTGCCGTACCACAAACTGCCCGGTCGTGCTTACCGAAAACGGTTATATTTCCAACTCATTTGATTATGGCAATATTATCAGTGACGCTAAAAATACCGAAAAGGCCAAGGCAATAACAAGAGGAATAGTTAATTATTTCAATTCAATACAGTAAAAAGTCTTGAATTATCCCGACGTACATTGTATAATGTATTGTAACTGCGCAAAAACGGTTACGCAGTATTTTGAAATGAGGTCTCGAATTATGGTTAAAGCTGTTGTAGGCGCCAACTGGGGCGACGAGGGCAAGGGTAAAATTACCGATATGCTCGCAGGAAACGCGGACATTGTCGTCCGTTTTCAGGGCGGCGCAAACGCGGGTCACACAATTAAGAACAAATACGGTAAATTTGCTCTGCACACCCTACCGTCGGGCGTTTTTAACGACGGAGTTATAAACTGTATAGGTAACGGCGTTGCGCTTGACGTTGACAAGCTTTTAAAGGAATACAACGGCGTTATCGAAAAGGGTGTTCCCGCTCCGCGGCTTATGGTGTCCGAGCGCTGTCAGATGGTTATGCCGTATCATGTGCTTTTTGATGTCTATGAGGAAGAAAGGCTCGGCAAGGCAAGCTTCGGCTCAACAAAATCGGGCATCGCCCCCTTTTATTCCGATAAATACGCGAAAATCGGCTTTCAGGTTTGCGAGCTGTTTGATGAAAAGGCTCTGCGTGAAAAGCTTACCCGCGTTTTAGAGGTCAAGAACATACTGATTGAAAATCTCTATCATAAAGAGCCGCTTTCGGTCGATGAGATTTTCAGTAAAATGATGGAATGGAAAAAGGGTATCGAGCCGTTTGTGGGCGATGTAAGAAAGCTTGTTTACGAGGCGGACAAGGCAGGCAAAACCGTTCTGCTCGAAGGTCAGTTAGGCACGCTTAAGGACACAGACCACGGCATTTACCCAATGGTCACCTCCTCTAACACAATAGCGGGCTACGGCGCTGTCGGCGCAGGTGTTCCCCCTTATGCGATAAAGGAAATTTATACGGTTATTAAGGCGTATTCCTCGGCTGTCGGCGCGGGAGCCTTTGTAAGCGAGATTTTCGGCGACGAGGCTAAGGCTATGCGCGATCACGGCGGTGACGGCGGCGAATACGGCGCTACAACGGGCAGACCCCGCAGAATGGGCTGGTTTGACTGCGTTGCCACACGCTACGGCTGTGAGGTGCAGGGTACTACCCACGCGGTGCTGACGGTTGTCGACGCGCTTTCCTATCTTGATGAGATTAAGGTCTGCGTCGGTTATGAGATTGACGGCAAGGTTACAAAGGACTTCCCCGTTACCGGACTGCTCGAAAAGGCAAAGCCTGTTTTAGTTACCCTCCCGGGCTGGAAATGCGATATTACGGGAATTAAGAATTACGACGACCTGCCCGAAAATTGCAGAGCTTACATTGAATTTATCGAGAAAGAAATCGGCTTTAAGATTGTAATGGTAAGCAACGGTCCTGCCCGCGAAAACATTATTATCAAAAACTGATGAACGGAGAGAAATATGAACTTTACTCCTATTGACGGCAGCGGTCTTGTCGACGGCTTCTGTCTTATAAAAAGCATTGACCAAAAGACCTCCTCAAAGGGCGATACATATCTTGATATGACCCTTTCGGACGCGGACGGCGAGATTAACGCCAAGCTCTGGCGCTATAACAAAGCGACCCACGGCGAATACGGCATAAACGACCTTATAAAAATTCGCGGGTTAATTTCGCAATATAACGGCGCGGATCAGCTTAAGATTGAGAAAATAAGACCTGTTTCCCCCGAGGACGGAGTAAATATTGCGGATTTTGTAAAATCCGCGGATTATTCGGGAGAGCAGATGTTTGGCGAGCTTAGGGGGATTGCCGAGGGCTTTACGGACGGTGATTTGAAAAAAATCGTCACCGCAATACTTGACGATAAACGCCTTGCCCTACTTTACTGGCCCGCGGCGTTTAAGCTTCACCACGCGGTGCGCGGAGGACTGCTTCTGCATACGCTTTCAATAGTAAGGCTTGCGGAGGGAGTTTGCAAGGTTTACCCCTTTGTTGACCGTGAGCTTTTAATTTCGGGCGCAATACTTCACGATATTGCGAAGCTTTCGGAATTTAAGGTTGCCGATACGGGCATTGCCACGGGCTATTCCGCCGAGGGCAATCTTTTAGGACACCTTGCCATGGGAGCTATGGTGATTGATAAATACGCCGAAAAGCTTAATATAAACCCGAAAACCGCAATGCTGCTTGAGCATATGGTGCTTTCCCACCACGGCGAGCCCGAGTTCGGCGCGGCGGTAAGACCTATGTTTATTGAAGCCGAGCTTTTAAGCGAGCTTGACCTTATGGATTCACGCATTTACGAAATGCGCGAGGCGGTATCAGCCGCCCCGGCCGAAGACTTTTCCGCAAGGGTGTGGGCTATGGACAACCGCAAGCTTTACAACCACACAAGAACCGATTTGAATAAAAAAACAGAATTATTCTGATAATAAAAAGGAATAAAAAGAAAGGTGATTTAAAATGAAAATTACAAAGGATATGCTTATCGGCGAGGTACTCGATATTGACTCAAGCGCCGCCGAATACTTTTTTGAGATTGGTATGCATTGCTTAGGCTGCCCCGCCTCCCGCGGAGAGAGCATTGAGCAGGCGTGCGAGGTTCACGGAACCGACTGCGACGCGCTTCTTGAAAAGCTAAACCGCCATTTTGAAAACAAATAATGGCTTTAAGCCGAAGACTTGAACTGATAGCATCCCTTGTGCCGAAAGGCGCAAGGGTTTGCGATGTGGGTACAGACCACGCCCGACTGCCGATTTATTTAATTGAAGAAAAAAAAGCCGAGCGCGTAATCGCAACCGATATTCGCCCTCTCCCCCTTGAAAACGCCAAGAAAAACGTCGCGGCTTCGGGCGTTACGGGAATAGAATTACGCCTTTGCGACGGGCTTTCGGCGGTCAAAAAGAGTGAGGTCGATACTGTTATTATAGCGGGTATTGGCGGCGAGGTTATCTCGGGTATCATATCCCGCGCCGAGCTTCTTTGCAAACAGCCCTATCCCCTGCTTATTTTACAGCCCACCACCTCCCCCGAATTTTTAAGGCGGTATCTTTCTCAAAACGGCTTTGAAATTCAATCCGAAACCGCGCTAAAAGAAAACGGCAAGCTGTACTCGGTTATGACGGCTTATTATACAGGTAATAAGACACAAATGCCCGAGTATTTTTACTATTCAGGCAAGGTTGACCCTAAAACCGAGGACGGCTTTTTATACATACAAAAGCAGTACCGACGGCTAAAGAATTGTGCCGACGCGCTGGAGAGTATACCCGAAAAACATGCGGAATATTTACATTATAAAAAGCTTTCCGATTCTATAAAAAAGCTTTTGAAAACAAATAAGGAACAAAGCAATGGCATTTGACGGCGGATTTTTACACCGAATTACAGATGAGCTTAATACTGCTGCCGACTCTCACGTTGACAAAATATACCAGCCCTCCAAGGATGAGCTGGTCTTTTTGCTACGCAAAAAAGGCTTTGCGAAAAGGCTTTTAATCTGCATAAAGGCGGGTGCGGCAAGGCTGCAGTTTACCGAAAATAAATACGAAAATCCCGCTTCACCACCGATGTTCTGTATGCTGATAAGAAAATATCTCTCAGCCGCGCGGCTTATAAAAATAACACAGCCCGCACTTGAGAGGATAGCCGAGCTTACCTTTTCCTACACAAGCGAGATGGGCGATATTTCGGAAATACGCCTGATTGCCGAATTTATCGGTAATAAAACCAATATTTTGCTTGTCGGAGCGGACGGAAGAATAATAGACTGTCTTCGCAAAAGCGACCCTGAAACCGCCGACCGCTTACTTCTGCCCGGAGCAAAGTACGAATACCCTCCTAATCAGGAAAAGCTTAATCCCCTGACGTCAGGAATAAACCAAATCTGCTCGGCGGCAACCGCACACGCAGGCGATACTGCTAAAGCCTTGCTTTTAGTTACAGACGGATTCTCTCCGCTTGTTTGCAGAGAGGCAGTATACAAATCAGAAATTACGGGAAGCCTTCATTCCGCGCTAAACGATATTATATCAGATTTAAAAAGCGGCGGTACGCCGATTATGCTTATAAAGTCAGACGGCACGCCCTACGATTTTTCTTATACCGATATTTCCCAGTACGGTTCTGAATTTTCAAAAAAAAGCTTTAACAGCTTTTCCGAGCTTTTAGACGCGTTTTATACCGCGCGGGAAAGTGCGGAACGGATAAAAAAAGCGGCTTCGGATATTATAAAGCTTGTAACAAATCTTCGCGCACGCACCGAAAGAAAGCTGGCAATTAGGCTTCACGACCTTAAAAAGTGCGAAAACCGCGAGACCCTAAGAATTTACGGCGAGCTTTTGAAGGCTAACCTTTACAAGCTTGAAAGCGGCGCAACCTTTGCCGAGGTTGAAAACTATTACGATGAAATGAAGCCCGTTCGGATACCTCTTAATCCCGCGCTGTCCCCGCAAAAAAACGCGGCGAAGTATTTTAAGGATTATAAAAAAACCTATACCGCCGAGCAGACTCTGACCGCTCTTACCAAAAAGGACGAGGAGGAGCTGAGGTATTTTGATTCGGTGCTTGACAGCATAGCGCGGAGCGAATCCCTTTCGGAAATTTCCGAAATCAGGGAAGAATTAACCCTTGCGGGCTATATTAAGCAAAACGGCGTCCGCAAAAGAAAAACTGCCGCTGTTCCTCAATTCAAGGAATACACCTCTGACGAGGGCTATAAAATACTCGTCGGCAAAAACAACCGCCAGAACGATTATTTGACAACCGTGCTTGCCGCTAAAAACGACTTGTGGTTTCACGTCAAAAACATCCCCGGCTCGCATGTTATAGTTATGTGCCGCGGCGGCGAGGTGTCAGAAGCCACCGTAATGAAAGCGGCAGCGTTGGCGGCGGCGAACTCAAAGGCGGCGGACTCTTCCCAAGTCCCCGTTGATTACACTCCCGTAAAATACGTTAAAAAGCCTAACGGCGCAAAGCCCGGAATGGTTATCTACACAACAAATAAAACTGTTTTTGTGACCCCAACATAAGAAAGGAAGTCTCGCGTGAAAATCGGAGTATCAACCTCTTGTTTCTACCCTCTTGAAACCGAGGTTTCCCTCGAAAACCTCGGTAAAGCGGGAATTCGGCATACTGAAATTTTTTTCAACGCTCTAAGCGAGCTAAAGCAAAGTTTTGTCGATATGCTCCTTGATATTCAGAATGAATATGGGATAACGGTCGCTTCTGTTCATCCGACAATGTCGCTTGCCGAGTCCTTTATGATATTCTCAAACTATGACCGCAGGTACAGAGAATCGGAGGATCAATACCGCAGATATTCCGAAATCGCGGCAAGCTTAGGCGCTAAATACATTATTATGCACGGCGGAAAACCCAACGGCATATTAACCGACGAGGAATACTGCGAGCGTTATATGCGCCTTAAAGAAATTACCCGAGAAAACGGCGCGCATATTTTGCAGGAAAACGTTGTCCGCTACCGCGCGGGTGAAATCGAGTTTATGCGTTCAATGCGGGATATTTTGGGTGAAGAAGCCGAATTTTGCATAGATATTAAGCAATCGCTGCGCTGCGGCTACGACCCATATCAGCTTATAGAAGAATTTTCCGATAATATAAAGCATTACCATATAAGCGACCACAGCATTTCCTCTGACTGCCTCCTGCCCGGAGACGGCGGCTTTGATTTTAAAAAGTTGTTTACAGTTCTTAAGGAAAAAGGCTATGACGGCTCTTTAATGATTGAGGTTTATAAGGATTCCTATAACTCATATGAGGAAATTTATAATTCTTTTACAAATCTTGAAAATTGTTATTGCAATATCATCGAAAATAAGCTATAATTAATTGTAATTATTGAAAGGGGTTACTGTAATACCGTGAATAACATATCTTTAGTGGGGTTACTTAAGCTTGCCTTAAGGTATATTCATATTTTGATAGCCGTGGCTTTAGTATCCGCCATTCTCGCTTTTTCTTACTGCAATTTTATTGCTTCTCCGAGATATTCCTCGACAGGCTCTATTGTTGTAACTAATGGTGCGATAATTAACGACAGCACCGTCCAGACCTCAAATACCACATCGGCAAAAAAGGTCAGCAGTTCTGACATTTCAGCCTCTCTTCAGCTTTCAAACACAATTATTGACATTCTGAATACAAACGATATATACAAGCTGCTTGCTTCGGATTTAGACGATAAATATACATATTCCGATCTAAAAAACAGAGCAACAATCAAGAAACGAAATGAAGACACACTGTTTATTGACGCTACTTTCACCGCTTCTACGCCTGAAGAGTCTCAAACATTAGTCAATAACTTTCTGAAGCTTGTTCCGGACTATATTCTTAAATTTATTCCTAACTCGACAGCAGCCGTTACAACGACCGCGGATAAAGCGGTAAAAGTTTTCCCGCAAACTTCTAAGACTACCTTTATTGCTGCAATCGCAGGAGCACTTCTCTGTTATGCGGTTATTTATTTACTGCACGTCTTCAATACCACTATTAAGAACGAGGACGATGTTAAAAACAACTATAATCTAACCGTTTTGGGAAATATTCCGGATTTTGTTTCCGCCGGCCAGGACAAAAAGCATAAATACTATTCCTATTCAAAAGGAGGCGGCTCTGCAAATGGTAAGCAGTAAAAACAATCCTTCGGTTGCTTCCGCAGAAAAAGACAGAGTTGACGTTCAGCCGCTTAAAAAAGTTCCTTTTGCGGTTTCAGAAGCATACAAAAGTATCCGCACAAATCTTATGGCTGTATTGAAGAAAGAAAATAGGAAAATTATAGTGATTTCAAGTCCTAATGCTTCCGAAGGTAAATCCACTACCTCAATTAACATTGCTATTTCGCTTTCTCAAGTCAACAAGAAGGTTTTGCTTGTGGATACCGATGTGCACAGACCGAGCATTCACAATAAATTAAAGCTTAAAAATGACGATGGCATAATGAATCTTATAAGCGGTGTTTCCACATTTGAAGAGGCGGTTCAGCATTATAATCCTAAGCTTGACATATTAACAACGGGTTCTATACCTCAGAACGCCACAGAAGCATTCAGTGACTCTGCTTTTGATGCTCTGCTTGCCGATTTTGAGGAGAGGTATGATTATATCATTCTTGATACCCCGCCTGTAAATCTTTTGTCCGATTCCCTTGTAATTGCTCAAAAATGCGGCGGTATGGCGCTTGTTGTACGTGCGGGAATAACTACACATGAGGCTCTGCGCCGCGCAGTATCAAGCGCCGAGCTGCTTGATATTAATATAATCGGAATTATATTTAACGGTACTGACTACACCAAAAATAAATATCATAAATAGTATTACAGTTATTATTACAATTAGTTTTCTAAGTTTGGGCAGGCGAAAGTCAGCCTCTACGGGCGGTCGCTGATTTTTTGCGGCTGTCCGTTTTATTAATTTCAGGAGGAATTTATTATTTTACTTGACATTCATTCGCACATTTTGCCATGCGTCGACGACGGGGCAAAGGATATTGACGAAGCCATAAAAATTCTTAGAATGATGAAAGACGACGGAATTACCGACGTTATAGCTACTCCGCATTTTTACCCAGATTCGGATAATCTTGAAGATTTCAAATATCGTACTGACGCAGCCTACAAGGATTTATGTTCCGCTGCAGACGGCAAAGATTTACCTCGAATTTATCTTGGCACCGAAATCCTGTACTACCGCCATATCGGAGAGAGTGAGTCGATTAGGCAATTTTGTCTCAACGAATCCCGCTATCTTCTGTTAGAACTTTCCGACAACTGCATTTCAGATTCTTTTTTTGAGGATATAAGAAATTTAAAAAATAAATCAGGTATAATTACTATAATTGCTCACATAGAAAGATATTATAAATTTTCATCATTTAAAAAGCTTCTGAAATTCATAAAGGACGAAAATATTCCTACGCAGATAAATGCATCCGCATTTTTCACCTCTTATTACCGCCGAGCGGCTGAAAAGCTTATTAAAAAAGGATATGTAAGCTTTATTGCAACTGATTCTCATTCGCCTGACAAGAGACCGCCTAAAATCAAGGATGCCTTAGAGTATATTTCGAACAAATTGGGCGCGGAATATGCAAGCGGTTTTATTCGCAACTCACAGCTGCTCTTAGACGATATAACAAAAAACGGAGGTTTCTATGAAAAGCAATACCCTCAATATTTATGATAGGGACGGCGTCAAATATATCACATTTCCAAAGCTTGAAAAGTGCGGTGCAGTACGCCACATTTTTTCTACACGGATAGGCGGCGTAAGCAGTGGTCAGTATTCTTCTATGAATATGAGCTTTTCGGGCGGCGATAAAAGAGAAAATGTGCTCGAAAACTATAAACGCCTTTGCAGCTGCGCAGGAATTGATATAAATCGCCTTGTTTTAAGCCGTCAGACTCATACAAATAACGTAAAAGAGGTCACGGAAAGCGACTGCGGAACAGGTATTTTTAAGGACTCATTTAGTGATGTTGACGGCCTTATCACCGACAGGCGAGGCGTGGCACTCGTTACCCAATACGCCGACTGCACTCCCCTACTATTCTGCGACCCTGTAAAAAAAGTAATCGCGACCTCCCACGCAGGCTGGCGCGGCACAGTTAAGGAAATAGGCCGCGTAACCGTGGAAAAGATGGTAAATGAATACGGCTGTCCCGCTAAAAATATAATCGCAGCGATAGGACCTGCCATAGGCGTTTGCTGTTATGAAGTTGACGACCCTGTTATCGCCGAATTTAAGAAAATAACTTATTTAGACCTTAATAATATAATCTTTTCAAAAGCAAACGGAAAATATATGTTAGACCTAAAGGAAGCTAACAGGCAGATATTGATAAATGCGGGAATAACTCCCGACAATATCGATGTTGCCGACCTTTGCACCTGCTGTAATCACACCGAGCTACACTCCCACCGCGCGACAGGAGGCAAAAGGGGTAATCTCGCTGCTATAATAGAATTAATATAATTTTGCATATATTCAAGGCTTTTTTAGCAGAAAACCCGCCATAAGGCGGGTTTTCTGCTTTGGCAACAGGGAACAGAGAATATAACGTTTTGAAGCAAGAGAAAAAATAAAAAAAACACCTCAACTACGCATCTACGTGTCGAGGTGCTCGACTGGCGCGCTGAAGAAGATTCGAACTCCCGACCTTCTGGTCCGTAGCCAGACGCTCTATCCAGCTGAGCTATCAGCGCATTGCGGTCTATTTTTGACCGCCATAGTATAATATCACATTTCACAAATAAAATCAAGCCCTAATTTTATATTTTTAAAAATATTTTTTCAGTAGCTTTTAAATACCCAAAAACAAAATAGCGATTCTGAAATAAATAAAGAGCGAAATCGCGTCTACAAGGGTTGTTATAAAGGGACTTGCCATAACCGCCGGGTCAAATCCGATTTTTCTTGCCAAAATAGGCAAAACGCATCCGATAAGCTTTGCGACAATAACAGTAAAGAATAGAGTTATGCAAACAACTGCTATTTCTGAAATCTGCTTTCCTGCGTCAAAGGTGTGAAATAAAAGATAGTCGACAAGCCACAACTTAATGAAATTTACGGCTGCAAGCGCTGTGCTGCAGCAAAGCGCAACCCGCACCTCTTTCCATATTACCCGAAAAATATCTCGAAATTCAATATCTCCGAGTGAGATACCGCGGATAATCGTGACCGAAGACTGACTGCCCGAATTACCGCCCGTGTCCATAAGCATAGGTATAAAGGCGATAAGCGCGGGAAAAATTGTGAGCTTTTCTTCAAAGCTTGAAATAATCGCTCCCGTAAAGGTCGCCGAAATCATAAGGAGCATAAGCCACGGAATACGCGACTTAAAGGTAGCGAAAATTCCCGTTCTGAAATAGGTTTTGTCCGACGGCAAAATAGCCGCCATCTTTTCAATATCCTCTGTTGCCTCTTCCTGGATAACGTCGATAGCGTCGTCAACCGTGACTATTCCGACAAGTCGGTTTTCCTTATCAACAACAGGCAAAGCCATAAGGTCATACTTTTCAAACTGTCCCGCAACCTCTTCCTTATCGTCAAGGGTGTTTGCAAATATAATGTTTTCGTCCATTATATCGCTTAAAACTCGGCTTTTAGGGTTTAAAAGCAAATCCTTTACGGTGACAATACCGAGCAAGTGCCTGCCGGCGTCGATAACATAGCAGGTGTAAATCGTCTCGGTATCAAGCCCTACCTCGCGTATACGGTCAAACGCCTCGTCCACCGTCATAGTCTTTTTTAAATCCACATACTCGGTGGTCATAATGCTGCCCGCGCTGTCATCGGGGTAAGCCAGAAGCTGATTTATCATCTTGCGGGTTTTAGCGTCGGTCTGGCGCAAAATTCGCTTTGCCACGGTAGCGGGCATCTCATCGATAATATCAACCGTATCATCCATAAAAAGCTCGTCCATAACCTCGCGCAGCTCTCGGTCGCTGAACGCCTCAATCAGCAGCTGCTGCATTTCGGAGTCCATTTCAACAAAAACCTCGGCGGCAAGCTCTTTAGGAAGTATACGGAAAACAACGGGCAGCTCCTTTTCGGGAACCTCCTCTAATATCTGGGCTATATCGGCGGGGTTCATATCCGAAAGCATTTCTCGCAATCGGGCATACTTCTTTCCCTCAATAAGCTCAAAAATTTCTTCCTGCATATGATTTCCCCCTTTTTGTCAACAAAAAATCCCCGCTAAACCGAAATGCAAAGGGTGAATTGCGAAGGAACGGTGTGCGTTGCTGTACGCTGCCCTTTGCTCTCATGTATAACGGGATCTACATATTAATTATATGACGAAAAACCGTCTTTGTCAATGTTTTTTGATGTTCAGCCGATTATCCGTATATCTTAGTCTGGCGAAAATTTTATAATTTCCTTTTTATGTTTAACGGCGTATTCAAAAGCGGTTTTAGTGCCGCTTTTGCGTTTTGTCAGTGCGTGGTGTTCATCATAATAAACAATGCAAAAGCGGCTGTTATTTATCATTTCACGGTTGCGTTCCACATAGGTAACTTTGCCTGCTCCGATTAATTTATTCGGATAGTAGGTGTCTTCGTAGAACTGCAAAAGATAAGCTTTATAACCATCATCAATATACGGATATTCCGCTCTCACATAAACCCGCTTTATTTGGTGGTATTTTTCTTTTATTTCGGTCACGAGCTCGTAACAAAGGTCGTTAAATCGGCTTTTGCTCCCGAAAAGAAATGTATCAACCTTTTCGTACGCAATAAGTTTTTCTATGATGTCATATAATTCCGCTCTAAGCTCCGAAGTCTCCTCAATTTTTCTGTGACCGATAAAGCAACAGGTTCCTTCTTTCATAAACAATCCCCATACTTAAAGTAAATAATCTTTCACTCATTATATAATATTATACACTTAAAGTAAATAATTATCTGGTTTGGTCGTATAATAATTTAAATCCTTAACTGATAGAATATTATTAGTTAAGGAGGAGATGAATTGAATACTGAATTTTCTGAACGCTATATAGCACTCGGGTTGAAAATTGCATATTACAGAAAGAAAGCGGGTTATACCCAAGAAGTCTTTGCAGAGATGATTGACAAAAGCGTCAATTTTTTAGGTCAAGTCGAAGGACCGGGCATTGTTTGCGGAATATCCCTTGAAACCTTATTTAAAATAGCCCAAGTATTAAACATTCCCCCGTCCAAGCTGTTGGAGGAAGACTGATTATTTCTTTTATAAACCCTATGTGTTAATAGGCTTCCCCTCGAGGGGAAGATGTCACGGAGACTTTTTCGGGAGGGCACGGAGACCCTCACCTACGTATTTAGATATTAGATTTTAGACGTTAAACCGGATAATGTAGGGAACGGATTTATCCGTTCCGCAATTCAGACGTTATGCGGCGAATATTAGGGGACGCCCGTCCCTACTTAGGTTTAATTAGCCTTTTGTAGGGACAGGCGTCCTCGACTGTCTGCTATCAATTTCCAAACTGCGGTAGTCCCCGCTCTACGTTGTACTTTTTCTGATATTAAGCAAATGCGCGATTCCCGGTATGCTTTCCCCTTGAAAGGACGAGGTCGGCGACATAAGCGCGCCTGTCGACATAAAGAGAATATTTTTGAACTGCCCCTCTTCAAATCGGTGCATAATAAAGGAGCAAAGCACCGACGCACTGCACCCGCAGCCCGAGCCCCCCGCGTGAACATCCTGCTTTTCACGGTCGAAAATAATAAGTCCGCAGTCGCTGTGTCGGCATCTTATATCTATACCCTCTCTTTCAAGCAGTTCATAAAGCAAATTTGTGCCCACATAGCCTAAATCCCCTGTGTAAATAACATCATAATCCTCCGGTCCCGTCCCCGTATCACTAAAAAACTTTTTTATGGTGCTTGCTGCGGCAGGTGCCATTGCCGCACCCATATTGTTTATATCCTTAATACCGTAGTCCTCAATTTCGCCAAAGGTCACCGAATTGATATAGGGTTTACCCTCGCCCTGCCCCAAAACAAGCGCGCCTGAGCCTGTGACCGTCCATTGAGCGGTGGGGGTGCGCTGTGAGCCGTAGTTAAGCGGAAAGCGGTACTGCCGCTCTGCCGAGCAGAAATGTGAAGAGGTCACGGCTACCGCCTTTTTCCCCGCTCCCCTGTCCGCCTTTTCCGCCGCTCCGCTGTCCACAAAAATAGACGCAAGTCCTGTCGAGAGCGCCATTGTAGAGCAAGCGCCGTAAAGACCGATAAAGGGTATTCCGAATTCCCTTAGCCCAAAAGAACTGCCAATGCACTGGTTTAAAAGGTCGCCCGCGAAAATGTTATCAATATCGCCGTCCTTAAAGCCGCCCTTGTCAAGCGCGGTCTGTACGGCGGTCTTTTGAAGCTTGCTTTCTGCCTTTTCAAAGGTTTTTTCGCCGAAAAAGCTGTCGGTTGTATAAGCGTCAAACTCCTTTGAGAGGGGCCCCTCATGCTCCTTTTTACCCACAACCGAGCCGTAGCTTAATATCGTCGGCTTGTTCTCAAAAACAATCGTGCGTTCGCCTAATCTTTTCATTCTTATACCCCCTAAAACAGACTGATTACATAAAGAATCAGTCCGTAAATAACCGATGCGGTAACGCCGAATACCAGCACAGGCCCTGCTATTGTGAACATTTTAGCACCGAGACCCAGCACCTGACCCTCGCTTTTAAACTCAATGGCGGGCGATACAATCGCGTTTGCAAAGCCGGTTATCGGAACTAAGGTGCCTGCTCCCGCGTGCTTTGCTATTTTGTCGAAAAGCTTTAAGCCCGTAAGCAGGGCGGCGATAAAAACGATGGTTGACGGCACAGCCATTTTTACTACCTTTTCGGGCAGTCCGAGCGCGTTGTACCACTCCATTAAAAGCTGACCTATCACGCAGATAAGACCGCCTATCACATAAGCGCAGACAAAATCCTTTATTTTAGGTGACGGTGGCGACTGTTTTTCCGCCATTTTTCCGTATTCTTGATTGCTTGGACGCATAAAAAATTCCTCCCTTTTCTGCTATTCTTTGCAAAAAAGAGAGGAGTTATTCATATTTGAAATTTACAGATTTTCAATCGTTTGCATAAGGTAATCGCCGAACCGGGAGCAGGTTGCGCCGTCCTCGTGACCAGTGATTACATACTTCTTTTCAACCTCGGTGCAGATGTGAAGAGCCTCGTTAAGCTTGTTTGCCTTTTCAACAAAGCCTATGTGGCGCAGGAGCATTTCGGTAGCCTTGAACATACTTGTCGGGTTGGCAAACTGACCTCTTCCGGTTTCAATCATACGGGGAGCAGAGCCGTGGATAGCCTCGAACATAGCGTAAACATCACCGAGATTAGCGCTTCCGGCCGTGCCGACGCCGCCCTGAATCTGCGCCGCCTCGTCGGTTATAATATCGCCGTAAAGGTTAGGCAGAACGAAGACCTGGAACTTGCTTCTTGTGCGCTCGTTTACAAGGTTCGCGGTCATAATGTCAATGTACCAGTCCTCCGCCTCGATACCCGGATAATCCTTTGCAACCTCGTGGCAAAGGTCGGAGAACTTACCGTCGGTCTTCTTCATAATATTCGCCTTTGTAACAATCGCAACACTGGTTTTGCCGTTGTTTTTCGCATACTCAAAGGCGGCGCGGGCGATACGCTTTGTACCCTCGTTTGTGGTAACCTTAAAGTCGAAAGCAAGTGTATCGGGAATTTCAACGCCGCGGCTGCCTAAAACATACTCGCCCTCGGTATTCTCGCGGAAGAAGGTCCAGTCAATCCCAAGCTCGGGTACGGCAACGGGGCGTACATTCGCATAAAGGTCAAGCTCGCGGCGCATTGCAACGTTTGCGCTCTCAAGCGTGCCGCCCTTTAATGTGGTGGTCGGTGCTTTTAAGATGACATTACAAGCCTTGATTTCAGCCAAAACATCATCGGGAATAGCCTTATTGTGGGCGATACGGTTCTCGATAGTGAGTCCCTCGATAGTGCGAAGCTCGATTTTACCCGCCGCAATTTCGTCCTTTAAAATAAACTGCAAAAGCCTTTCGGATTCGGCGGAAATGATCGGCCCGATGCCGTCGCCGCCGCAGATACCTATAATAATTTTATCAAGCTTTGAATAATCGGTAACCCTTTTATCCTGCTCCATTTTGCGCTCGCGCGCGATTTGCTCGGTTAAAATACTTCTGAATTGTTCAACCGCTTCATTAATGTACTTATCCATCTTAATTTTCTCCGTTCTTTGTATATTCAAGCAGTCCGCCCGCTTTTAGTATTGCCTTTTGTCTTTCTGTGAACGAGCAGGAAAGCGTGAAGCTCTCGTCCGTAGTTTCGTCCCTCAAAACAATTTCGCCCTTATCCATACCGTCAAAAACATTTGTAAGGGTAAGCTTATCGCCCTGATTCAGCTTATCGTAATCGTCGGGATTTTTGAATGTAAGGGGCATAATACCCGCGTTTATTAGGTTTGCGACGTGGATTCTCGCAAAGCTCTTGGTTATAACCGCGCGAACACCCAGATACATAGGCACAAGCGCCGCGTGCTCACGGGACGAGCCCTGACCGTAGTTACTGCCGCCGACGATAATGCTCTTGCCTAAAGCCTTTGCCCTTTCGGGGAAGCTTTCGTCGCAAACGCCGAAGCAGAACTGCGAGAGATGCGGAATATTAGAGCGGTAGGGCAGAATCTTTGCGCCTGCCGGCATAATATGGTCTGTAGTAATATTATCGCCCACCTTAAGCACCAACTCGGCGGTAAGCGTTTCCTCCTGCGGAGCAGATTTCGGGAAGGGCTTAATGTTAGGTCCGCGAAGTACCTCTAAGTCCTTAGCCTCTTCGGGTGTTGCGGGAGCTATAACCGCGCTGTCGTCAAGCTTAAAGGAGTCGGGCATTTTAACCTCAATATTATCGCCTAACAGTCTCGGGTCGGTGATTTCGCCGGTTAATGCCGCCGCAACCGCGGTTTCGGGAGAAACGAGGTAAACCTGCGCGTCGGCAGTTCCGCTTCTTCCTATAAAGTTGCGGTTAAAGGTTCTAAGGGAAACACCCGCGCTGTTCGGCGAAAAGCCCATTCCTATACAGGGACCGCAGGCGCACTCAAGCACGCGCGCGCCGCTTGCCAAAATATCGCTTAATGCGCCGCAATCGGCAAGCATTGAAAGCACCTGCTTAGAGCCGGGTGAAATAGAAAGGCTTACAGAGGGCGAAATGGTCTTGCCTTTAAGCATTGTCGCCACCTTGAGCATATCAAAAAGTGAAGAGTTAGTGCAGGAGCCGATACAAACCTGATCCACCTTTGTCCCCTTTAAGGACTCAACCGTTACAACATTATCGGGGCTGTGGGGGCAGGCAATCATGGGCTTTAATTCGTCAAGGTTAATATCAATAATCCTGTCGTAAACCGCGTCGGGGTCGCTTGCAAGGGGTGTGTAATCCTCCGCTCTGCCCTCCGCCTCCAAGAACTTCCTTGTAACCTCGTCGGACGGGAAAATAGAGGTGGTGGCGCCAAGCTCTGTTCCCATATTGGTGATGGTGGCGCGTTCGGGAACCGAAAGGTACTTAATACCCTCGCCGCCCCACTCGATAATAGCGCCGACGCCGCCCTTAACGGAAAGTATGCGCAGAATTTCAAGGCTTATATCCTTTGCGGTGACAAAAGGGTTTAACTTTCCGGTAAGGTTTACCTTGAACATTTTAGGCATGGTGATATAATACGCGCCGCCGCCCATCGCGACCGCAACGTCAAGACCGCCCGCTCCCATTGCGAGCATACCGATACCGCCGCCTGTGGGAGTATGGCTGTCCGAGCCTATCAGGGTCTTGCCGGGCTTGCCGAAGCGCTCCAAATGCACCTGATGGCAGATGCCGTTACCGGGGCGGGAAAAATAAATACCGTGCTTTTTTGCGACAGACTGAATGTATCTGTGGTCGTCCGCGTTTTCAAAGCCCGACTGGAGGGTGTTGTGGTCGATATACGCAACGCTCCGCTCGGTTTTAACGCGGTCGAGTCCCATAGTTTCAAACTCAAGATACGCCATTGTTCCCGTAGCGTCCTGCGTTAAGGTCTGGTCGATTTTAAGCGCAACCTCACTGCCGACGGTCATATCACCGCTAAGCATATGCGCCTTGATGATTTTTTGTGCAATAGTTAAGCCCATATTTTATTAATCCTTTCTTATAATATGCTTATATGCGTTTTCAACGTGTTCGGAGGCGCATTTCGCCGCAAGCGGCGCGTCCTGCACTTCAATCGCGTCAAAAATTTTACGGTGCTCTGCAACCGACGCGGCGGCTCTGCTCCTATTTTCCACAGACGCGCGGCGGTATTTCTGGATTTTTTTATGAAGCGGCATTAAGGTATCGTAAAAGGCGGTGCTGCCGCTTAATTTGTAAAGCTTTTCGTGAAAACGGCTGTCCATAAGCTTAATCTGCTCTGCGTCGTGCTTTTCGAGATAAAATTCCTGAAATTCAAGCGCCTCCCTTAATTCCTTAAGCTGTTCCTCGGTTCGATTCTGCGCCGCGAGCGCCGCCGCCTGACATTCAAGGCTCTTTCTAATCATAAAAATATCGGCTAAATCTTTTTCGTTAATGCCGATAACCACCGAGCCCTTGCCCGATTCCTCGATTATATGCTCCTGCTCTAATCTTCTTAGGGCTTCTCTTATAGGGGTTCGGCTGACACCAAGCTCAGCACTCAGCTTGCTTTCGGTAAGAATATCGCCGCGGCGGTACTTGCCGCTTAAAATATCGTTTTCAAGATGCTCAAACACCTGATCGGCGAGCGATATTGTCTTATGCTCTATCATACATCTTACCCTCCTTAAAGCATTTTAAATCTGCCGCCCGACAGCTCTTCAATATGCTTTTCAAGCTCGCTGTTTGAAATGGCGGTCTGTCTTCCCTGCTCGTACTCGGAATCAATCCATTCCTTAAGAGCAACTACAAGCGGGTCTCTCTTATCAATCTGCTCTTCCTTTGAGAGGTTGTAATTATGATTTATCCAGTAGGCTATACCCGCAAGTCCGCTCGTTTTGCTTATGGAAACCGAGGCGGGGCGGTTTAATATTTTCTCAGTATCGAAAATATTGTAAATTTCCTCGTCCTTTAAAAGTCCGTCGGCGTGTATTCCCGCCCTTGTAACATTAAAGTTTTTCCCGACAAAGGGGGTCATAGGCGGAATTTCATAACCCATTTCATTCTTAAAATACTCGGCTATTTCGGTGATAGCGGTGGTGTCCATTCCGTCAAGCGAGCCGCGAAGGGACGCATACTCCATAACCATTGCTTCAAGCGGAACGTTGCCGGTGCGCTCGCCTATTCCCAAAAGCGAGCAGTTGACCGCCGAAGCGCCGTAAAGCCACGCGGTAGAGGCGTTTGCGACCGCTTTATAGAAATCGTTATGACCGTGCCATTCGAGCATTTCGCTCGGAACATCGGAATAATGCTGTAATCCGTAAATAATACCGGGAACACTTCTAGGAAGTGCGACCTCGGGGTACGGCACGCCGTAGCCCATAGTATCGCAAGCCCTTATTCTTACGGGGATTTTAGCGTCCGCCGACATCTTCATAAGCTCGTTTACAAAGGGAACGACAAAGCCGTAAAAATCCGCTCTCGTAATATCTTCAAGGTGGCAACGCGGCATTACGCCCGCCTCGAAAGCTTCTGAAACCGCCTCAAGATAGGTTTTCATAGCCTCGGAGCGCTTCATTTTAAGCTTTTTAAAAATGTGGTAGTCACTGCAGGAAACCAAAATTCCCGTTTCCCTTATGCCTAAATCCCTGACAAGCTTGAAGTCCTCCTTGCTCGCCCTTATCCAGGTGGTGATTTCGGGGAATTTAAGCCCTAATTCCTGACACTTTTCAATCGCTTCCCTATCCTTTTTGCTGTAAACAAAAAACTCGGTCTGGCGGATAATTCCGTAAGGTCCGCTTAGCTTTGACATCAATTTATAAAGCTCTACTATCTGCTCTACCGTATACGGCTCAACCGACTGCTGACCGTCGCGCAGTGAGGTATCTGTAATCCAAATATCCTTAGGCATACCCATAGGCACTCTGCGGTGGTTGAACGCCACGCGCGGAACATCCTCATATGTATAGAAATCACGGTATAGGTTGGGTTCGTCTACATCCTGCAGCCCGTATTTGTAATTATCCTGCTCAAGCAGATTTGTCTTGTTTGATAACTCAAGCATATGTCTCACCCCGAATTTGTATTAATGTATACAATTATACATTAATACCGCAAATTTGTCAATAGCGCATACTGAGATTTTATGTATAACAATACGAAAATTATGTATATTAAGTATAGAAACGGAATCGAGGTTAGATTTATGGATTATATCACGGTTATTATAACAGCTTTTGTTTCACTTATTGTGTTATTTTTGTTAACAAAATTAATAGGAAACAAGCAATTGTCCGAGCTTACTATGTTCGATTATATTGTAAGCATAACAATAGGCTCGATTGCCGCCGAAATGGCAACCGAGCTTGAAACCCCCGAAAGGCCGCTTATCGCAATGTGTGTCTACGCGTTTGTTTCCTTTGGAATTTCTATACTTGTTTCAAAGAGCATCAAGCTTCGCCGTTTACTTTTCGGTCATTCGCTGGTTTTAATGCGCACAGGCAAGCTATACCGCAAAAATTTTAAAAAAGCTAACCTTGACCTGAACGAATTTTTAATGCAGGCGCGGCTCAGCGGATATTTCGATTTGTCGGCTATTGACACCGCGATTATGGAGGCGAGCGGCAAAATAAGCTTTATGCCCTACGCCGCGAAGCGACCCGCCACCCCCGAAGATATGAATTTAGTGCCAAACGCCGAAGCCGTCTTTTTTAATGTGATTATGGACGGCGATATTCTTTATAAAAACCTGCAATACGCGGGGCGGGACCTAAACTGGCTTAACAACGAGCTTAAGGTGCAGGGGATAAAATCGCCGTCCGAGGTGTTTCTCGCCATTCTTGACAACAACGGCACTCTAAACATTTTCAAAAACTACGATTACGAGGAAAAGAACGATTATTACGAATAATCCTCTTTGTTCATAGCGAAAAGCCCACCTGAAGGCCGCCATATTCATCATATCTCTTATTGATATTGATGATATGACGGCGCTTTTTTGCGGCGTACTTGAGGGTGTTTTCCGTGCCGCCGTGCCTGCCGTCGAACCAGGTCACGACATAATCGCTGTTGTCCACCATAAATGTGTTACGGCGCGAATAACAGCCTGAATGATATTCTTCAGACACGGCGATAACCTTATCAGCAGAAGAAAGAATTTTTTTGTGCCGTTCGCGCCACGGCTCGGGAAAGCCTGTTCCCTGCACGGCAAACGGAAGAGCGCAGATAAGCCGCACCGAGGGGTTTCGCTGTTTTAAAAGCAAAACCGCCTCCGCCGCTATAATATCAAACCCCATCGCCATACCGCTGTAAAAGGTAAAACAGTCCTCATCTGTCAGGGAAAAAACCGTTTCGATAAGACTGTTTTCAAAATCAGTATAATCCGCATTTTCCCTTTCAAGATTAAAGGGGAACTTCTCCGGTCTGTAGCCTGTAAAGCAACAGCTTTTTTCAAATTCATTATTTGCCTTTTTTTGAAGCATTTTATATCACCGAAATCTTTTTTATTGACTAAACGTTCAGATAGGTTTATTATTAAATTAAGTTTTAAAAGAAAGAGATGTAACCTATGGACGTAATTGACTTAAAAATAATAACCCTTCTGCAAAAAAACGCCCGTATGCCCTTAAAGCTTTTAGCTGAACAGGTTTTTCTTTCCTCCCCCGCCACCGCGGCAAGAATAGAAAAGCTTGAGCGCGAGGGGATTCTTGAATCCTACACGGCGAACATTAACCTCAAAAAGGCGGGCTTCCCGATAATAGCCTTTATTCAGCTTGACCTTGATCCTAAATTAAAGCCGACCTTTTACCCGTTTATCAGGGCAAACCCCAATGTACTTGAGTGCAACTGCGTAACAGGCAGATATTCCCAGCTTATAAAGGTTGCCTTTGAATCGACCGAGGCGCTCGACGCGTTTATAGGCGAGCTAAACAATTACGGTCACACAGAAACTCAAATCGCCTTTTCCACGCCTCAACCGCCGCGCGGATTGGGACTTGAATTGCTGAACGGCAAAAATCCGTAAAATGCCGTTTCAAATTTATAATAATATTATACCGAACATATGTTCATATGTCAAGGGGCTTTTTTTGATTTCTGATTTATGAAAACAGGACTGCCGAGCCAAAGCTTCAGCAGTCCTGTTATTTATTGGTTTAATGTAATAAAAGCATTATTTAAAAAAGAGCGGTAACCTTTCAAGGAAAACAATATCGTCCCTGTCGGCGGCGTCTCCCTCGGCTAAAAAGGCGCAGGCGGCGGCTTCTTTGCCTCCCGCTTCTTTTACAAGCTCGCGGACTGCCGCAAGCGACTCTCCCGTGCTTATAACATCGTCAATAATGAGCACACGCTTATCTTTTAACATAGCGACTTCCGTTTCACCAAGGAACAAATGCTGTTCGTGCTGCGTGGTAATCGAGGTAACATTTACCTCGAGCGGATTGCGCATATAAACCTTCATTCCTTTGCGGGCGATTACATAGGGCTTTCCCGTCTGCCTTGCCATTTCGTAGGCTATTGGTATGCTTTTTGCCTCGGGCGTCAGGATAACGTCAAATTCGGGTAGCTTTTTAAGCAGCTCCGCACAGCCCGCAACAGTAAGCTCAACATCGCCGAAAATAATAAAGGCGGCAATATCCAGTTTATCGCTCACGGGGAATTTTTCAAGCTTTCTTTCAAGCCCCGCTATTTTCATTGTATAATATTCTGACATTTTTAACAACCTCTTTTACAAATAAAAAATACCGATTATCAGCCGGGAGGCCACGCAAGGTTGCGGCGCGCAAGCAGATGAAAATGAATATGGTGAACGGTCTGTCCCCCGTCCTCGCCGCAGTTGTTTACAACGCGGTAGCCCTTTTCGAGGTTTTCCTGCTTTGCGATTTTTGCTATAGCCTCGAAAACGCGGGCAATCTCAACACTGTTTTCCGAATTTATTTCATCGGCAGAGCCGATATGCTTTTTCGGAATCACTATCGCGTGAAAGGGAGCTTTCGGGTCAATGTCGCAAAACGCGTATACATACTCGTCCTCATAGACCTTTGTGCTCGGAATTTCGCCCGCGGCTATTTTACAAAAAAGACAGTCTGACATTTCTTATTCTCCTATCTGTGCGCATGCGGCGCTTTCCGCGAAGCTGAGCGCTTCTTTTACCTTGGAAATATCCTTACCGCCCGCCATTGCAAGGTCGGGCTTACCGCCGCCGTTTCCACCCGCGATTTTAGCTATCTCCCGCACCAAATTACCCGCGTGAGCGCCTTTAGCCACAGCCGACTTTCCGCAGGAAACGCAGAAGGTAAGCTTGCCCTCATTAACCGCGGCTAAAACGGCGATTGCATCGGCGTTCTGATTTTTAATAGTATCGGCGGTTTTTCTAAGCTCGTCCGCCGCCGCACCGTCAAGCATACCGGTGACAAGGCGGAGACCGCCTATTTCCTGTGCGTTCCTTAAAAGTCCGTCAATCTTGCCTGAAGCTATCTTAGCCTCTGCCTTTTCAAGCTGTTTTTCGGTGTCGCGCAGTTCTTTCATGAGCTGTTCGGCTCTGCGGGCAATATCCTTTTCGGAGGACGCCTTCAAAGCCACCGCCGTTTCGGCTGCAAGCTGTTTATAACCGTCAATAAACTTTAGAACATTATAGCCCGTAACAGCCTCAATTCTTCTTACGCCCGCCGCAACGCTCGATTCCGAAACAATTTTGAAAAGACCGATTTTAGCGGTATTATCAATGTGTGTACCGCCGCAAAGCTCAATCGATTTTTCAGGCACATTTACAACCCGTACAACATCGCCGTACTTTTCACCGAAGAGTGCCATCGCGCCGAGCTTTCTCGCCTCGTCAATCGGCATCTCTGTATTCTCAACCGAAATACCCGCAAGCACCGCGCCGTTTACAAAGCTCTCAACCTCGGCTATTTCTTCAGCGGTAAGAGCCGAAAAATGTGTAAAGTCAAATCGGACGGCGTTTTCGTTTACAAGCTGACCCGCCTGTTCAACATGAGTGCCTAAAACCCTACGAAGTCCCGCCTGCAAAAGGTGTGCGGCGGTGTGGTTTCGGCGTATAGCCTCGCGGCGCTCTTTATCGATAACGGCGGTAACCCCGGCGTCAACCGCGGCTGTTCCCTTTATAACCATTCCGAAGTGGGTGAATACCCCGCCGGCGGTTTTCTTGGTATCGGTAACCTTAAATTCAAAATCAGCGGCTTTAATAACGCCCGTGTCGCCAACCTGACCGCCGCCCTCGCCATAGAAAACGGTTTTGTCAAGCACGATTATCGCCTTTTCTCCTTCACCTGCGGCGACTGTATGCTCGCCGTTTGTCACAATATCAAGAATTTTTGCACAACACTCGTTTTCGGTATACCCATTAAATTCAGTGGCGTTTACACCGTCAAAGCTTATTCCGTCGCTCTTCCAGCTTTCCGCATCTGCCGATTTTCTCGAAGAACGGGCAAGCTGTCTCTGCTTTTCCATAAGTTTATTAAAGGTTTCCTCGTCCACCGTCATATTCTTTTCGGCTAAAATATCCTTTGTAAGGTCAAGTGGGAAGCCATAGGTATCGTAAAGCTTGAATGCGTCCTCGCCCGACAGCATGCCGCCGTCCTTTGTAAGGCTGTTTAACATATTAAGACCTAAATCGATAGTCTTGTTAAAGTTGCTTTCCTCGTTGGAAATAACCTTTTTAATAAGCTGTTCTTTCTCCACAAGCTCAGGATAACCCGCCTTGTTCTCGTTAATAACGGTATCGCAAAGCTCAGATAAGAAAGGACGGTCAATGCCGATAAGCTTGCCGTGTCTTGCCGCACGGCGGATAATTCTGCGCAAAACATAGCCGCGCCCCTCGTTAGACGGAATAATACCGTCGCTTATCATAAAGGTCGAGGCTCTGATATGGTCGGTGACGGCGCGGATAGAAATATCGGTGCTCTCATCCTTGCCGTACTCCTTGCCCGACATCTCGCAGACCTTGTTTAAAATATTTCTTATGGTGTCGACCTCGAACATATTGTCAACCCCCTGCATTACGCAGGCAAGGCGCTCAAGACCCATTCCCGTGTCTATATTCTTATGCTCAAGCTCGGTATAGGTGCCGTCCCCCATATTGTTAAACTGGGAAAAAACGTTGTTCCAGATTTCCATATAGCGGTCGCAGTCACAGCCGGGCTTGCAGTCGGGAGAGCCGCAGCCGTACTTTTCGCCGCGGTCAAAATAAATCTCACTGCAAGGTCCGCAGGGGCCTGTGCCGTGCTCCCAGAAGTTATCCTCCTTGCCGAGCTTTACGATATGCTCCTCGGGCACTCCTACTTTGTCGCGCCAGATAGCGTAAGCCTCGTCGTCCTGTTCATAAACAGAGGGCCAAAGCAGATTTTCGGGAATTTCCAAAACCTTTGTTAAAAACTCCCATGCCCACTCGATAGCCTGCTCCTTAAAGTAATCCCCGAAGGAGAAGTTTCCGAGCATCTCAAAATATGTGCCGTGGCGCGCGGTATGACCTACGCGCTCAAGGTCGGGGGTGCGTATACATTTCTGACAGGTGGTAACCCTGACAGAGGGTGGTGTAACCTCCCCCGTAAAGTACTTTTTCATCGGCGCCATACCCGAATTTATAAGTAACAGCGATTTGTCGCCATTTGGCACTAACGAAAAGCTTTTAAGGCGCAGATGCCCCTTTGATTCAAAGAACGAAAGATATTTTTCACGCAGGTCGTTTAGCGAAGTCCACTCCATAAATATACATCCTTAAAATAAAATTGAACACATTTAATTATTATATACCCGATTTTTTTATTTGTCAACTTCGGGAATAGTCCGTTTTCGGCATAATAACGACCGCCTGGGAATTAAGTCCCTCATACGCCGTTTCGACCGACGCTTTAGGATAGCTTGTACTGCTTTCGGTCTTAAGCGGGTCGCAGAAAACATATGAGTCCTTAGTGTGGCCGATAAGCAGTAAACAATGCTCGGGTCTTATCCAGGTAATGCTTTTGCCGCCGTATTCCCATGTTTTTCCCTCAAAAGGCTTCTGCATATCCTGAGTTGCCCAGAATATCACCGGAATATTGTTTTGTATATACTTTTCACAAAGGCTTTCCACCGTAGCCGAACCGACAATATCGGCGGCGTAATCACTTCCCGCAAGCGCCTTATCAAGCGCCGACTTGATAACCGGAGCGTAACAGCCAAAACCGCTCCCGTCCCTCGGATTTCCGCCGTATGTCTCATAGGGGTCAAAGGGAAGCGCGCTCATTTCAAGATAATTATCGATAAAATAATCGACCGAAATATCTATTCCGAAAAAATTGAGCGCCATAACCGCCGAAACGCTTTCGCAGCCGTTGGGCCATTTATTAAGCTGGCAGATATGCTCCACATTTTCGATAATATAACTGTCCGAGATCTCAGGTTCAATATCCTGCGGCGATTCGGAAGACGACTGCTCTGAAGCGGAGGAAGCCTGCGGATCTTTATCATAGTGATTGAAATTAAGCACCGCGGCAACAGCCGCCGTAATTGCAAGTACTGAAATTAACAATGCAACCGCTTTGAGCTTTCTTCTTTTCATATTCAGCCCTCTTCCTCATATTACTTTTATGTTATTATACACCGTAATATAAAAAATTTCAACTCATTGACAAATAAGGTATTGTATGGTAAAATTTCGTTAATTTGAGTAAGTAATCAGCACTAAAACTGACAAAACTCGGGTATGCTTTTGCACCCGAGCCTTTTAATTTGGAGGTAAAAATGGGAATTACAGAGCTGTTTTTAATTGCGGTGGGACTTTCGATGGACGCGTTCTCGGTATCGGTCTGCAAGGGACTGTCGACCCAGTGGCTAAAGCCTCGGCACTACCTTGCCGTAGGCGCGTGGTTCGGCGGATTTCAGGCGCTTATGCCCGCTATTGGCTACCTTTTAGGCTCGTCCTTTGAAAAGTACATTACCCGCTACGACCATTGGATAGCCTTTATTCTATTAGCATTTATCGGCGGAAATATGCTAAAAGAGGGATTTTCTAAGGAAAGCGAGACTGTAAATTCCTCTTTCAGACCCGCCGCAATGGCGGTCTTGGCGGTTGCGACAAGCATTGACGCGTTAGCGGTGGGTATCACCTTTGCCCTCCTGCCCGATGTAAACATTGTCGCCGCGGTGCTGTTTATAGGAATTATTACCTTTGTTCTCTCCTGTGCAGGGCTTAAAATCGGAAACGTATTCGGTCTTAAGTATAAAAGCAGGGCGGAAATTGCAGGCGGCGCAATACTGATACTGATAGGGCTTAAAATTCTGCTTGAGCATTTAGGAATAATAAACTTCTAGAGTCCTTGCAAGCTCTGCAACCGGCAGACCCACAACATTATACCAGTCGCCGCGGATTGCCTTTACAAGCAGTCCGCCCTTGCCCTGTATGCCATAAGCGCCCGCCTTGTCAAACGGCTCGCCCGTGGCGATATATTCTTCAATTTCAACGTCTGTCAGAGGGTAAAACTCAACCTCGGTCACCGAGGAAAATGAGCGGCACTCGCCGTTTTTTATCACCGCACAGCCCGTTATAACCTTATGCGTTCTGCCCGAAAGCCTGCGAAGCATATTTTTAGCGTCTTCCCTGCCGACAGGCTTGCCCAAAACGCAGTTGTCTATAATAACAGATGTATCCGCGCCGATTACAATATCGTGCGGATATTTTTTTGCAATATCGTCCGCTTTAAGCCTTGCTAAATACAGAGGCTGATTTTCGGGCAGAATACCGTCAGGCACTACCTCACAGACGCCCGACGGTATTATTTTAAATTCCTTTGTTATAAGCCCTAAAAGCTCTTTTCTTCTCGGAGACGACGAGGCTAAAATAATGCCGTTATTCATTTTAAATCTCCGCCGCGAAGGTCGGAATCCCGCTGTCCGAGTTTTTTTCAACCTTTTTATTATATTCCGCAACCGCAAAACGCGTATGAACGCTGAGCGAGGTCATAAAATAAGGCACCGTGAAAACAAGCGGGAAAATAAGAACCGAAATAAGTATCCAGCCTAAGAAGCTGAAAATCAGATAAATATAATCAAGTGCGGTGTCCTTTGAAACCGTGCAGGACATATGAATAGCCTCGGCAACTTCCATATCCTCATCGGCGACCGCAAGAAAGGGCGCTAAATAGTAGCGCACCATAACAAAAAACAGGATTACAGCCGCGACCGTTTTTAAAAAGACCGAAACATAATACAGATTTCCCGTCCAGATAGGAATGGGAATATCCATCATATCATAAATTTTTACTCCCGCAAATAAATCAACAATGATTGCGGGTAAAAACAGAATTAACGCAAAGCCCGCCGCGCGAAGCGCAAGAGCTAAGGATAAGCGCAAGGCCCTGCCGTACTTTTTTCTGTCGGAAAAATAGTAAAAAAGCACAGGCAGTCTGTCCTCCGCACCGAAAATCATGCGCCAAAAAAACCTTACCAGCCCCAAAAAAAGCGGAAAAGCAAGAAAAACCGCGTCGACGGCAAGCAATACATATCCAACCGCGCCGTTTGAAATATATGCGATGTAATCCGCCGCGGATAATAATATAATACAGCTGAAAATCAGCGTAAGAGAAGCGGCGATGCATTTAAGCCAATTGTTTTTAAGCGCGGTTCTTGCGGTCAGCTTTACAACTGAATTACCGGCGGTCATATAATCAACTCCCGTATTATCATATGTTTTTATTTTAACTGTTAATTTTGAAGCTCAAATCTCAAAAATATTAAATAACCGTTAATTTAGCATACCCTGCCATAAGCTTTTTTGTACCCACGGTATCAAAAGCAATTTCAAGCATACTGTCCCCTGCCATCGGCGTAACGGTGATTATAAGCCCGTCCCCAAAGGTTTTGTGACGTACCCTTTGTCCCGCGGTGAAATTACTGTCTGCTTTTGCCGCCGCGGTGTGAGCGCTCCTCATCGGCTTTGCGGAATAACCGTAATCGGTCTTAACGGTCGGAACAGAATATTTTGTACCGCCGAAGCTACAGAGCTCCTCGGGAATTTCCTTTAAAAACCGCGAGGGCATATTTCGGTTTGTCGTTCCGAATATCATACGGGTATAGGAGTTTGTCACCGTAAGGCGTTTTTTCGCCCTTGTTATCGCGACATAGGCAAGTCTGCGTTCCTCTTCTATTTCTTCAGGACCTGCGTAAACAGACTGATTTCCCGGGAAAACTCCCTCCTCCATACCGACAAGAAAAACATTGTCAAATTCAAGTCCCTTGGCGGAATGTACAGTCATAAGCACAACTCTGTCGTCGCTTTTTTCATAAGAGTCGATATCGCTTATAAGGGCTATCTGCTCAAGAAAATCTGATAGAGAGGGTTCTTCGTTTTCCTCCTCGTACTGTGCAATATTAGTCGCAAGTTCCTTTACATTTTCGAGCCTTTCAAGTCCCTCGTCACCCTCAAGCTCCAGCGCGGCGCGGTAGCCTGTTTTATCAAGCATAAGCTCGAAAAGCTCGGATATTGAAATTTCTTCCGCCGCTTTTGTGAGCTCGTCTATTACCCTGCAAAAATCTTTAAGCTTTAAGGCGGCGCGGCTTAAAGCGGCGTACTCATCGGCGTTTTTAAATACATCAAATAGCGATATGCCAAGCTCTGCGGCTATCTGCGCGGCATTATTTACAGTGGTATCGCCTATTCCGCGCTTAGGCTCGTTTATAACACGGCGCAGACGCAAATCGTCGCTGTTATTGTTTATAAGCTGTAAGTAAGCGATTACATCCTTGATTTCTTTTCGGTCATAAAACTTGTATCCGCCTACAACCTTATATGGAATACCGCTTCTCGCAAATACATTTTCCATCGCGTTTGACTGGGCGTTCATTCTGTAAAGCACGGCGTGGTCCGAGAATTTCGCGCCGTTCCTTACATTTTCAAGAATATTGTCGGCAACATACCGCGCCTCTCCCCGCTCGTCGTCGGCGGTAAAGACCTTTATTTTTTCTCCGCCCTTTTTATCCGTCCAAAGATTTTTTCCCTTTCGTCCGAGATTGTTTTTAATAACCGCGTTAGCGGCGTTCAGAATATTCGAGGTCGAGCGGTAATTCTGCTCAAGACGGATTGTCTTCGCATTGCGGTATTCGTCCTCAAAATTAAGAATATTTTCAATAGTAGCACCCCTGAAGCGGTAGATGCTCTGGTCGTCGTCGCCGACGACGCACAAATTATTATTTCCCGACGCCAACAGGCTTACCAGCGCATACTGCGCGTAGTTTGTATCCTGATACTCGTCTACCATAACATACCTGAATTTGTTTGTGTAATATCGGAGCACATCCTCGTTGTTTTGCAGTAAATCTACCGTTTTGACAATCATATCGTCAAAATCCATAGCGTCGGCCTCTTTAAGGCGCTTTTGGTAGATTCCATACAGCCGGGCAACTGTCTGTTTTCTAAAATCCGACCCCGCGGACTGCTTGAATTCGGCGGGAGAAATAAGCTTGTCCTTAGCATGGGAAATAGCTGAAAGCACGCTCTTGTGCGGCACAAGCTTTTCATCAATGTTATTTGACTTCATTATTTGCTTCATAAGACGGCGCTGATCGTCGGTATCATAAACCGTAAAACGAGAGGTATGACCGATAAGCTCGGCATTTCTTCTTAAAATTTTACCGCACACAGAATGAAAAGTTCCCGCCCAAATATCCTCCGCGCCGTCGGTGAGCTTTAAGCCTATACGCTCCTTAAGCTCGCCCGCCGCCTTGTTGGTAAAGGTAATGGCAAGTATCTGCCAAGGCTTCGCAGGTGAAACGGCGAAATAATTATCGGGTACAAAATCGGTAACTCCGTTTAAGTACTCCTCGCCGCTTTTACTCATTTCGTCGGTAACCTCGGGCACATATGTACTGCTATACGCGTCACCGAATTTTATAATATTTGCAATTCGGTTTACAAGCACGGTGGTTTTTCCGCTCCCCGCGCCCGCCAATATAAGAAGCGGTCCTTTTACGGTTGTCACCGCCTCGAACTGCTTATCGTTCATTCTGCCGAAATATTTTTTTATAACCTGTTTCCTGAGTTCAATAAAATCCATAGTTGTCCCCATAGTCAATTAATTATTAATATAATACTATTTTAAAAGGGAAAAGTCAACCGAGCATTTTATGTTTACGCCGAAGTACGCAAAAACAGCCGTAACTCCTTTTTTGTTACGGCTGTCAGATTTTTTTACATATTCAGTTTTAATATTTGCTCAAAATTAAATTCTATCCGTGTGCCGATAATTCGGCAATACTATAATATTAATTGAAACTGTCGAACTTACTGTGAATTGCAAAAACAATTTAATATCCTTAAATAAGAATGCAATTTAACCGAGCGTTAAATTAAACTGTACATTGGAATCACCTTTAATAATTTATTTGATAGCGATTTTTCTCACAATCATATAAATCTCCTGTTTAAGGTTTTATTATATCAATACCCGTAAGGGAATTATAAACTTAATACATTGGTCTCACCGTTATGTATAACACTGTGCGTTTACCGTTTCTTACTTCATTGGACTCACCGCTTTCATTTTATTTTAACAATTTACCGGCGGAGCTTCTTCTTTCATTCTCATTAACTCCTTTCCTTTTGTCTGGCTTTATTATAGCTCATATTTTTTATTTTGTCAAGTATTTTTCTCAAAAATTTTTAAGTTTTTTCGAAAAAACTATGCAAATTCACATTTTGTTAAAAAATATGGCAAACTTTCAAAAATGTGTTAAAATATAATATATACATATTAATATTAACTGAACGGAGAATTTGAATGAGACCTATGATGCCTCCTCCCGCGGGAATAAGAGGGCCTAACCGCATAGGCGGAGGACCCCGCGGATATTTAACCGAAGAAGAAAAGGAAAGCCGGCCTCGGGTTACAAAAAAGCTGTTAATCCGAATACTAAGCTACCTTATGCCCTACAAATGGCAGTTTATCGCGGTATTCGCCGCTATATTCGTTTCCGCAGTGCTCGGACTCTTTCCCTCTATTATAACGGGAAAAATCGTTGACGCTATAATAAGCGACAGCCGCGAGCTTAAGGTTTTGGCACAGCTTGTGGTACTCGCCTTTGTCGTGCTTGCAGCGGCGCAGATAATAAGCGTGCTCGAGCAGTACATAAACTCCTGGATTTCCCAAAAGATAATCTATGATATGCGAAACCAGATGTATGACCATTTACAGCATATGCCCCACTCCTTTTTCACAAACGAAAAGCAGGGCGATATAATCACCCGAATGAACAGCGATATAAACGGCGTAAGCTCGGTAATATCGGTAATGCTTACATCACTTGTAAGCAATGTTTTAACCGTTGCCACCTGTGTGTTTTACCTTTTCTATACCGACTGGCGGTTGGCTATTGTCGGGCTTATTGTTCTGCCTCTCCTTATTCTTCCCACAAAGGCGGTCGGCAAAAGGCGCTGGGAGCTCGTAAGTAAGGCTCAGGAAAAACAGGACGAATTAAATCAGCATGTAGACGAAACCCTTTCGGTCAGCGGATCTATGCTTGTGAAGCTGTTTACCAAGGAAAAGACCGAATACGAAAAATTCCGCAAAATTAACAGCAAGGCGACCGACATTACAATAAAGGAACAGCGGGCGGGCAGCTGGTTTCACGTTTTTCTCGGTATGTTTATTCAGATAGCTCCGTTGATGATTTATTTTGTAGGCGGTTTTCTTATTATAGGCGGTCTTGATTCGGGTCTTACCGTGGGCGATATTTCGGTCGTGGTAGCCCTTGTGAACCGCCTTTATCAGCCTGTAAGGCAGCTGCTTAATTTGCAGGTTGATTTTGTGCGCTCCCTTGCCCTGTTCACCCGAATCTTCGAGTACTTCGACCGCAAGTGCGATATTGAAAATCCCGTAAATCCCGTAAAGCCGCCGCTCGACGACAGCACGGTTGAATTTTGCAACGTTCATTTTTCCTATGAGACGGGTCACGAAATTTTAAAGGGAATAAGCTTTTTCGTGCCTAACGGCAAAATGTATGCCATTGTCGGAACATCGGGCGCGGGCAAATCCACGATTATAGGTATGATACCGAGGCTTTACGATGTAAGCAGCGGCTGTGTAAAGGTGTCGGGTACCGACGTGCGCGATTTCGACCTTGCCTATCTTCGCACAAATATTGGCATAGTAACGCAGGACACCTATCTCTTTAACGGCACAATTCTTGATAACCTTCTTTACGCAAAGCCGAACGCGACAAGAGAGGAAATAGAAAACGCCTGCAGGGTTGCTAATATTTACGACTTTATTATGGGGTTGCCGAAAAAATTTGATACGGTTGTCGGTAACCGCGGGCTTAAGCTTTCGGGAGGAGAAAAACAGCGCGTTTCCATTGCGAGAGTTGTGCTTAAAAACCCGAAAATACTTATCCTCGACGAGGCGACCTCCTCCCTTGATTCTATTTCGGAAAGTCTCATACAGTCGGCGCTTAACGCGGTTATGCAAAACCGCACAAGCATTGTAATTGCCCACCGTCTTTCGACCGTCATAGCCGCCGATAAAATAATGGTGATAGAAAACGGCGAAATTACCGAGACGGGAACACACTCGGAACTTATTAACACAAGCGCAAAATACCGTCAGCTTTACGAAACCCAGTTCAAAAGGGTGATAGATTACGAAATTCACCGAGAGCAAAAAAATTAATTATAAAATTACTCCTTTTTCCATTGACTTAAAGGAAGTTTGAGGGTACAATATAGTAAAGACTTCTTTTCGGAGGGCAATTATGGACGAAATTAAGAATAAAGACGATTATAATCCCGATATTGTCACCCTTTCGGACGACGACGGCAAGGAATACACCTTCGAGGTGCTTGACGCTATTGAGACCGACATGGGACGTTATCTCGCTATGCTTCCGATATACGACGATCCAAAGGATCAGCTTAACGACAGCGGCGAGCTGGTTATAGTAAAGGTCGGCGAGGAAGAGGACGGCGACGAGTACTACTACGAAATTGAGGATGACGACGAATACGAGACGGTAGCCGACGCTTTCGTTGAAAGACTTGAAGATTTTTTTGAAATTGACAATCAGTAAATAGGTCGGCGAGAGTCAGCCTAACAATATGTCCTGCGCTGTTCGCGGACCGCGTCTTATATAACCCTACAACCTTTTTATCAGGGGCCAAAGCTTGTACGGCGGGCTTGCAGACCTCCCGCGGCTGTGCCGAGTTCGGAAGAAGGGAGCGCGAAACCGTACAGCCGGCACCCACCTGCTTTACGCAGGTTATCTTAAGCGCATTACGGCAGAGCGGGACAGTTTATTTTTATTTTGCGGCTGCCTTAAAAAGGCGGCCGATTTTATTCTGTTTGCTTTCAAAAATAATATAAAAGTAAGGATAATCATTATGAAATACGAAGAATACGGCAATAATGATGACAGCGTAGATTTATATTCAAGCTCGGGAAAACGGGGCTTTGCCGAAAAATATGAGGATATTTCCTCAACCTCCCCGCAGTACCGTGCAAGGCAGAATATGAATAAATCCTCCGCGAAAAATCAAAACATTTCCAATAAGCGAAAAAAGAAGCGCAAAACCCATAAGCTGCGTAATACATTTATTGTTTTAATATGCCTTATTACTGCGGCAGCCGCCGTTTTTTACGGCTATGCCTATAAGACCCTGTCGGGCATAGAGCGCACTCCCCTTGACGAAAACGATTTGGGTATTGAAACCGCGGATTACACAGATGTGCGGAACATTGCGCTTTTAGGCATAGATTCGAGAGAGGATAACGATTCGGGCAGAAGCGACGCGATAGTTATTCTTACAATTGATAAAAAGCACAAAAAGCTGAAGCTTACCTCAATCGCAAGGGATACATATGTTTCGATTGACGGTCATTCAAAGGACAAGCTTACTCACGCCTACGCCTACGGCAAGTCTCAGCTCGCGGTCAAAACAATTAATCAAAACTTTGACCTTGAAATCGAGGATTATGTCACAATGAACTTTTTCGGTCTTGCGAGGGTTATCGATTATATAGGCGGAGTAACGGTAGATGTCGACGAAAAGGAAATGAAGGAATTAAACAAAAACATCTTTCCCGAAATGCGTTCCTTAGGGGTTGAATGTCCCAATCTTTCGGGCGCGGGGACTCAGCTTTTAAACGGCGGTCAGGCGGTTTGCTACGCCCGCATACGCCATACCGATAGCGATATTCAGCGCGGTAACCGTCAAAAAGAGGTGCTTACGGCAATGTTTGCGGAGGTAAAGAAAATGAATCCGTTAAAGCTTCCGAAGGTTGCTCAAATGATTTTAAGCGAGTGCGAAACCTCACTTTCCGCAAACGATATTATGTCATTAGGTCTATGGGCGGTCCTCTTTTCACCAAAATTTGAACAGCTAAGCGTTCCGAACAACAATATTCCCTCCTCGGGAAAGACTATAAAAGGCGTTTGGTACTATGTATACGACCTAAACACAGCCAAAAAGGATATACACGATTTTATTTTTGAGGAAAACTATTATTCCGCGGAATCGGTAGCTCAGCGCGCCGCCGAAGAAGATAAATAACACATTTCAGGAAACGGAGATGAGACGGATTGAAACGAAAAATTATTATCGCCGACGCTGACAGGCAAAACTCTCGCCTTATTAAGAATTTGGTTTCCGCCTCCGGGTACGAGGCGTCTGTGGCCTCAAGCTTCAGCGAGTGTTTTACCCTCATTTCGGTGAATACTCCCGATATTATAATAATAGATCCGCTGTTTCCGTTGCCCGACGGAATTAAAACTATAAAGAAACTGCGCGAACGCGGTTTCTTTGCAATAATCGCGGTCTGCGAAAACGGGAGCGAATCCGCAGTCACCCAAACGCTTGACGCGGGAGCAGACGACTATATCAGAAAGCCTTTTTTGCCCGGCGAAATGATTTCCCGAATAAAAGCCGCCGTGAGACGTATCGAACAGTATGAGAGGGCATTAGGAATAAGCACCCTTGAAAAATACGAAAGAGGCTCGCTCTGCGTGGAATATGACAGTCATACCGTAACCCTCGACGGCATAGCGGTTCACCTGACGAAAAACGAATTTAAAATACTAACCCTGCTTTGCAGGTACTCGGGGCGCGTGCTCACCTATGATTTTATTATTAAATCGGTTTGGGGGCCTCAAGTGACCGGCGGAAACGGCATTTTAAGGGTTAATATTACAAATCTTCGCAAAAAAATAGAACAGAACAGCGAAAGTCCCCTGTATCTGTTCACCGAAAACGGCGTTGGCTACCGTATGGCGGAAAATCAGCGCGAGGTTTCGCGCCAATAATATTTCCTATTCAAAAATTCCTTTGTAAAGTCTGCTCTGCGCCATTGAAACATAATCATCGCCGCAAATCACGATATGATCAATCAGCCTTATATTTATATGGCTTAACGCGCTTTTAATGTTTTTAGTAATCATAATGTCTTCCTCGCTCGGTATCGCCACTCCGTCGGGATGATTATGTGCAATAATCGCGCACACAGCCTGACGTTTGAGCACGGTTTCAACCACCTCGCGGGTTGAAACATTTACCTCCGATACGTTTCCCTCACCCAAAACATCAAAGCCGAGCATACGCCCGCTTCCGCTGAAGGAAGTAACGGAAAATACCTCCTTAGTATAGCCGAAGTACCGTTGCATCAAATATCTGCAAACCTCGTCAAGGGTGGAATAGTTTTCGGTTTTTGTGCCTTTTTCTAAGCTGTAGCGGCGGGCTATGGGAATTATAAGCTTTATCAGCGCCGCGGTGTTAAGGGTTACGCCCTTTACCTCGGTGAGCCGCTCTGCGGGAGCGTCCAGAATACCTGAAACAGAGCCGAAACGGTTAAGCAGCTCGTGCGCGATTTCGTTAGTATCCTTCCGCGGAATACTGTAAAACAGCAGCATTTCAATTATTTTGTGTGCAGGCGTGCTCTCATTAAAGCCGTTTTTCAAAAACTCTTGTTTCACTCTTTCGCGGTGACCGTCGTGAACGCCCTCTCCCATATACCTCACCCTTTCCTTAAATATTTTAATCTATTATATTACAAACTCTCAGCAGTTTCAAGATTTTTTGACAAATTATAACTGCTTTGATATTGAATTCTTTTTCTGTTTTAGGAGCAACAATGAAAATCTTTACAGTAACAAAAAACGACGAGTCAAAGCGCCTTGATAAATTCATAACCCAAAACTGCCCTATGCTCCCGTCTTCTCTTATGTTCAAATACATAAGAACCAAAAGGATTAAGGTCAACGGCAGACGCGCGGAAATAAGCACGCGGCTCAATACCGGAGATACGGTAGAGGCTTATATCAACGATGAATTTTTTGTCTCAAAGCAACCGAAATACGACTTTTTATCCGCCCCGCCGAAGCTGAATATTGTATATGAGGACGAAAATATACTCTTAGCCGATAAAAAGCAGGGGTTGCTTGTCCACCCCGATAAAAACGAATACAACGACACTCTTATCGCAAGAATACAGCATTATCTTTACGAAAAGGGAGAATACGACCCCGAGGCGGAAAACAGCTTCCGCCCCGCCCTTGCTAACCGTATTGACCGAAACACGGGAGGAATCGTAATTGCCGCAAAGAACGCCGAAGCGCTTAAAATTCTATGCAATAAGATTAAGTGCCGTGAAATAGAGAAAAAGTATCTTGCGGTAATCCACGGCGTCCCCTCAAAGAAAACCGCCCTCTTGGAGGGCTTTTTAGAAAAGAACGAGGATAAAAACAAGGTGTTCCTAAAAAGCCGTAAAACCGAGGACTCCCGCACGGTAAAAACAAAATACACCCTGCTTGAGAGCAAAAACGGGCTTTCGCTTATTGAGGTTGAACTGCTTACGGGGCGTACCCATCAGATAAGGGCGCATATGGCGTCTGTCGGTCACCCGCTTTTAGGGGACGGAAAGTACGGAAAGCTTGCCGCCGACAAAAAGCTGGGCTTCGATAAGCAGGCGCTTTATTCCTACAGCTTAAAATTCACCTTTAAAACCGACGCGGGAATACTTAATTACCTGAACGGCAAACACTTTACCGTAAACGAGGTATGGTTTGCAGACAAGCTTTTCGGAGACTCCTACCGCCGACTTTTAAAATAGCAATCTTGATATTAACTGAGCACCGCCTTTCTCAAATGAGAAAGGCGGCGTTTTTTATATGTTCTGCTTTTTAATTCCGAAAATCATTCTTAAAATACCGCTTAAAAATTTCGGACTCTTTACCAATACAACTTTCATAAAAGCACCCTCCGCTATCTTTTATTTGTCAGCAGCGCCAACAGGAAATTCCGAGTATTATTACCCAGACTGCGAGTATCGCCACCAAAAATTTAGGAGGGCAAAAGCAGCTTATAAGCAGCCCCAAGGCAAAAGTAAGCCCAATAGCTCCCTTATTCAAATTGAAGCGTTTACGCATATCGTTCCCTCCTTACAGTATTAGTATATAGAGAAAACGAAAAAATGTTACTTTAATTTATTTTTAGCGGCGTTCCAGGGCTTTAAATCCTTTAATTCTTCAAATAAGGCAATATAAGACCTATGTCGGCTTTCCGCAATCTCGCCGTTTTGAACTGCTCTGATTATATTGCAGCCCTTTTCACAGGTGTGTGTGCAGGAAGTAAATCGGCAACCGTCCGCGTATTGCTTTAAATCACGAAAGTAATATACAAGATTTTCTTTAAATTCATAATCGGCGCAGTCGTATTCAAGAGAGGAAAAACCCGGCGTATCGGCAACAAATCCACCCTCAGGCAGGGCAAAAAGCTCGGTATGACGGGTAGTGTGCCTGCCTCTTCCCAGCTTATCGCTGACCGCTCCTGTTTCAAGCTTCATTTCACCGAAAAGAGCGTTAAGAATACTTGACTTGCCCACTCCCGAATTGCCCGTAAAGGCGCTGACAAAGTTTTTAAGCTCTTTTTTAAGGAGTTCTATCCCCTCTCCGCTCTCGGCAGATACCGTGAAAACCTTATATCCCGCGGTTTTATAAATACGTTCCCAATCCTCAAAGCCGCCAATATCGCATTTATTAAATACAATTATCGGCTCAATTTCCTTGTATTCGGCAAGTGCGGTCAGCTTGTCTATAATATATGCGTTCGGCGCAGGTTTTTTATAAGAGGAAACAATAAAAAGCTTGTCAATATTCGCCACAGGGGGTCTTGAAAGCAGACTTTTACGCGGCAAAACCGCTGTAACAAGCCCCTTTTCTTCTTCGGTTTGTTCAAATTCGACTCTGTCTCCGACCAAAGGGGAAACTCCGCTTTCGCGGAAGCTTCCCCTCGCCTTACATTCATAGGTTTTTTCACCGTCGGAAACGTAATAAAAGCCTGAAATTGCCTTTATAATTATCCCGTTCATTTATCAGCTAACCGTACCTGACGTATTGCTTTCCGTGCCGGAGTTATCTGAATCCTCGTTTTCCATTTTAAGATAATCGTAAATTGTCTTTTCACCCGTGGGTCTGCCCGTCTTGAAATTCATTGTAAATTCCATATAAGCGTAATAATCTACCTGATTGGTAGTTATCTTAACCGTATATTTAACGGTTTCGGATTTAGAGGCAATGGACTTAAAGGTATATTCCGTTCTGCTTGAATCTATTTTATTGCTTTCTGCAACCATACCGTTGGAGTCCCAAAGGGAAACTCTGTAGGTGCTTACAGGACATATATCCTTTCCAAGCAAATCAACCGTAACGTCAAGTTTAACTCCGTTGCTCACATAGATAGTAACCGCCGAGCCCTCGGGTATCTGTGAAGAGCCTGTATCAGGCTCCTGCTTTACCACATAACCGACAGGATAGTACTTATCCTCCGCGGTTATTGTTATCTCCTTTACCTCGGGAACAAGCTTTTTATCCTTTAGCTCCTTTTCGGCGTCTGTCTGCTTCATTCCGACAACAGAAGGAACAGCAACGTTTTGAATCGACTTTCCGCTGCTTACATAGACTGTGATTTTCGCATTTTCCTCAACGACCTCGGTGCGCTGCGGATCGGTTTTAATAACAAGTCCCTTTTCAATGTCCTCGCTGGGCATTTCGGTGACAACAGGCTCAAAGCCCGCGGCCTTAAGCTCTGAAACCGCGGCGGATTCGGTTTTACCGTAAACATCAGGTACCTTTTTTGTGGACTGTCCCTTACTTACATACAGTGTGATTGAAGCGCCCTTTTTAAGCTTCTGACCCTCCGCCTTTGACTGCTCGTAAACATAGCCGTAGGCGTAATCCGCATTGGACTGCCATTCCTGTTCAAATTTAAAGTTCTCTGTATATTCCTTATTTGACGTGATCTCTTCAACCGTTTTACCTACAAAGTTAGGACAGCTCAGCTCCGCGCCCGTGCCTGACAGCAGTTTCGGAACAAAAATTGCGGCGAGTATTACTATTGCAATTACAAGCGTAACCGCTATTCCCGCAAGGATAGGAATCATATTATTCTTTTCCTTGACCTCTTTTTCCTCCTCGCGGTCGTCAATCTTAACGCTGTCGTAATCGAAATTAGAGGGAACAAACTTTGTGGGAGAATCGTCCACAAAATAGGAATAGTCAAAGGTAATAGACGGGTCTTTTCTGAACTGACCGAGGTCGCAGAGCATCTCCGCCGCCGACTGATAACGGCGCTCGGGGTTTTTCTGCATTGCGTGCATGGTTATCTGCTCAAGCCCTAAAGGAATAGAGCCGTTTATCTCTGTCGGAAGCTGCGGGTCGCGCTGAAGCTGCATAATAGCGACCGAAACGGCGCTTTCCGCCTGGAAAGGAAGCTGACCCGTAAGCATTTCATAAAGCATAACGCCTACCGAGTAAATATCGGCTTTTTCATCGGTACGCTCGCCCCGCGCCTGCTCGGGGCTGATATAATGAACCGAGCCTATCGCCTTATCGGTTATGGTGCGTTGCTCGCTCCTTGAGAAGCGCGCGATACCGAAGTCGGTAACCTTTATCGTACCGTCGGGAAGCACCATAATGTTCTGCGGCTTAACGTCCCTGTGAACAATGCCCTTATCGTGTGCGTGCTGAAGACCCTTTAAAATCTGAATGGTGAAATGCACCGCGTCCTTCCAGCGCAGACTTCCCTCACGCTCGATATATTCCTTTAAGGTAATTCCGTCGATGTACTCCATTACGATATACTGTATAAGATCGCCGAAGCTAACATCATATACCTTAACAATATTCGGGTGAGAGAGCATAGCAATAGCCTTTGACTCGTTCTTAAAGCGGCGGACAAATTCCTCGTTGGAGATAAACTCCTCCTTGAGAATTTTTACCGCAACCGTGCGGTTTTCCTGATTGTCATATGCCTTATAGACAACCGCCATACCGCCGACGCCGATAATCTCCTTAATTTCATATCTGCCGTCCAGTCGTTTTCCTACAAATTTATCCATAAGTCTTTTTCCTTTCTACTTGGTAGGCAAAGCTTAAACGCTTTGGCTAAGTGTGACAACTGTTATATTATCGCCGCCGCCGTTCAAATTGGCTTTTTCCACAAGAGCCTCAGGCACAGCGGAAATATCCGTGTTTTTAAAAACGCCTAAAATTTCGTTATCGTCAAGGTAATTGCTGAGCCCGTCGGTGCAAAGCAGAAGACTGTCCCCGCGGTTAAGCCTGATTACGCTACTGTCCGCCGTAACGCTTCCCTCTGCGCCTATCGCCCTTGTGATAACATTCTTTCGCGGATGGTACTTAGCGTCCTCCGGCGCAATTTTTCCGCTCTCGATAAGTGACTGAACAACCGAATGGTCGCGGGTCAGCTGTTTTATATTCTCGTTTACAAGGTAAATTCTGCTGTCTCCCACATTGGCAATTACCGCCTCGCCGTCCCTTATAAGAGCGATAACCGCGGTAGTGCCCATTCCCGACAGCGACTGCTCGCTTGCCGACATATCAAAAAGCTCGATATTAGCGCTCGTCACTGCGTTTCGGACGGTTTTTTCAAGCTCCGTAATATCCATACTGTCCCTGTAAGACCTTATAATATACTCCGAAATGTGCCTTACGGCGTTCTCGCTCGCAACATTTCCCGCGTTCGCGCCGCCCATTCCGTCGCACACCACCGCGAAAACCGCGTTGTCGGATATACGTCCCGCAAAATACGCGTCCTGATTATCGCTTCGGACTCGGCCCTTATCGGTTTTACTGAATATTCTCATTACCTTCCCCCTCCTTTATGCGTTTTCTCAACTGGCCGCAGGAAGCGTCGATATCCGCTCCCAGCGTTCTTCTGACCGTGGCGTTTACGCCTTTTTTTATAAGTAAATCCCTGAAACGAATTATTTTATTCCTATCAGGCTTTTTAAAGGAATTTTCCTTAACCGGATTAGCGGGTATAAGATTAACGTGGCACATAATTCCCTTTAACTGCTTTGCCAACTCCACCGCGCATTCATCGCTGTCATTGACACCGTCTATCAGGGCGTACTCAAAGGAAATGCGCCGCGTTGTGACCGCCTGATATTCCTTACAGGCCTTAAGCAGTTCATCGATATTCCACTTTTTATTGACACGCATTATTGAAGAACGTATTTCATCGTTCGGCGCGTGGAGTGAAATTGAAAGGGTTATTGGGAAATTATATTCCTTAAGCTTTTTTATCCCGCTTACAACACCGGAGGTTGAAAGGGATATATGCCTAAGTCCTATATTAAGGCCGCCGTCGTCCGATACGAGCTTTAAAAACCTTACGGAATTATCAAAGTTGTCGAGCGGCTCGCCCATACCCATCATCACGACATTTGACACCCTAATATCATTATCCCGCTCGGCGGCGGTTATCTGGGCTAACATCTCGGAGGCGGTTAAATTTCTTGTAAGCCCCGCTATACCCGAAGCACAGAAGCTACACCCCATCCGGCAGCCGACCTGTGTTGAAATACATACCGTGTAGCCGTGTTCGTATTTCATAAGCACCGATTCGATATACTCCCCGTCATAAAGCTCGTAAACATATTTAACCGTTTCGTCAAGCTGTGAACAAAGCCTTCTTACAATCTTAACATCGGCGATATATGTCTTTTCCTTTAACTCGTTTCTAAGCGATAGCGGAATATTTGTCATATTGTCAAAATCGGTCTCGCCCGACTGTAACCAGCGAAAAAGCTGTGCCGCACGGAATTTTGGCTGACCCATATTACCGAGCATTTCTTCAAGCTCGTTTGAATACATAGACCTTATATCCTGTTTTTCCAAGCGCGGCACCTCCCTTTATCAATCCTTAGTCAGCAGGGCGCAGTAGAACCCGTCTGTTTTATCAATATGCGGAAAATAGGTGTGTTCATACATTTTATGAAAACCATTATACTCCATTATAAAGGAATTTACAAGTTTTTCATTTTCCTCCCGCCTTAAGGTGCAGGTCGAATACAAAATTCGTCCTCCTTTTTTAAGATAACGGGCGGCGTTTTTGAGTATTTTATACTGGAGATTCTTAAGCTCTTTAAAATCGCTTTCGGGCTTATATTTAATATCGGGCTTTCTTCTAAGTACCCCTAATCCCGAACAGGGAACATCGCAGAGAATACAGTCAAACTCGCCTAAGTCCTCATTGTAAAGGCAAGCGTCCGCCGTCATAGGCTTTACTATATCAATTCCTAATCGCTCTGCCCCGCTTTTAATAAGTCCGACCCGCTGTTCATACAGGTCGCAGGAAATAATTTCCCCCGCGTTTTCCATTAAAAGCGCCATAGTAAAGCTTTTACCGCCGGGTGCCGCGCACATATCGAGTACTCTTTCACCTTTTTTGGGGTTAAGCACCGAAACCGCGGTCTGGGAGGAAAGGTCTTCCGCATAGAAAAAACCATTTTTATATAAATCAAAGTCGGCGGCGTCAATTCCCTTTTTAAGTATCAGGGCGTTTTCCGTTTCTGTTATGTCTGACGGTATCCCGCACTTTCCAAGCTCGGCTTTAAGCGTATCGGTATCGGTCTTCAAGGTGTTCACTCTTATAACCACAGGCGCCGGCTTAAGACTTTCCTTTAAAAGCTCCTCCGCTGTCTCTGCTCCGTAATCGTTTATAAAGCTGTTTATTATCCATTCGGGGCAGGAATACCGCACCGAAAGAGAATGTGGGTCATTGCCATCGGACAGGGTTACTTCGTTCCTTAATATATTACGCAAAACCGCGTTTGCAAAACCCGCGTTCCTACTCTCTTTTGATGATTTTATAAGCTTTACCGCCTCGTTTACCGCCGCGCTGTCGGGTACCTTGTCCATAAACATTATTTGATAAACCGCGCTCCGCAAAACCTCTAAGGTAAAGGGCGCGACCTTTTTAATCGGAGTTTTAATAAACTTTGAAAGTATATAATCTATTGTTATTCTGCGGTCAAGCACACCGTAAAAAATTGCCGAGGCAAACGCCCTGTCCGCGTTTTCAAGCCCGCTTTCCCTTAAAACGGCGTTGAGGGCTATATTTGAATATGCCGCGTCGTTTTCCACCTTTAAAAGCGCCTTAACCGCCGCCTTTCTCGGGTTACTCACAGCCTATCACCATACCTGTAGCTATCGGTCTACCGCAAAGCATCTGCTTAGCCGTCATAGGCTTAGAGCCCTCGGGCTGAACCGTTACAAGCTCTACCGCGGTACCGCCCTTACAGGCGATAACAAGGCTGTCGGTATTTTCAATAACCGCTCCCGCTCGAGCGTCTGTGTTATCAGAAACCGCCGCCTTTATAACCTTAATACGCTTATTTTCAAGGAAAAAGTAGGCGCAGGGCCAAGAGTAATAGCCCCTTACCGCGTTGTGAATTTCTGTTGCGGTCATATTCTTAAAATCAAGCTGTGCCATTTCCTTTTTAATTATAGGCGCGTAGCTTGCCTTTTCCTCGTCCTGTTTTTGGGGCGTAATATTTCCGCTTTCCAAATCCGCAAGGGTTTGTACCAAAAGCTCGGCGGTGACACCCGAAAGCCTACAGAAAAGCTCCTCGGCGGTTTCCTCTGCGCCGATTTCTGTTTTCACGGTTTTTAAAATATCGCCTGTATCCATACCCTCGTCCATTCTCATTGCGGTAACGCCCGTACAGCTTTCACCGCAGACAATGCACCACTGTATCGGCGAAGCGCCGCGGTATTTAGGCAATAGTGACGCGTGACCGTTCACACAACCGTATTTCGGAATTTCAAGTATTTCCTTAGGAAGAATCTTTCCGTAAGCCACAACTACGATAACATCGGGCGCGATTTCCTTTAAGATTTCCTCTGCCTTTCCGTCCCTCAGCGTATTCGGCTGATACACCGTAATCCCGTGCTTTTGGGCGCATACCTTAACCGGCGGCGCGGTTATTATATGCTTTCTTCCGACAGGCTTATCGGGCTGTGCGAAGACCGCCGCAACACTATGCCCCGCCGATATTAACGCCTCTAAAGTATTAACCGCGTAATCGGGCGTTCCCATAAAAACAAGCTTCATTTATTCACCCCTGCGACAGATTTTTTTATCGGTCTTATCTATATAAAGTATACCGTCAAGGTGGTCGATCTCGTGGCATAAAGCCCTCGCCTTAAAGCCCTCGGCGGTTATTGTAAAGCTGTTACCCTTTCTGTCCTGGGCGCGGACGGTGACCGTCATAGGTCTTGTAACGCTCTCGTATCTGTTAGGAATGGAAAGACAGCCTTCCTCCCCTGTCTGCTCTCCGCTCATACTCTCAATAACGGGGTTTACAAGCTCGATTATACCGTCCCCCACATCTATTATGCAGTAACGCCTTAATATTCCAATCTGAGGTGCGGCGAGGCCTACGCCCTCCGCCTTATACATAGTCTCCGCCATATCGTCAAGGGTAGTCGCCAGTCTTTCATCAAAGGTCATCTGGGTGCGGCAAACCTTTCTTAAAACCTCGTCGCCTAATTTTACTATGTTCCGTATTGCCAAAACCTTTCCTCCTAAATAATGTTGTCAGGATTCATATCCGCGATAACCGCCGTATTGGGTAACCGCTTAATTTCAAGCGCCGTTCTTAGCATTTCCCTGAATCTTTTACTGTTTTTGCATTTTATAATCATTCTGTAGCGGTATTTACCGTTCACCACGGGCACAGCCGCGGGCGCGGGACCTAAAATAATAAGCTTAACATCGGCGTATTCACCCTTTAGCATTTCCTTAATTTTACAGAAAATGCCGTTTATCGCCGTTTCGGCGTTTCGGCGAATATCGGCGCGGGCTGAAACCACGCAAATATCGCAGTAGGGCGGGTAAATCATAAGTTTGCGGGTCATTATCTCGCTTTCATAAAAGCCCTCGTAATCCTGCTTTGCGGCAAGGCCTATAAGCTCACTGTCGGGGTTTACCGACTGGACTATCGCAAGACCCGCGTTTTCGCCCCTGCCCGCTCTGCCTACAACCTGTGTAAGCAGGGAAAATGTGCGCTCAAAGCTCCTGAAATCCTCGCTGAAGGCGGCGCTGTCCGCCCCTAAAACGCCCACAAGGGTGACATTCGGGAAGTCAAGCCCCTTTGCGACCATCTGCGTACCTAAAAGTATATCGTACTCCCCCGCCGCAAAGGCGTTTAAATACTCGGAATATGATTCGCGCGCCAAGGTACTGTCCGCGTCAACCCGCAAGACCCTCGCTTTCGGGAAAAGCTTTTTTATCTCCTCTTCTAATCTTTGAGTTCCCGCACCCAAAAATTTCATATGCTCGTTGCCGCACTCGGGGCATTTTGTATCCGCCGAGGAAGAATAACCGCAGTAATGGCACATCAGCCGGTGATTAGCCGAATGATATGTAAGCGAAATACTGCAGTTAGGACAGGTCATAACATACCCGCACTCGGGGCAGGAAATATATGTGTTATGCCCTCGGCGGTTTAAAAGAAGTATAACCTGTTTTTTATTATCAAGCGTCTCATTAACCGCCTCATAAAGCCTGCGGCTTACGGGCGAGGAATTACCGCTTAATATTTCTTTTTTCATATCCACGGTTTCTACCTTAGGCAAAACCGCACCGCCGTAGCGTTTTGTAAGACGGAATAGGGAATATTTACCCTTGCTTGCGGCAGTAAAGCTTTCAACCGAAGGAGTCGCCGAGGCCAAGCACAAAAGCCCTTTGTTAAACCTTGTTCTGAAGGCGGCAAGCTCCCTTGCGTGAAAACGGGGAGACTGCTCCGACTTGTAGGTGTGCTCCTGCTCTTCATCGATTATAATCAGTCCTAAATTGTTAAACGGGGCGAAAACCGCGCTCCTTGTCCCAAGGGCTATAAGCGCCTTTCCGCTTCTCACCCGCTCCCACTCGTCCAGACGTGCGCCCTGGGACATCGCGCTGTGAAAAACCGCCACCTTATCTCCGTAGCGTTCGGTGAAAATCCTCAGCATCTGCGGTGTAAGGGCAATTTCAGGCACCATCACAATAACCCCGCGCCCTTTAGCCGAAACCTCGTCCGCAAGCTTTAAAAACACCTGCGTTTTGCCCGAGCCTGTTATGCCGTAAAGGAGCGAAATATTGCCGTTTTGCTCATTATATTTTGAAATAAGCCCGTCAAAGGCGGTTTGTTGCTCATCGGTAAGGGTGATTTCGGCATTTTCGGCAACCGCAATCCTTTTTCTCTCGGTTCTGAAAACCCGCTTTTCAAAGCTTACAAGCAGATCTCGGCTTATAAGTCCGTCAATTACCGACTGCGAAACGCCTGTGAAATACCTAACCTCTTTAACGCTTATACCGTCGGTACCGCTTACAAGCTCAGCTGTTTCACGCTGTCTCGGCGTTAGCTTTAAACTGTCAAGCTCATCGTACGGTACAGCCAACCGCACCCATTTTTCATTAGCGTCGTTTATCCTGCGCTTGGGCTCGCGGCTTAAAATAAGCGCCTGTTTTTCGGCGAGGGAGTCTAAAAGCTCAACAGTTACTCCGAATTTTCGCCTTAGACTGTCCGCGTCCTTTTCGCCCTTTGTCTTAAGGTAGTCGAAAATTTCTTTTTCTGTACCGCCCAGCGAAGAAAGCAGGGAAAATTCCTCGTTCGCCGAATAAAAGCTTGTAAGTTTAAAGCTAAGCCCCGCGGGCAAAGCGGCATGAACAGCCTCATAGTATGTGCAGAAATAATTTTCCCGCATATACTCGCAAAGCGCCAGCATTTCGGCATTTAAAACAGGAGTTTTGTCCGTAATAGACAAAATAGGCTTAAGACCCTTAAGCTCGGCAGTTTGAATAGCAAAAATCAAGCCTTGCTTTTTAAGGTTTCCCTTTCCGAAGGGTACTGTAACCCGCATACCCGCGGCGGCTTTTCCCTGAAGCTCGGGTGGAATTATATAGGTATAAAGCCTATCAAAGGCAAATGTCGCACCGTCAAGCGCGATTTGTGCCGTAAGGCCCTCCATTACAATCCCTCCCTGCTCAAAAATCACTGTGCAGTATTAATCTCTCCCGCCAATTTATCAATAGCCATACTTACGGGCTTTTCGGTCGAAATTTCGCCCGCTTCCTCCATATGCTTTGAAATCTCACGCGCGTTGTGCGCGATGTCAATTACAAGACGGTATCTGTTGTCATAATTCTTAATAAGTTTTCCTATGTTGGGATTCAGCATTTTGAAAGCACCTCATCAATAATATTTTTCTGTCTGTCGGTTTTAAAGCTTGAGCTTAAAATCACAGATAATATATCATCGCCTGCCGCCGTAATATTGTCGTTGACTATAATATAATCGTATTCTGTCGCCCGTTTAATCTCGCCGAGCGCGCTGTTGAGCCGCTTTTCTATAAGCTCTTCGGACTCGGTTCCTCTGCCCCTTAATCTTCTTTTAAGCTCATGGAAGGAGGGCGGCATAATAAATATACTCACCACCTCGGGCAGTTTTTTTCTTATCTGCGCCGCGCCGTTTACATCTACCTCTATAATAATGTCATTACCCTCTGCGACAGCCCTTTCAACAGGCTCGCGCGGAGTTCCGTAGTAATTCCCCACAAAGACATTATGCTCAAGAAGCATATCGTTTTCAATCATATACTCGAATTTTTCACGGGAAATAAAATTATATTTATCCCCCTCTTTTTCGCCCGAGCGCATCGGTCTTGTCACAGAGGATATTGAAAACAGCAAATCGGGTCTGTTCCTGAAAAGCTCGGCTAAAACTGTGTCCTTTCCCGAGCCTGAAGGTCCTGATATTATAAATACGCCGCCCTTATTCATCTTCTTCCTCCTCGTCGAGTGCCTCCTCGTCCTCGATCATACGGTTTGCAACCGTTTCCGACTGGAGATAGGTTAAAATTATGTGATCGCTGTCGGTTATAATAACCGCTCTTGTGCGTCTGCCGTGTGTGGCGTCGATCAGCGTGCCGCGCTCCTTCGCGTCCTGAATTATGCGCTTAATAGGCGCAGATTCGGGGCTTACTATCGCAACCATACGGCTTGCCGACACCATATTTCCGAATCCGATATTAACAAGCTTCATATTTTACCATGTCCTTTATTCGATATTTTGTATCTGCTCTCTTATTTTCTCGATTTCCGATTTTATGTCAACCACCGTGTGGGCAATTTCAATATCCTGCGCCTTAGAGCCTATTGTGTTAGCCTCTCTGTTCATTTCCTGAACTATAAAATCAAGCTTTCTGCCTATCGGCTCGTTACCTTCAAGCAGACTGCAAAACTGCTTTATATGGCTTTTAAGCCTTACGGTTTCCTCGGCAACCGCCACCTTGTCGGCAAATATCGCGGTTTCGGTCAAAAGGCGCTGCTCGTCAACCTGAGCGTCGCCTATAAGCTCCTTTATTTTCTGCTCTAATTTTTCGCGGTATGCCTTTACGGTTTCGGGCGAACGCTCCTCAATAAAAGCTACCCTTTCCAAGATAAAATCGGTGCGTGTCTCTACGTCCTTTTTAAGCCTTTCACCCTCTGCCTCTCGCATTGAAATGAAGCTTTCCATCGCCTCCTCGGCGGGTTT
>URGJ01000008.1 GCA_900547445.1 uncultured Oscillospiraceae bacterium | reverse complement strand
CACCGCCGCCGTAACGGTTTCCTCAGGGAGGGTCTGCCGTCTAACCGTAAAAAGCTCAGGATTCATAACAAGCGCCGACATTTTAACGTCATTTTTTATATGATAACGCCGTGACATATCGTTTATCGCCGCGAGATACGCATCGGTATACGCGGTATTAACCTCGACCGCCGCCGCGCCCTCGCTGTTGTCCTCAATTATAACCGCCGCCTCCAACTTTCCGCGGGAAATCTTTTGCTGACAAAAACTCTTAAGCTTTTCGTCGAGGAACATATATCCTTTGGGCAGTCTTGAGGTGAATTCAAAATATCTGTGATTTACCGATTTAAATTCGACAGTTATGTTAAGCCCGTTTTCGGAATATTTAGCCCTCCCGAAACCGGTCATACTTCTGACCATAATTTTCACTTCCAAAAATCTCTATGGTATTTCATATTATTTTATCAAAAAAAGCCGGGCAATGTCAACCTTTTAGTGAGTTTGTAACCTTTTTTTAACAATTTGCTTTTTGAATATACTTGTACACAGCTCCGAAAATTAATACAATATACTGCATAAAATTATTTTTTAAAAAAGCACTTGACTTTAAACTAAAATTATCTTATAATAACAAAGTCGCGTAAATCCTGCTGCTATGGCTCAGATGGTAGAGCGCGTCCTTGGTAAGGACGAGGTCACCGGTTCAATTCCGGTTAGCAGCTCCATATTAAAATCCCCGCAAATTAGCTTATTGTGCTGATTTGCGGGGATTTTACTTTAATAGCTTTTAATAATTTTTAAACTGCTCTTTTTGCGGTAACGGCATTTATTATACCGTAAATCTGTGAAACACCTTTTTGCCTTTTTTGAGCACTACGCCCTTTTTAAGGGCTTCGGCTGTAACGCGGTACTGCGGGTCGGTGATTTTTTGGTCGTCAAGGCTTACACCGCCCTGCGTAACAAGCCGTCTTGCCTCGCCTTTTGAAGTGGCAAGCGAAGCCTTAACCATCATATCCAAAATACCGATTTCGCCGTCGGTTAAATCGTCTTCTGTAAGGGTTGTGGAGGGCATATTTTCGTGAGAGCCGCCTCCCGCAAATATCGCCTTTGCGGCAGACTGCGCCTTGTTTGCCTCTTCCTCCCCGTGGACAAGCTTTGTAAGCTCGTAAGCCAAAATTTCCTTAGCGGTGTTCAGCTGACTTCCCTCCCATGAGTCCATCTTGTCAATTTCCTCAAGCGGCAGGAATGTTAACATTCTTATGCACTTTAAAACGTCCGCGTCCGCGACATTTCGCCAGTACTGATAGAATTCATAAGGCGGAGTCTTGTTCGGGTCAAGCCATACGGCGTTGCCCGCAGTCTTGCCCATTTTATGACCCTGCGAATCGGTAAGCAGGGTTATGGTCATAGCGTGAGCGTCCTTGCCTAATTTTCTTCTTATAAGCTCTGTTCCGCCCAGCATATTGCTCCACTGGTCGTCCCCGCCGAACTGCATATTACAGCCGTATTCCTTAAAGAGATAGTAGAAGTCGTAGCTCTGCATAATCATATAGTTAAACTCAAGGAAGGAAAGACCCTTTTCCATTCTCTGCTTGTAGCACTCGGCTCTAAGCATATTATTTACCGAGAAGCAGGCGCCCACCTCGCGCAAAAGCTCAACATAGTTAAGCTTAAGAAGCCAGTCGGCGTTGTTTATCATCTGCGCCTTGCCCTCGGAAAAATCGATAAACCGCTCCATCTGGCGCTTAAAGCACTCGGCGTTGTGGTCAATATCCTCTTTGGTAAGCATTTTACGCATATCGGTTCTGCCCGAGGGATCGCCTATCATAGTAGTGCCGCCGCCGATAAGGGCTATCGGCTTATTGCCCGCCATCTGAAGCCGCTTCATTAAGGTAAGCGCCATAAAATGACCCGCGGTAAGGCTGTCCGCCGTGCAGTCAAAGCCGATATAAAAGGTCGCCTTGCCGTTATTTACCATTTCCTTGATTTCTTCTTCGTTTGTTACCTGGGCTATAAGTCCTCTTGCCTTAAGCTCGTCATAAATTGTCATCGTTATTACTCCTGTCTACTAACTCTTTTGCTGATTTATATAAATTTTCGGTAAGCTCTGCGCCCGACATAATGCGTGCGATTTCGCTTATCCTATCCTCATACGAAAGCGAGCATACCTTAGTAAAGGTTCTGCCGTTTTGCGTATTTTTTTGTATAAGCAGATGATTATCTGCCATTGCGGCAATCTGGGCTAAGTGGGTTACGCATATCACCTGACGGTTTTTCGACACCCTTTTAAGCTGTGTGCCGACCTTGCCGGCGGTGTAGCCGCTGATCCCCGTGTCAATCTCGTCAAAAATCATCGTGCCGACCTTGTCCTTATCGAGCAGAACGCTCTTAATAGCAAGCATAACGCGGGATAATTCGCCTCCGGAGGCAATTTTGGCAAGCGGCTTTACCTTTTCGCCCTTATTAGCCGAGATAAGGAATTCAACAACATCGCACCCGCGCTTTGTATACCGCCCCTTTTCGCATGACACGGTAAAGCGCACATCAGGCATATTAAGGTAACTTAAAATTCCGCAGACCTTTGCTTCAAACTCCGACGCGGCCTTTTCTCTCGATTTTGTAAGCTTTTCGCCTAAACCGACCAACCTCTCGGTCGATTCGTCAAGCAGATCGGAAAGCTCGGCTATTCTACGGTCGGAAAACACAAGCTCGTCAAGCCGCACCCTTGCTGAAGTTAAAAAATCCAGCATTTCCTGCTCGCTGTTTCCGTATTTTAACATAAGCTTCTCCAGCGTGTCAAGCCTTTCGTTAATGCTGTCCGCGTCAAGCTCGGAAAACTCGGCGCTGTCAAGAAAATCGCTTAATTCCGCCGAAACGTCCTCTATAACCGAAAGCGCGTCCGCAAGCCTTTCGGACTTTGCGTTCCACTCGTCGCTTTTAAGTGAAGCAAGCCTTCTTTGCGCGCCGTCTGTAAGCGCCGCCGCACCGTCAAAATCCTCCCCGCCCTTAAGCGCCGCGTACGCTGCCGAAAGGGTTTCTACCGTGGTCTGATAATTTCTTGCAACCTCAAGGTCTTTTTTAAGCCGCGCGTACTCGCCGAATTTTATATCCGCGCTTTCAAGCTCGTTTATTTGGTACTTTAAAAGGTCGGTTTCTCGGCGCTTTTCGTCCTCGTCGGTCTCGGCGGAATTAAGCTCCTTGCGGATTGCGTTAAGCTTTCTGAATTCCGCGTAGTACTCGTTTAAAATATCTCCGTTGCCGGCCACCGCGTCTATGTACCCGATATGGCTTTCGGGGTCTAAGAGCGCCTGACTGTCGTGCTGACCGTGTATGTTTATAAGGCTTTTTCCGATTTCCTTAAGCTCTGCCGCGGTTAAGGGTCGGTCGTTAAGCTTTATAAGCCCCTTACCCGAAGCGGAAAGCCGCCGCCTTATTACAATATTGCCGTCCTCATCTGGCGTAAAGCCGTGCTCAGCTAAAGCAGCTGCGGTATAATCGTCAAAACAGCCGAAAACAGCCGAAACCTCCGCCGTATCGCACCCCGCGCGAATAAGCTCCTTTGAGGTACGCTCGCCTAAAACCGCGTTTATAGAATCGATTACGATTGATTTTCCCGCGCCTGTTTCGCCTGTTAAAACATTAAAGCCCTCCGAAAATTCAATATCCGACTGCTCTATTACCGCTATGTTTTCGATATGAAGAAATTTAAGCATTTTTCTTCCCCGTTATTTTAAAAGTTTATTAAGCTCTGATGCAAGGCGCGCCGACTGCGGTTCTCCGCCTGTTACAATGATTATTGTATCATCTCCCGCAAGCGAGCCTAACATCATATCGCCGAACATTTCGTCGACCGCGACGCAGGCCCCCTGCGCCATTCCGGTATAACACTTAACCACCACGTTGTTAAGCGAAAACGCCACGCTTTTTACCGCCCTTGAAAACAGCTCGCGGTAATGCTCCCTGTTCTGCATAACCGACGACGACGGCTCGTTAGCAATATATCGGTAATTGCCGTCCGCGTCGTGTCCCTTTACTATCCTAAGCTCCTTGATATCCCTTGAAACGGTCGACTGCGTAACATTGTAGCCGAGCGCCAAAAGCTCGTTTTGCAGATCCTCCTGCGTTAAAAAAATCTTATTCCTTATTAGCTCAAGTATTTTTTCCTGTCTGTTACTTTTCATTTACATACTCCTGCCGTCTCTGAATTTTACCGAAAGCGTTTTATAGAACGACCTGTCGTTAAGTCTTAACAGCTTCGCCGTCTGCTTTGATTTTTTTACATATATCTCCGTATACGGGCGAACAGCGCTCACCTTTCTGCCGTCCACCGTCAAATAAATATCAGTGCGTTTTTTTGAATACGCTTTTAATTTCACGGTGTTTTCGGCGCCGAGTAAAATCGGCTTTGCCGAAAGCGAATGGGAGCAAATAGGGGTTATGCACATATTTTGAGTAAGCGGATCTATAATCGGTCCTCCTGCCGACATTGAATAAGCGGTAGATCCTGTCGGGGTGGAGATTATAAGTCCGTCCGCACGGTAGCTGATGTAATCCTTGCCGACAGCCACCGAAATATCAATAATTCTTGAAATAAAACCGCTTGTTATAACCGCGTCGTTAAGCGCGTTGTATTCAGCAAGCTTTTTCCCGTTTTCCACAACGCTTACCGACAGCATCATACGGTTTTCGACAAAATACTCGCCGGTTTTAAGCTTTGAAATAAGTCCCAGCTCGTTCTGTTCGATATTTGCAAGATAGCCCATTCTTCCCGCATTTATCCCAAGAACGGGCTTATCCTCAAACGCGGCGCGCTTTGCGTAGCGAATTATCGTGCCGTCGCCGCCTATGGTAATTATAAAATCGGCAATTTTATAAAGCTGTTCCTCGGGCAGGTGCTTAAAGTCCGCCCCCGCGATATTCTCGGGAAGATAACCCTCTATCCCCTCGTTTTTTAATATAACGCCGAGCTTTTCGACCACCTCCGCGGAGCCGCGCTTATCAAGATTAGGCAAAACAGCTACCTTCATATTCTCACTCCTTTAACGCTTTATAGGATTCCTCCACCAATTCCTCCGCCGTTATTTCACATAAGACTTCGGGGTTTTCGGTCTTTTCTATAAAGCACAGATATTCAATATTTCCCTCAGGACCCTTTATCGGTGAAAAGTCGAGTCCCAAAAGCGAAAATTTATTTTCGGATATAAGCGATACTATTTTTTCTATAACCGAGATATGCACCGCTTTATCCCGCACAACGCCTTTTTTTCCTACATTTTCTTTTCCCGCCTCAAATTGCGGCTTTATAAGGCAGACCGCTCTGCCGCCCTCCTTTAAAAGGGTGCGGAGCGCGGGGAAAATATGATAAAGCGAGATAAAGGAAACGTCAACCGAGGCGAAATCCAGCTCGTCGGGCACCTGTTCACGTGTGACATAGCGAAAATTTGTACGCTCAAGATTTACAACTCGGCTGTCTGTGCGTAGCTTCCAGGCAAGCTGACCGTAGCCGACATCAATGGAATAAACCTTACTTGCTCCGTTTTGCAGCATACAGTCGGTGAATCCGCCGGTTGACGCGCCTATATCGGCGCAAACACATCCGTTAAGCAAGATATTAAAGCTTTTCATCGCCTTTTCAAGCTTTAGTCCGCCGCGGCTTACATACTTTAAGGTTTCGCCACGCACCTCAATAATATCATCGGGCTTTACAGTGTTACCCGCCTTGTCTGATTTTTGGTTGTTGACATACACTATGCCCGCCATAATAAGCGCCTTTGCCTTTTCACGGCTTTCGGTGTATCCGCGCTCTACAAGCGCTACATCAAGTCTCTGCTTTTCTCTCATCTGAATTCTTTACCGCCCTTAGCATACTTTCGAAATCAAGTCCGTTTGATTTTATCGCGGAGGAAGCCGCCGCGCAGGGAACAAATTTTCCGTCAATCGCGTGGATTTTATATTTACCGCTAAAACCGTCCTCCAAAAGCCTTGCGGCGCAAAGCTCGCCTATTCCGCCGTTTTTTATGCCTTCTTCAAAAAAATGAATCTCTTTAAAGCATTTAAATTCAGAAAAACATTCATCGCTTATGGGATATATTTTATTAAGCTTTAGAATACTCACTTCGGGACATTTCTTCTTAGCCTCGAGTGCGTCGGAAAAAAGCCGTCCGTAGGTTATAATAAGCTTTTCGCCCTCTCCCTTAATAAGTGTGTAATCAGAGGAAAAATCGCAGTCAGGCTCTTCCTTTTCACAGCCGCGCGGATAGCGTATAGCGCAAATATCGTCCCGTTCGGCGGCGCGCTTAATATCGTTTTCAAGCTCCTTATAGTAGCAGGGCGAATACACCGTCATATTAGGCACCGAGGTTAAAAACGGAACATCAAAGAGTCCCTGATGGGTCTCCCCGTCCTCACCGACTATCCCCGCGCGGTCAATAAGCAGTCTCACAGGGAAGCCGCCTATCGCAATATCGTGAATCACCTGGTCAAAGCCACGCTGAAGAAAAGAGGAGTAAACCACAAAAAACGGCTTCATTCCGGCGCTTGCCAGACCTGCCGAAAAGGTTACGGCGTGCTGTTCCGCAATGCCCACGTCAAAAAATCGGTTTTTATACTTCCCCGCAAAGGCGGTAAGTCCCGTTCCCGAGGTCATTGCGGCGGTTACAGCGCAGATTTTCGGGTCTTTTTCGGCAAGGGAACAGAGCGCCGCGCCTGCAACATCCGAAAATGTAACCTTTCCGCTTTCGGTAGCCCCCTTTTCAACATCAAAGGGCGAGACGCCGTGATAGCTTTTAGGCGAAGATTCGGCGTAGGAATACCCCTTTCCCTTGGTAGTTATAACATGAACCAGCGAGGGACGCGAATAGGTTTTAGCAACATCGAAAAGCTGTTCCATAGCCTTTACGTTATGTCCGTCCACAGGCCCTAAATAGTTAAAGCCCAGCGCCGTAAAGAAATTATTTTTATAGACAAGCCCCTTTATATCCTCTTTGACGGTATATATGAAATTATAAATGGGTTTTCCGACAACAGGTATAGCTGTCAGAAAACGGCTGATTTTGAATTTAAATTGGTGATAATGCGGTTTGTTTCGCATCTTGGTAAGACTTCGGGCAAGCGCGCCGACATTTCGTGAAATCGACATTTTATTGTCGTTAAGCACTACGATAAAATTATTTCTTCCGCTACCGACATTATTAAGCGCCTCATACGCCATACCGCCTGTCAGCGCACCGTCGCCTATCACGGCGACCGCCGTTCCGCTCTCTCCCGTAAGCCTTTTTGCACGGTAAATTCCGTATGCCGCGGAAATAGAATTACTGCTGTGCCCTGTTATAAAGGGATCGTGCTCACTCTCGGCTGGCTTCATATACCCCGAAAGACCGTTTTCGGTGCGGAGGGTTGAAAAACTGTCAAACCGTCCCGTTAAAAGCTTATGGGTATAGCACTGATGCCCAACATCAAAAATAATCGCATCGTTGGGGGACGAAAAGCTTCTGTGGAGCGCCACGGTAAGCTCAACCGCGCCTAAATTGGAGGCTAAATGTCCGCCGTTTTTAGCAATGGTCGAAACGATACAGTCTCGTATTTCCTCACACAAAAGCGATATTTGAGCTTCGTCAAGCTTTTTTACGTCATCGGGGGATTTTATATTACATAAAAGCTTATATTCCAATTATTAAACATTCCTTTTAATATCTTCGGTTAAGCAGATATTTTGTAAGCTCCTTTAAAGCTGTACTGTCGCCCTTAAAATTATCGAGCAGCTTTTCCGCTTTTTCGGAAAGCTCAGCCGCCTTTTTGCGCGCGCCGTCTATACCGTAAAGGGTGACATATGTGATCTTGCCGTTTTTCTCATCGCTGCCTATCGGCTTGCCAAAGGTTTTTTCGTCGGCGGTGCAGTCAAGAATATCGTCAATTATCTGAAAGGCGAGTCCTACGCTGTCGGCATATTCCTCGGCATACTTAATATATTCCTCGTCCGCTCCCGCAAGCACACAACCGCAAACCGCCGCTGACTTTAAAAGGCAGGAGGTTTTTTTAAGATACATTTCTTTAAGCTCGTCGGAATTTGCTCCCGTTTTTTCAAACTGCAAATCCATAACCTGACCGCCGACCATACCGTCTATTCCCGCATTATCGGCAAGTACCGAAATTGCTCTTAAAACCCGCTCGGGCGGCAAGCCCTCGGTTTTAGCAGCCGCCGAAAAGGCAAGGGTCAAAAGCGCGTCGCCCGCAAGCAAGGCGGTGTCCTCACCGAACGCCTTATGACAGGAGGGTTTGCCTCGCCTCTTATCGTCGTTATCCATACATGGCAGGTCGTCGTGAATAAGGGAATAGGTATGTATCATCTCTATTGCCGCGGCAAAATTAAGGACGTTGTCCCCCTCGCCGCCGCAAAGCTTATAAAATTCAAGCAATAAAACCGGTCTTATTCTTTTGCCGCCGCTAAGCAGACTGTAGCGCATAGCCCTGCGTGCCGAGGAAAAATCATCCCCCTTTTCCGGGATAAGTCCGTCAAGCTTTTGCTCAATTTTAGGAATCAAATTATCAAACAGGTTGATTTTCTCCATTTTCCTGTTCCTCCTTTGTGAGTGCGGTTATCTTTTGCCGCGCGCTTTCAAGGGTTTTGCGGCAAAGATTTGTAAGTTCCATTCCGCGCTCGAAAAGCTTTATGGATTCGTCAAGCGAAATATCGCCGTTTTGAAGCTCTTCAACTATTTTTTCAAGCTCGTCAAGCGATTTCTCAAAATCGGTATTTTTACTCATAGATTACTCTCCGTCTCTTTTACCTCGCAAACGGCTGTGCCGTCCGCAAATTTAAGATTTATACTGTCGCCCTTTTGAAGTTCCGCCGCGGTTTTTACAGTTTTGTCGTCCTTCAGAGCGACCGCATAGCCGCGGGACAAAACCTTTAAGGGGCTTAAAGCGTCAAGCCCCGCCGCCGCGGTTTGCAGTCTTGCTTCCGTTTCGGTTAAAAGCGAAATAAAGCTGTTTTTAAGCCTTTCGGCGGCGCGGTCGGCGCGCTCCGCCCTCATATTTATTATATAATCCTCGGGTCGTTTAAATACAGTCGAGCAGGCTTTATCCAAACGTGCTAAGCTGTAATTATATTTCCCCGTAAGCGCGGCTTTAAGCAAGGATTCGTATTTTTGAAGCCGCTTTTCAAGCTCCGTACGGTCGGGAACGGCAAGCTCCGCCGCCGCGGACGGAGTGGGGGCGCGCAGGTCGGCGACAAAATCGCTTATTGAAAAGTCGGTTTCGTGACCTACTGCCGAAATAACAGGAACAGGCGACTCGGAAATTTTAACTGCCAGCGCCTCGCTGTTAAACTCGTTTAAATCCTCGGCTGAGCCGCCGCCTCTGCCTATTATTATTAAATCGGCGGTATTAAGCCTGTATAGCCTGTTAAGTGCGTCAAGCATTTCGGGCACCGCCGCCGCTCCCTGAACCGAAACGGGACACATTATAACCTCCGCCACAGGCCATCGGCGGGAAAGAATGTTTAGAATATCCCTTACCGCGGCGCCCGTTTCAGAGGTGACCACCGCGATTTTTTTAGGAAATTTAGGCAGCGGTCTCTTATTTCGCGGATCAAAAAGTCCCTTAGCTTCAAGTTTTGCCTTAATGCGCTCAAACTCACGCGCCAAATCGCCCTCGCCCACAGGAAGCATCTGCTCGGCATAGAACTGGTACTGCCCGTCCTTCTCATAAACCGAAACCCTGCCGATAAGCACCACCTGCATACCGTCCCGCGGAACAAACGGTATTTTAGCGGCAAATGAGCGGAACATAACACAGCGTACAGCCGCGTCTGCGTCCTTAAGCGTAAAATAGAGGTGGCCGCTCGCATAGTGGCTTTTAAAATTTGAAAGCTCTCCCGTTACCGCCGCGCTTTGTAAATGAACATCGCCTTCTATTAGCGATTTAACGTAAAAATTAAGCTGTTTTACGGTTATGGCTCGAATATCCATCTCAAAGCGCCTTTGCCACCGTTGACAGTATTCCGTTTACAAAGGACGCGTCGTTTTCGGTTGCATATTTTTTGCAAAGCTCCACCGCCTCGTTAATGGAAACCGAAACGGGAATATCGTCGAGATACTTCATCTCAAAAATAGCAAGCCGCATAATGCAAAGAGCGGTTTTGGAAATTCTTTTGATATTCCAGCCCACCGAGCTTTCCGAAATAAGCATATCAAGCTCCTCTAAATTCTCGTAAACTCCCTTAAACACTGTATTTATATAATCGTCGGGTACAAGGTCGCGCGCCTCGGCGGCGGCATCCAAAATATCCTCAATACCGTTATCGTTAAATTCCTTTTCAAAAACAAGAATAAAAGCTTCTTCCCTTGCCTGCTTTCTTGTCATAACGCACCTGCTTTCATAATTATGCGGTTTAATCATTATATATCAGTCTATATTATACACGAAAATATGCAATTTTTCAACCGGAAAATGCATATTTATCTTTTGATTGTTGCAGAAATTTAAAATATAACGTCAAGAAAGAAAAACTCAAAACACAAAAAGAAAAAGCCGCTGACGCGACTTTTTCTTTTTGTCAACAGGCAGCAAAAAAGATGCCGCTTAAACGCGAGAAAGAAACTGCAAAAAAGAAGTACCTCAGATACGCATCTGCGTACCGAGGCACTCATTTGGTGACCCGGACGAGATTCGAACTCGTGTTACCGCCGTGAAAGGGCGGTGTCTTAGGCCTCTTGACCACCGGGCCGATGGTGGCTGTAATTGGATTCGAACCAATGACACTGCGGGTATGAACCGCATGCTCTAGCCAACTGAGCTATACAGCCGTGCATTGACGTGACCAATATATTATATACTTACACTCTGCTTTTGTCAATACCCAATTTACAAAAATACGCTTAAAAATAATTTTTAATTTTTTATATTGACAATAGAAATAAATATGTTATAATATGGTAAACTGTCTCATTTGAGACACGATTAAGGAGCTTTATGTCAGTATACGATAGTTTGTTTTTATTTGACGGTTTAAACCCCGAGGAAATTGACGAAATTATTCCCTCTTTACCCCCCGCGGTAAAATTCAATAAGGGCGAGCTTATTTACTCTTCGCAAAGCTTTACGCGAGCGATAGCGCTTGTTATTTCAGGCGCCGCAAAAGCAGAGACAAACAACGCGCACAGGGTTGTGATGAAAAGATTTCTTCCCGGTATGTGTTTCGGAGCGGCGGCTGTTTTCGGCGGAGAGGCTTATGTCAGCAGGATAACTGCCGAAACGGAAACCGAAGTGCAATTTATAACCGAGGATATTCTTATCTCGCTTTTTGAGAAATACCCCAAAACCGCAATTAATTATATTGCCTTTCTTTCTGATAAAATAAGGTTTCTTAATAACAAGTTAAGCGTTCTTTCCTGTCCAAGTGCGGAATCCTCAGTACTCAAGTATCTCGTCTGTGCGGCGGATAAGGACGGATACGCCGTTATTCCCGAAAATATGACTATGTTAAGCAAGATGTTAGGGCTTGGTAGGGCAAGTCTTTACAGAAGTCTTGATTCTCTTGAAAAAAACGGGCATATTATAAGGGAAAATAATAAAATAAAGGTGATAAACAATGAAAAAACTGATTAGCTTTCTTTTAGCCGCGTTTATGGTGTTAAGCCTCGCGGCGTGCGGTACCCAAAACGGTTCAAGCACCGCGCCGTCCGATTCTTCGGTGCAGGAATCCTCCCTGCCCGAAAAGCTTGACGCAAAATGCAACATTTTTGCCCTTGCAGGTCCTACGGGCGTAGGGCTTGCCCCCATTATGCAAAAGGCTGAGGAAAAAACAGGCAGACTTGACTGCACGGCAAGCATTGTAGGCAGCAACGATGAAATAGTAGCAAAGCTTACAAACAAGGAAGCGGACATTGCGGCGGTCGCGACCAACCTCGCCTCCACTCTTTACAAAAAGACAGACGGAGGTATCAAGGTTCTTGCTGTAAACACCTTGGGCGTTCTCTGCCTTGTGACAAAGGGCGAGGACAGCGTTACCGACATTAAATCCCTTAAGGGCAAGACAATTTACGCAACAGGTCAGGGCGCAAACCCCGAATATATTATCAACTATATTTTAGAAAAGAACGGTCTTAAGGCGGGTGAGGACGTAAAGATTAACTTCGTTTCCCAGCCGACCGAGCTTGTAACCGCCTTTGCGCAGAACGAAAAGGCGATAGCTATAGCTCCGCAGCCTGCGGCGACAACCATCACCGTTAAAAACGAGGGTGCGAAAATTGTGCTCGATATAAATGACGAGTGGGATAAGGTAAGCGACGCAAAGCTTGTAATGGGCTGTATCGTAGCACGCAAGGAATATATTGAACAGAATCCCGACGCGGTTAAAATTTTCCTCGAGGAATACAAGGAGTCTATTGAGAGCGTAAACAGCAATATTGACAGAGCCGCCGCTCTTTGTGTAAAATACGGCATTGTAGCCGCCGAGCCGATTGCTAAAAAGGCTATCCCCTATTGCAATATTGTATTTGAGGACGGAAAAGAGCTTAAAAACGACCTTTCGGCGTATCTCAAGTTCCTTTACGACCGCAATCCCGCAAGCATAGGCGGCGCGTTGCCCGACGACAACTTCTATTATGAAGCGAAATAATCTTAAAAGAATTCTGAAATGGACTGCCGTATCGCTGCTTTGGCTCGCGGTATGGCAGTTATCCGCCGCCGCCGTCGGACAGGAGCTGTTAATCCCCTACCCGAAGGCGGTTCTTTTGACACTTTCGGAGCTTGCAGGCACCGCTGAATTTTGGCGTGCGGTGCTGTTCTCAATGCTGAGAATTACAGCGGGATATTCACTCGGAATTATAATAGGTACGGCGGGCGCGGTGCTTTCCGCAAGATTCTCTGTTTTTAATGCGGTCTTCTCACCCGTACTCCACCTTATTAGGGCGGTGCCTGTCGCCTCCTTCATTATTTTGGCGCTGGTCTGGATTAAAAGCGCTTATCTTGCGGTTTTTATCTCCTTTCTTATGGTACTCCCAATAATCTGGAATACCGTGCAGAGCGGAATTGAAAACATAAACCCAAAATACCTTGAAATGGCAAAAATATTCGGAGTGTCTACCGAAAAAATCCTTTTTGAAATTAAAATTCCGCTTATTATGCCCTCCTTTGTGGCGTCCTCCACCGCCGCGCTCGGCTTTGCGTGGAAATCGGGCGTGGCGGCGGAGGTTATATGCCGTCCGGCAAATTCGCTCGGCAAATTATTGCAGGACGCAAAGCTATACCTTGAAACTCCCCGAGTTTTCGCGGTGACCGCAACGGTCGCCCTGCTTTCTCTGCTGCTCGAGTTGCTTGTAAAGCGAATAACAAGGAGGTTTGCAAATGATAAGCATTGAAAACATATCCTTTTCCTACGGCGAAAAAAAGGTGCTTGATAGCTTTTCTCTTAAAATCGGCAAAAGCTCGCGAATTTGTATTTTCGGAGAAAGCGGTTGCGGAAAGACCACTCTGCTAAGGCTGATTTTAGGACTTGAAAAGCCGCAGAGCGGTATAATAAAAAGGGACGGGGCATTAAACCCGTCCGCTGTCTTTCAGGAAAACCGCCTCCTGCCCTTTAAAACCGTATTGCAAAACATAACCCTTATCGGCTCGGACGAAAAAACCGCGCTCTCCCATTTAACGGCGCTCGGTCTTGAAGCCGCAGCCGACAGCCTTCCTGCTGAGCTTTCGGGAGGTATGCAGCGAAGAGCCGCGATAGCCCGCGCACTCTCTGCCGACTACGATTATCTTGTTCTTGACGAACCGTTTACAGGGCTTGACGAGGAAAATACCCTTTACGCCGCTCGGCACATATCCCAAAGCGTTTCTGACAGAGCGTTAATTTTAGTGACCCATTCAAAAAAGGAAGCTGGAATGCTCGGTGCTGAAATAATCGATATTAAACGCTGACCGCACTCTAAACAGTTTCTGTAAATGTGCAAAAAGGACTGCCTAAGGCAGTCCTTTCTTTTAATTTAAATCTATGAGGCTTTGCGTGTTATAACCGCCTCGCCGTTCTCGACGGTATCAGCGGTGATTGTGATTTCAGTAATCGCGCTGTCTGACGGTGAGGAGAACATCAATGGCTGTAAAACCCCCTCGATGATAGAACGGAGTCCTCTCGCTCCCGTCTTTCGCTCGATTGTAAGGTCGGCAATCTTTCGCAGTGCGCCGTCATCAAATTTAAGTTCAATATTATCCATTTTAAAAAGCGCCTGATACTGCTTGATTATCGAGTTTTTAGGCTCGGTCATAATCCTGACAAGGGTTTCCTTGTCCATTCCCTTAAGGGCGGTTATGACAGGCAAACGGCCGACAAGCTCTGGTATCATACCGAACTTCACCAAATCCTGATGAGTCGCGGTCATACACACAGCCTCCGCTTCAAGGGATTTAGGCGACTTAACGTCTGCGCCGAATCCTAAGCTGCTGCCGCCGATTCTGCGTTCAATAACCTTTTCAATTCCGTCAAATGCGCCCGCGCAGATGAACAGAATATTGGTCGTATCAATTTGAATAAACTCCTGCTGAGGGTGCTTTCTTCCGCCCTGCGGAGGAACGTTAGAAACCGTACCTTCAAGTATTTTAAGCAGAGCCTGCTGTACGCCCTCGCCGCTTACATCACGGGTTATGGACGCGTTTTCCGACTTTCTGGCAATCTTATCAATCTCGTCGACATAGATTATTCCCCGCTCGGCGCGCTCAATATCGTAATCCGCCGCCTGAATAAGGCGGAGAAGAATGTTTTCCACATCCTCGCCGACATAGCCCGCTTCGGTAAGGGTGGTAGCGTCGGTAATCGCAATCGGAACATCGAGTATCTTTGCCAGAGTCTGCGCGAGCAGGGTTTTACCAACTCCCGTAGGTCCAAGCATTAGAACGTTGCTCTTGCTCAATTCAACATCGGAGTTATCGTTCTTAAAAATACGCTTGTAATGATTGTAAACCGCTACCGCGAGGGTCTTTTTAGCGTCGTCCTGACCTATTACATAACGGTCAAGCTGTTCCTTAATCTCCTCGGGCTTCGGGAGTACAAAATCCTCAGCTTTTTTGTTTCTGCCGCGCTTAGCCGCGCCCGACTCGTCGTCAAAAAGCAAATTATTACAGAACTCAATACAGCTGTCGCAGATATAGACCCCCGGCCCCTCAACAAGCCTTGCTACCTCGTCCTGCGTTTTGCCGCAAAACGAGCAGCGTATCTCCTTATTCTTGTCACTCGGCATTATGCTACCTCTATCTCTTGGAAATTACTTTATCAATAAGTCCGTACTCAGCAGCCTCAGCCGCGGTCATAAAGTTATCACGCTCGGTGTCGAGCTGAATCTGCTCGAGTGGCTTGCCAGTTTCGGCAGCTAAAATCTCGTTAATATTAGCCCTTATCCTCTCAATATGATGGGCGTGGATAAGAATATCCGTCGCCTGACCCTTTGCCTGACCGAGCGGCTGATGAATCATAATTTCACTGTTGGGCAGAGCCAAACGCTTACCCTTTGTTCCCGCAGCTAAAAGAAATGCTCCCATACTTGCCGCCATACCCATACAAATGGTGCTTACGTCGCACTTAATGTACTGCATGGTGTCGTATATCGCCATACCGTCGGTTACAGAGCCGCCGGGGCTGTTGATATAAAAGCTTATATCCTTATCGGGGTCCTGACCCTCAAGATAGAGCATCTGCGCAATAATTACTCCCGCCGAGGCGCTGTTGACCTCATCGTTGAGCATAATTATGCGGTCGTTTAACAGTCTTGAAAAAATATCGTAGGAGCGCTCGCCCCTGCTTGTTTGTTCCAGTACATAGGGTACTAAAGTCATATCCATAAAGAATACCTCCGTTTTAAAAATGCCTAAATTAATTATGGACTTCGGAACAGATTAATAATCAAAGACTTAATTATTCCTCAGAGCTTTTTTCTTCCGCTTTCTTTGCGGTCCTCTTCTTCGCGGCGGGCTTTTTTTTCACCTTTTCCTCGGTCTTTTCCTCAACCTCGGTTATAACCGCGTTTTCCTTGACAAGGTCGATTGCCTTTCCTACCGCTAAATCCTTGGAAATTTCCTCCGCGGGAATTGCCGACTTAACCTTATCTGCCTCTACGCCATAGCTCTCGGCAAGCTTAGCGTACTCGGCTTCAAGCTCCTCCTCGCTCGGAGTAATGTTCTCAAGCTCGGCAATCTTTTCAAGCGCAAGGCGGAATTTAACCTGTGATTCAGCCTGAGGACGGAAAGATTTTTTGAACTCGTCAATATTTGAATTGGTGTACTTAAGATATGTTTCAAGATTAAGACCCTGACTCTGAAGCCTGTAAGCAAAGTCCTCGGTGAGCTGTTCAAGACGGTTTTCAAACATAGCCTCGGGAATTTCGCCCTTAATGCTATCAACAATCTGCTGAACAAGAGCGTTTTCCACAGCCTCGTCTGCCGCCTTTGTTTTGCGCTCTAAAGCCTTTTTCTCAAGATCTGCCTTAAGCGCGTCAAGGGTGTCGAACTCGCTTACATCCTTTGCGAACTCATCGTCAACCGTCGGAAGCTCGCGAACCTTAATCTCGTGAAGCTTTACTTTAAATACAGCTTCCTTGCCTGCAAGCTCCTTAGCGCCGTAATCCTCGGGGAAGGTTACGTTTACGTCGAATTCGTCGCCGATATTCTTGCCTACAATCTGATCCTCAAAGCCGGGGATAAACTGACCCGAGCCGAGTGTAAGAGAATGACCCTCGCCCTTGCCGCCTTCAAAAGCTACACCGTCGGTAAATCCCTCAAAGTCGATTATAACGGTGTCGCCGTTCTGCGCGGCGCGGTCCTCGACCGATACCATTCTGGCGTTTCTTTCCGCCATTGCGTTAACTTCCGCCTCAACCTCTTCAGGGGTTACCTTAACGGCGGTTTTTTCCGCCTTCAAGCCTTTATACTCGCCGATTTCAATTTCGGGATAGGTTGTAACCGAAACCTTGAAATCCACGCCGTCTTCCTTGGAAATGGAAACCATTTCAAAATCCATTTTGTCGTTGATAACCTTAAGACCCGAATCCTTAATAGCGTCCTCAACAAGGTCGTTATAGAGAAGATTGAGAGCGTCCTCAAAGAAAATCTCGGTGCCGTAGTACTTCTCAATAAGATGAAGCGGCGCTTTACCCTTTCTGAAACCGGGCACATTTATTTTCTTGCCGTTTCTTTTGTAAGCCTCCGCGATAGCCTCGCGGAACTTTTCACCGTCGACGGTGATTTCAAGCTGATGCCTATTGGTATCAATCTTTTTTGTTTCTTTTAAACTCATTTTTATACCTCCGCATTGTAAAACGCCCTTTTACTCGTTTTACAGTAGTTCAAACTATTATATCATAACTCAATTTTTTTTTCCACATATTTTTTTAATAATCTGTAAATTATTTAAAAATTAATAAATCACGCAATAAATTGTGGGGTAAAATCAACGCAATCGCAGGATATAAGCTTAAATTCCACCCCGTCGTATTCGCTTACGGCTTTATTAAAGCCGGCACCGTGAATATGACCGTGATACACCCGCTTTACACTGTGCTTTTTTAATATATCGAATATTTCGTGACAGACAAAATCACCGTATACGGGCGGATAATGGAGAAATACCAATACGGGAAGTCCCGTTTTTTCGGCGGCGGTAAGAGAGGCTTCCAGCCGTCCCGCCTCGCGGGCAATCACCTTTTTGTCGGCGGTATCGTCATAAAACCAGCCCCTTGTACCCGCTATAGCAAAGCCTTCGGCGACAGCGCAGTTATTGTAAATAATATCCACAGAGGTAAATCCGTTTAGTGAGAAAAATTCACGGAGCTTTTTGGCGGTGCTCCACCACAAATCGTGATTTCCCTTAATAAGCAGCTTTTTGCCGGGGAGCGACTCCAAAAATTCAAAATCTTTTTTTGTTTCTTGGAGCTTCAGTCCCCACGAAAAATCACCCGGCAGTATAACCGTGTCGTTTTCTTTAACAAGTCTTTTCCAATTTGCCGAAATGCGCTCGGTATAATTATTCCAGCCCTTAAAAATGTTCATAGGCTTATCAACTCCGAAGGATAAATGCAAATCGGAAATCGCGTAGATGCTCAAGGTCCTGTTCCGCCTCCTTTTAAAAATTTTCACATAAAAACAATCTTTTCGCACATACTAAGCTTGACCTGAAAAACGGTCGGAAAGGACTTGATTAATTTGTCAGACTGTACTTGTGAGACCAAGCTGTGCGTAGCGTGCGATGTTAAGAACTGTGTTCATCATACCGCGGACGATATGTGCTCTGCAGGCAAAATTCAAGTTGGCCACGGCGAAGCGTCAACCAGCAGCGACACTTGCTGTGACACTTTCAGAGCGAGGTAATTATTTGCTTCGTCAAAAGAATATCCGGCATAAAGCCGGATATTTTTATTTTATCTTAAGCGCTTCATATACCGCGTCAAGCATTTTATCCTTTTCGCAGATTTCCTTAAAGCGCACCTCGGCGTTTTCGAGCGCCTTTATCGGGGCGGGAATATCGGTCGAGGTCACCTCGGAAAGCAGACGGACGTTGCCGAACTCGCTGTCGGTCTTTTTATCGGTAACGGCGGTGAGCACGCTGTCCGCAAACTTGTAAGGCGAAGCAGTAGAAGCGATAACCGCGGGTCTTACGTCACCCGTCTCCGCTTTATATTTATTATATACTCCTACCGCGACGGCAGTGTGGGTATCGCAGAGATAGCCGTATTCCTTAAACATATCGCCTATTGTAGCAAGTGTTTCCTTATCGTCGCAGCAGCCGCCGTAGAAAAGCTCGGACATTTTAGCCCCTATTTCATCGGTAACCTTAAACACGCCGTCCTTTGCAAGGTCTGACTGCATTTTTGCAACCGCCTTATCATCACAGCCTGAAAGCTCATAGAGCATTCTTTCCAGATTGCTTGAAATAAGAATATCCATAGAGGGTGAAATCGTGGTGTAGAACTTACGGTTGCGGTCGTAAACGCCGGTGTTTATAAAGTCGGTAAGGACATTGTTTGAGTTAGAAGCGCAGATAAGCTTGCTTATAGGCACTCCCATTTTCTTAGCGTAATAAGCCGCTAAAATATTTCCGAAATTGCCTGTCGGAACGACTACGTTAAAGCCGTCCTTTAAATCCTCGCCGTTGGAGAGCAAATCACAGTAGGCGGATACATAATAAACAATCTGCGGAGCGAGTCTTCCCCAGTTAATCGAATTAGCGGAGGAAAACTGCATATTATGCTCGGCTAACTTTTCCTTTACCGCGTTATCGGTGAATATCTTTTTAACGCCTGTCTGCGCGTCGTCAAAATTGCCCTTAATGGCGATAACATGAACATTGTTACCCTTTTGGGAATCCATTTGCAGTTTTTGCATAGGGCTTACGCCGTCGCTCGGGTAAAATACCACAATCTCGGTATCGGGCACGTCCTTAAAGCCCTCAAGCGCCGCCTTGCCCGTATCGCCCGATGTGGCGACCAAAATAACCGTCTTCTTGCCCGCCGCGGTCTTTTTAGCCGAGGTGGTAAGCAAATACGGCAAAAGCTGGAGCGCCAAGTCCTTAAAAGCGCAGGTAGGACCGTGCCAAAGCTCCAGAATATTCGTTTTTTCGCCGACAACCGAAATCGGCGCGGGCTGTTCGTTGTCAAAGCTTCCCGTATAAGCGCCCTTTACGCAGTAATCGATCTCCTCCTCGGTAAAATCGTTAAGAAAGAATTTGAGAACATATTTTGCCCTGCCGATATAGTCGAGCTTTCCTAAGGCTTTAAAATCCTTTTCGGTAAGGGTCGGGAATGTGTCGGGCACGAAAAGTCCGCCCTCCGCGGAAATACCGCTTGCTATGGCATTAGCGGCGGTGACCTTAACCGATTTATCTCTTGTACTTACATAATTCATATCCGTTGCTCCCGTTTTCAGCATTATTCTTTATTTTATTATATCTAACGCCTTTTGTCAAAGGTTTCAAGGTAATTTTCCGCGTTTTTATAGAAAATTTTATCGAGAATAGGTTTATTTATATCTTTTTTAAGGAGTTTGTCGTATAAAAACGGAATTTTTGAAATATCACAAAGACTTCCGCTCATATCCGCGCCGTCAAAATCAGAGCCTATAGCTATATTGTTTTCCATTCCAAGCTCTAAAAAATGAAAGATATTTTCATACAGTTTCTCATAAACATCTCCGCCTAAAAATTCGGGATAAAAGCAAAGCCCTACTATCCCGCCCTTTTCGGCTATCAGTTTTAGCTGATTATCACTAAGGTTTCGAGGACAATTGCAAACCTCACGGCAGTTTGAATGGGTCGCGATTGGGTAATCGGCAAGCTCTATTACGGAATAAAAGCTTTTTTCGTTTAGGTGGGACAAATCGCAGAGCATATTAAGGGAATTCATCTCCCAAATTACCCTTTTGCCGAAGTCGGTTAACCCCTTATCGCTTTTACTGCCCCCCGCTATTCGGTTTTCACCGTTCCAAGTTAGTGTCAGAGCACATATTCCGTCTTTTTTGAGTTCATAAAGGCGGTCAATATTGTCTTCAATTACAGCCCCGCCCTCAACCGAAAAGTAGGGTGTTAAATTATCGGGCTTACTTTTTAGCTTTTCCTCGAAATCCTTTAAAACAGCATTATACAGCTTATACGGCTCGGCTTGGTCGTCCCTTATCCATACGGCGAAAACCTGCTTCCAGTTCTCAAACGCCGCTCCCTTTTCGCCCGAAACGGCAAGATTATTTTCAAAAAAGTCCTGATTTTTAAAATAACATTCGTAGGGCGTATCGCAATGCAAATCAAAGTAATTCAATTAAAACACTCCTAAAAAGCGTTTTTAATATAATGGAGCTTATAACCATCCGCGCCGTCGGTTTTCTTATAAACCGTAACCTCCGCCACGTCAAAGCGGGGCTGAAGCTCGGTTTCATACTTTGAAAGAAAATCCTCGGCGGTTAAGATTATTCGCCTTTGCTTGCGAAGATCCACCGCCTCGGCGGGAGAAACAAGGCTGTCCTCGCGGCGGGTTTTAACCTCCGTAAAAATTATATATTCCCTGTTTTCCGATATTATGTCAATTTCGCCGTAACGGCAATGATAGTTGCGCTTTACCACGGTATATCCGTTTTTCCTTAAAAACTCCGCGGTAAGGTATTCGCCCGTACCGCCCGTCTTGCCTATATTCATACCTTCACCCTAATATATTTTTAAGAAAAGAAAGGCGGTGTATCTCGCACGGACCGTATTTTTTAATCAGCTCGGTATGCTCCTTTGTGCCGTAGCCCTTGTGCTTTTTAAAATTATACTGCGGATATTTTTCGTCATATGTAAGCATAAGGCGGTCACGCGTGACCTTAGCCAAAATTGATGCCGCCGCAACCGACATAGATTTTGAATCGCCTTTAACAACTGTGGCACAGGGAATTTTAATCCCTTTAGGTGCGCGGTTGCCGTCTATAAGGGCAAAATCGGGTTTTACTTTAAGCCCCTCAATCGCCCTGTTCATAGCAAGAAAGGTCGCTTCCAAAATATTTAGTTTCTCTATTTCCTCAAGAGTGCCGTAAGCGACAGAGTATGCTATCGCCTTTTCGGTTATTTCGCCGTAAAGCCGTTCTCTTTTTTTTTCGCTTAGTTTTTTTGAGTCGTCAAGCCCCTCTATTACGGTATCGGCAGGTAATATAACCGCCGCCGCGCAGACAGGCCCTGCGAGCGGACCTCTGCCCGCCTCGTCAACTCCGCAAATAGTATTAAAGCCGCTTAAAACCGCGGCTTTTTCATATTCATAATCAGGCATTAAATCATACCCTTTCCAAGGTTATACGTCCTATTTTACAGTTTCGGTACTCCTCAAGGAGCATATTAGCCGCCCTTTCGGTGTCGGTCTCGCCGCCCCTTATAAGCATACCGCGCTTTTTGCCGACCTCGCACAAAAGGTCATAGCCGTCCGCGCTTAAATTAATCTCTCCGTAACGGGCGGTGAGCTTGTCGGGCGCAGACTTAGCCAAAAGCTCCAAAAGCCGCATACCCAAAAGCTCGGTATCGAGAATATTATCCTTAACCGCCCCCGTAAAGGCTAAATGCTCTCCCACGGTATTATCCTCAAACTTAGGCCAAAGAACACCGGGAGTATCCAAAAGCTCCAACTGCTTATCAATTGTAAACCATTGATTGCCCCTTGTAACGCCCGGGCGGTTTTCCGCCTTTGCCTTATTATTACCCGCTATTCGGTTTATAAAGGTCGATTTTCCGATATTGGGGATACCCACTACCATTACCCTAAGCGGCTTTCCCACCATTCCCTTTTCAGAGTAGTATCGAAGCTTATCCGCAAGGGCGGTTTTAACCGTGTCCTTAAATAAATTAATACCCTTTCCTGTTTTACAGTCGGTGGCAATTGCGGAAATGCCCTGTGATTTATAATATCTTATCCATTCATCCGTCGCCGCGGGGTCAGCCATATCGCACTTATTAAGAAGTATTATAAGCGGCTTATCGCCGATAATGCTTTTAAGCTCGGGATTGCGGCTGCTTATGGGTATTCTTGCGTCAACAACCTCGGCAACAGCGTCAATAAGCGGCAGTATTTCTTTAATCTTGCGGCGGGTTTTCGCCATATGACCGGGAAACCACTGAATATTCTGCACATTGCTCATTTTAGAAGACTCCCAATACTGTTAAACGGGAAAATGCGGAATACGGCGTGACCTAACACATAGCGTGTATCAACCAAGCCTCCTTCTCCTATACGGGAATCTCGGCTGTCCATGGATTCATTGCGGTTGTCGCCCAGCACAAATATATATCCCTCGGGTACATAGAGCGGAAATTCAACGTCCCATTTTGTTGTGGTGGGAGTTTTTGCATACGGCTCGTCAAGCTCGACCCCGTCAACCGAAACAACTCCCCGCTCAAAATCAATATTCACCGTCTGCCCGCCAACTGCGATAACGCGCTTTATTATAGGTTCCTTACTCGTCGCCGCGTCCTCAACCGAATTGTTGACATTTCTGGAGATAACCACGATGTCACCCCGCTTCGGTGTATATCCGAGGTTAGATATTATTACCCTATCACCCGTAAAAAGAGTGTTCTGCATAGACGGTCCCGAAATTGTTGCAACCCTGAAAAGCAGGCTGAAAATAATAACCACAGTAATTATAGCGGTAGTAAGCACGTCAAGCCACTCAAAAATCTCTTCTGTGTCGCCGGGCTTTTTTTCTTCTTTTGGGTTATCCGGCAAATTATCAGCATATTCGGTATTCACTTTAAAGCCGTCCTCCCCGTTCCCACCGCCTTTTGCGGCAGAAATAATATCATTTTTTATTTTTTCGGTATTACTAATGCCGTCCATATATCCTTTTACCTCTACATTAATTTAAGCAAAAAAGGGGAACAGCACGAAACCCGTTCCCCCTTCTTAAAGCCTTATTATTAACCGATAAGTTCCTTAACCTTTGCCGCTTTACCAACTCTGTCGCGCAGATAGTAGAGCTTAGCTCTGCGAACCTGACCCTTGCGAACCAGTTCAATCTTGGCAACGCTCGGCGAATGTACAGGGAATACGCGCTCAATGCCTACTCCGTAGGAAACACGGCGAACGGTAAAGGTTTCGGAAATTCCGCTGTTGTTCTTGGCAATAACCGTACCCTCGAACACCTGAATTCTTTCCTTTTCGCCTTCCTTAATTCTTACATGAACCTTAACGGTGCTACCGATAAGAATTTCGGGAACGTCCTTTTTCAGCATATCGGCTGTAAGTTCCTTGATAGCGTCCATCTTTTTTTCCTCCTTAATTAATACCAGACGTTCGTACTCCAAAAGGACAGAGGACCGCCCGCTTCAATGTCGATTTTCGGCAATGAACCCACCCGTAAGGCTCGGGTGAAATCAAATGCACATAAGCTTTAAACGGCACAAAACATCATACCGTTTCAAACAGCTTTACTATTCTACCACAACTTAACAAAAAAATCAAGCATTATTTTGCAAGAGTCCCGCCGTCGCTTTTTAAAAGGACTAAAATGTCCTCTTCTTCACAGGTTACAGCGTTTATATATACAAGAATTTCTTTTTTTTCCTCGGTTTTGCAGACAAACTCATAACACCGTTTTTCTTCTCCGCCCTTTGTAGGGATAAGCGCTAACGCCGTTTCGCGTATTATAAGCCTTGGACTCACGTTTTTTGCCGCTTCCTCTGCCGTTACCGCCACGCTTTCAAAGGCGCGCTCGGTATGGTTTGTAAGGTAACCGCTCGCCTCGTAGAGCATTATTTCCCCCGTATCCATCGCAACGCCTACCTTAACAAGGTCTGTGTAGCAGATAGTCCTGCCGTCGAGATAGGCAAAATTTATAACGCAAACGCCCTCGTCGGTGAAATAATAGGTTTCTGTAAAGCCGCTCATACCTGTTCTTTCAAGGTATCTTTTCGCCTTATCGAGCGCCTGAGAGTACTCAAGAACATAATCCCCTATTTCTCGGCTTTTCCGCATATATACGGCGTATCCGCCCGCGCGGCTAACAGTAACGCTTACATTCTCTCCCGAAAAGCGGTAGGCGGGGATTTTTCCGTCCACCGTTCCGTCTGCCGAAAGCTTTTTCTCGTCACACTCCGCCGTCTCGGCGGCTTTCTTAAGCGCGTCGCCCTCGCTCACACTTTCTGCGTTCTTAAGCATAAGTGGCTCTTTTTCTAAAATATGGTCGGAATACGGTCCGTCATAAACAAGGGTTGGATAATCGGAAAGACTGTCCTCAAGGGTGCTAAGCGTGCTGCCCAATGAGTCCTTATCAACCGATTCGTCCAGCTTATTATCCAAATCATCTGCCCAAGCCGAGGGATTGTCAAATGCTATCGAGGAATTACTCACCGCCTCGGAAATTTTTTGCGCGGTGTTTTTAAGCGCCGTAATATTGGCGGCGTGTTCATCATTAAGGCTTTCACCGCCGATAAGGCTTTTTGAAACCGACATAGCGTAATTTCCCACCTGCGAAAGGAATCGGTTTAATATGTCTAAATTTTCCCCCGCGGGAAGCTGTGAAAGCGCCGCCTTTGCGCTTTCTGCTTCGCTTAAAAGCTGTGCCGACATTTGACTCAGCTGTTTTGCGGTGGTCACATACTCCGCCTTTTCAAGGATAAGCGATATATTGTTTACGCTTGAATTAAGCGTATCAAGCGTTCCCGCATAATTGTTCTGAATTTCAAGTCTGTATCTGTTCAAATCCTGCCCCATCCGCAACGCAAATACGGCGGAAACAACCACCGCGGCGGCGCAAAAGGCTATCAACCTTACGGTATTCCGTGTTTTCATAAAACTCCCCTCCGTTTTTACATATTATTACCTTCGTAGGGGAAATTATCAAATTAAATTTCTCGTTTTCCGTAAAACACGACCGACATACAGTCAGTCTGTCGAAAAACCTTCATTTTCAATGTTCGGCGCAGGTCAGCCGCATTTTTGTTTTTCTGCCGACATGTCGGCAGAAAAACTCCTTGTAAGCAAAAACCGCTTGATTAGCGATTTCAATGGCGTGTGGGTGGTATTGGCGAGCGGCATTCCCGCCAAGAGAGTGGCGACTTTGTTGACACTCTCACTGTATATATGTATTATATACAGCTATATCAGTTTTGTCGAGAGCAAAAAAGCAGCCGCATTAAAGCGACTGCTTAAACTATAATAATTATCGAAAAAGCCGTAATCAGTTATCCTTGTTGTTGAAGAAGCTGATAACATCGGTGTAGCTTTCGTCATCATCGGCACTGCTACCTAAAAGCGAAGACAAATCGTCCTTCTTGTCGTCCTTTTTATCATCGCCCAATCCCGTTGCAACAACAGTAACGCGGATAGTATCCTCAAGCGTATCGTCAAGCTGAGCGCCCCAGATAATGGTCGCGTCCGGATGAGCCATATCCGTAATGATAGAGGAAGCAAGCTCAACCTCTTCAAGACCGATATCGTCAGAACCGGTAATGCTGATAATGATGCCGCGAGCATTCTCCATAGAGGTCTCGATAAGCGGGCTGTTGATAGCCGCACGAGCTGCCTGCTCCGCCTTGTCGCGGCCTGTGGCAACGCCGACGCCCATATGAGCGTAGCCCGCGTCCGCCATGATGGATTTAACATCCGCAAAGTCGAGGTTTACAAGCGCGGTTACATTGATAAGCTCGGAAATGCTCTGAACGCCCTGGCGCAGAACATCGTCCGCTATGTAGAAAGCGTTTTTGAAAGTAATCTTCTGCTCCGAAACAAATTTAAGACGCTCGTTGGGGATAACCACAAGGCTGTCCACCTGCTCGCGGAGTGCCGCAATACCCGACTCCGCCTGATTCATACGCTTTTTGCCCTCGAAGCCGAACGGCTTTGTAACAATACCTACCGTAAGGATTCCAAGCTCCTTTGCGATAGCCGCAACAACAGGTGCGGCTCCCGTGCCTGTTCCGCCGCCCATACCTGCGGTAATGAAAATCATATCCGCGCTTCGGATAGCCGCGGTAATCTCATCGCGTGATTCCTCAGCCGCCGCACGGCCGTTGTCCGGGTTTCCGCCGGCGCCCATACCTGCGGTGGTCTTGTCGCCGATCTGAATTTTCTGGTTTGCTTTAGACTGAAGCAAAGCCGCCTTATCGGTATTAATCGCTATAAACTCAACGCCGCGCACACCGGCCTCAACCATACGGTTGACGGCGTTTCCGCCGCCGCCGCCGACGCCGACGACCTTAATCTGTACAACATTCTCTTGTTCTTCTGCTACTTCAAATGGCATTTTGAATTCCTCCGTCTTTATGTAAATTAGTTATTATCCTACAAATACAGTTATATAATGATATTAACATATCTTTTTTTAAATTTCAACACTTTTTATTACATTCTTGTAATTTTTTTTATTTTGTCAAAAACCTATGGTTTTTTGTACTTTTTAATATGCAACATTTGCTATTCTATGCTTCCTTCGACAAAAGTTCCCTCGGTATTTTCGGATGTCCACATACTCAAATTAATTTTTCCCGTCTTAGTTTCTCCGATATTCTTTATCATTCCCGAAAGGTGGGCAAATTTTTTATCAAGATAATTCGAGGTTCCAAGGTTAACAGCAAACCGATTTTCGGCTTTAACCGTAAGCGCAAGCTCGTCGGTCACATCAATACAATTAAGCGAAAGCCCGTATTCCTCGGCTAATCCTCCGATTTGAGAGATTAATTCCTCGGTCTTTTCCTCGGAAAATACGACCGCCCTGCCGAGCACGCATTTTACACCGCCTGACCGTATTTCAAAGAGAGAATCCGGCTTTACTTCACCGCTTTCGAGCACATAGCCCGCACGGCTTACCGTGTAATATGCCCCGTCCGAATAATAACAGGCGTAGGGTTCGGCGTCCTTTACGGTTATGGCAATGCTGTCTGGCAGAGTACGCTTAATTTTAACGCTCTCTATATAGGGAAGTTTTTCTCTTAAAGCGTCGGTTTTCACCGAGGAGATAAACAGATTGTCGCCTATATAAATGCCGCTTGAGGCGACTATCTGCTCCGAGGTGTATTTTTCGCTTCCCTTTGCAGTTATCTGTTTTATCGGGAAAAGCACAGTCAGCGAAAGTACCGCGAATACCGTGACAAGCAAAACAATAAACATCGAAAATCCTATAATCATTCTCCGCTTTCTTATTCTGCGCTGACGCGCTTTTCTTTTTTTCAGAAACTCGTCGTTTTCCGCTGTCCTTTTCAAACTATCAATCCTTACTGTATTTTATATCCGCACCGAGCGACTCTAAGACCGATACAATATCGTCATAGCCGCGCTCTATGTGGTGAATATCTCCTATTTTCGATTCGCCGCAAGCCGCAAGCGCCGCTATTACAAGCGCCGCGCCGCCGCGCAAATCTGTTGCCTTGCAGTCCGCCGCTGAGAGCTCCTTTACCCCCTCGGTCACCGCGATTTTTCCCTCTGTCTTGATTTTAGCGCCGAAGCGCTTCAGCTCGTCAACATAACGGAATCGGTTTTCAAATATATTTTCAACAAAAACCGATGTTCCGTCTGCAAGGATTAACATTGCGACAATAATTGGCCCCGCGTCGGTAGGAAAGCCGGGGTAAACAAGACTTCGGACGGTGGGAACTCTTTTAAGCCTTTCGGGCGCGGTAAGGGTAATGCTTTTACCCGAAAGCTCAACATCGCAACCCGCCTCCCTGAATACCCAAAGGGTAGAAACCATATGCGACGGCATAAGATTGCAAAGCGTAATTTTTCCGCCCGTAACCGCGGCGCACGCCATATATGTTGCCGCGGCTATTCGGTCGGGGATTATCGTGTGCTCCGTTCCGCCGAGCTTTTCAACGCCGTAGATCCTCACAGTATCCGACCCGCAGCCGTAAATACGCGCGCCCGCGCTGTTTAAAAAGTCGGCAAGGTCGCTTATTTCAGGCTCTTTTGCCGCGCCGTGAATCACCGTCATACCCTTTGCGGTCGCCGCCGCTAAGATAATATTTTCGGTAGCGCCCACGCTTGGAAAGCCTAAGCTTATTTCAGCTCCCTTAAGTCCGTTTTCGGCGGTGCAGATTAAATAACCGTGTTCCTCCTTTACCGTAACGCCCATTCGTTCTAGGGCGGCAAGGTGCAAATCAATAGGGCGAGGACCTAATTCACAGCCGCCCGGACTGCTTATAACAGCCTTTCCGCATCTTCCTATTACAGCGCCTAAAAAAACCACGGAGGAACGCATTTCCCGCATCAGATTATCGGGAATTTCGTATTCGCATAGCCCCTTACTGTCTACCGTTACGGTGTCCCCGTCCTTTTGACACTCACAGCCCAATGCCCTTAAAATTTTAAGGGAGGTTTCAACATCCGAAAGCGCAGGGCAGTTATGTATCACACATTCCTTTTCGCACAAAACGGTTGCCGCAAGCACGGGAAGCACACTGTTTTTCGCTCCCTGAACGGATATGCCGCCGTAAAGCTTTTTACCGCCGTTTACTATTATTTCGGACATTGACCGCACCCTCTCACAGTAAAACTTTTCTCACAGTTCATACTATGCGAAAGTACGGAATTTGTCACGCTCCCGTATATAATTGCATTAAAACATCGTAAATTCTTTTGTTTGAGTCCAAAATCGCGTGTTTCCCTGCGGCGGCACTCATTTTTTGCAGCAGGGGTTTATTTTCTATTATTTTTGAAACGGTATTAATAAGACTTTCCCCGTTTAAATCCTTTTCCTCAAGGATTTCCGCCGCACCCGCCTTTTTAAGGGTCATAGCGTTGTGGTACTGATGATTTTCCGCTACATAAGGGGACGGAATAAGGACCGACGGCTTGCCGCAGCAGCAAAGCTCGCTTAATGTAATCGCACCCGCTCGGCATATAACGAGGTCTGCCGCCGCCATACAAACGTCCATATCGTTAATGTATTCCCGCACGTCGATAAGGGGCGACAGCTTTACGCCGTCAAAAGCCGACATCATAGCCTCATACCCAATCTTGCCCGTACCGTGGATATGATAGAATTTATCGGTGCCGTTGTGCCATTTTATAAGCTCGGTCACCGCCTCGTTAATATGCCTTGCGCCGAGCGAGCCTCCGAAGGAAAGTATCAGCGGGCGATTGTCAAGCCCTAATTTTTGCCTTGCTTGTTCGCGCGAAATGCTTAAAAGCTCGCTCCTTACGGGGTTTCCCGTAACAACAGGCGGTTTTTTAAGGTTTAGTCGGCTTTCCGCCTCAGGCATCGCAAGCATTACCCTATCCGCCTTATCGGCAAGCATTTTTGTGGTAACTCCCGGAAACGCGTTTTGCTCGTGTATGGCGGTTTTAATTCCTAATTTATGCGCTTCGCGCAGAACAGGACCGCTTACATAACCGCCCGTACCCACAACTATATCGGGCGCTATTTCCTTTAAAAGCTTTTTTGACGCATTTGAAGAGGATATAGCCTTTCCGACCGCCTCTATATTTTTCGCTATGTTTTTAAGGCTCAGCTTCCGCTGAAATCCCGCGACGTCAATCGTATAAAAATCGTAGCCCTTTTCGGGCACAAGCTTTGCTTCAAGCTTATCCGCCGTACCGATATAGGAAATCTCTGCGTCGGGGTGGCGTTCCTTTATATAGCCCGCTATCGCAAGCGCGGGGTTTATATGCCCCGCCGTGCCGCCGCCCGCAAACAGTATCTTCATAACCGTATCCCCCTAAGTTTTTTCAATGTTCGCTCCCCTTGACACCGAAAGCACGATGCCCATTTCAGCAAGCAAAATAAGGAGCGAGGTCCCGCCATAGCTGAAAAACGGAAGACTTATTCCCGTATTCGGAATGGTGTTGGTTACAACCCAGATATTAAGCATTGCCTGGAGGCCTACCTGAAAGGTAAGGCCAAGCGCTAAAAGCGAGCCGAATTTATCCTGCGCGCGCATTGCTATCGTAAATCCTCGCCACACAAGCAGGCAGAAAAGCAAAATAATAACGAGCGCGCCTACAAGACCTAATTCCTCGCATACTATGGCAAAAATAAAATCGTTGTGAGGTTCAGGCAGCCAGAGATATTTTTGTCTTGACTGACCTATGCCCCTGCCTAAAATTCCGCCCGAGCCGATTGCCAAAAGCGACTGAATAGTTTGAAATCCCTTGTCCTTAGGGTCCGCCCACGGGTCAAGCCAGTACTTTATACGGTCGGAGCCATAGCCTATAACCCCCGTAATAACCGCCAAAACGCCGAGTCCGACCCCCGCGCCGACGCCGCCCAAAATATACCGCTTGGGAAGTCCTCCCACAATAAGCAGTACTATTCCGATTGAGAAAATAAGCACAGTTGCCGAAAGGTGCGGCTCCAATACCACAAGAACGCACTGCAGCCCCAGCAAAGCTACTAAAAAAGCTATGAACTTAAAGCTTTTCATCTGCTTATAATTCGCCGCGATAAGGGAGGAAAAAAGAAGAATTATTGCAAATTTAGCGATTTCCGACGGCTGAAAATTGACCGGCCCTATTACAATCCAGCGCTTAACGTCCTTTCCCTCTAACATAGGCGGCAGTATCAAAAGCACCGCGAGCATTACGGTTGATAGGACATATAAGACCCACGCGAATTTGCGCCATATATGATAATCAATCCTTGAAACGACAAGCATTACCGCGACTCCGACAGCCGCAAACATTGCCTGTCTTGTAATAAACTTATAGCTGTTGCCGTACTGATTGTAGGAAAAGGCGTAGCTTGCCGAATAAAGCATGACAAGACCCACGGTAAGCAAAATCAGAACAAAGGATAAAAAGGTTATATCAAGCTTACCCGAAGTATATTCGCTTTTTTTCCTTTTTATCTTTGCCATAGCTTCTTACCTCCGATATTACCAATTAAATATTATAGGCAGTAACGCGACCGCACAGCCGACGGCGGTTATCCCCGAGAAAACAAAAACGATTTTCTGCTCCGACCAGCCGCTCATTTCAAAATGATGGTGAAGCGGAGCCATTTTAAAGAGGCGCTTTTTTGTGCGTTTATAGTAAGCAACCTGAATAATGTCGGAAAGTGCCTCAAGAAAATAGGTTATTCCCGCGAAAATAAGCAGTACGGGTCTTCCTATTCCGAAGGAGACCGCGACCACCATTCCGCCCAAGAACATTGAGCCCGTATCGCCCATGAACACCCTTGCGGGCTTTGCGTTCCATACAACAAAGCCTACGCACGCTCCCGCGAGTGCGGCAGACATAGCGTTAATCCCCATATTGTAAAGAAAGCCTGAGCCCAACATAAACGCGCAGGCTACAACAAGGGTAACCGTAGACGCCAGGCCGTCGATGCCGTCGGTTAGATTCACGGCATTTGTAAAGCCGTAGATAAACATAAGCGCCACGGGCCAGAAAAGCAATCCGAAGCCCTTGGTCACATCAATATCCCCGATAAAAGGAATATAGGTTGTCTTCATACCCGAAATGCAGAGAGTGGCGAGATATGCCGCAGCTACAAGCAGCTGTAAAAAGGTTTTCTGCCTCGCGGTAAGACCTAAATTGCGCTTTTTAACTACCTTAATATAATCGTCCATAAACCCGATTCCCGACATACACAGCGCCATAATTATACCCGCCGAAAAAAGCGAAAGACGGTAAGGAGTTTTCATTTCCGCGGCGAAGCGGCCCTGCACAATAGCAGAATAAGCATAGGCTATGCCAAGCGACAGAAGCACACCCGCGATTATCATAACGCCGCCCATTGTCGGCGTACCCTCCTTGCCCTTGTGCCATTTAGGACCTATGTCTAATATAGTCTGCCCGAATTTCAGCCGTTTTAAATACGGAATTACAATATATCCGAGTCCTGCGGTCACAGCGAACGCCACTATGGCGGCTATTAAGGGGGTTAAGTCTTTCATTTTTTCTTATCTCTCCTTTTAGGACGGGTTATTTCAAAGCTTTAAGCGCTTCGGCTACAACCTCGCGCTCGTCAAGATGAATTGTACCCGTGTTTAAAATCTGATAGGTTTCGTGTCCCTTTCCCGCAAGTACTATTATATCATCTTTTTTCGCAATTGAAACAGCGAATTTTATCGCTTCTATTCTGTTTTCAATAACCTTTACAGGTATAACCGCGCCTTTCATGCCTTCCAAAATATCCTCAATTATGGCGTGGGGGTTTTCGGTTCTCGGATTATCGCTTGTAACTATCGCGTAATCCGAAAAATGCGCCGCGATATTACCCATTATAGGACGCTTGGTTTTGTCCCTGTCCCCACCGCAGCCGAAAACCGCGATAAGGCGGTTTTTCTTACATTCACGGAAGGTTGACAGTATGTTTTTAAGTCCGTCCGGGGTGTGGGCGTAATCTATAATGACAGTAAAATCCCTACCCGTGGGGACAACCTCCGCCCTGCCCTTAACGCCGCGAAGCTCGGCAAGAGCTGATGATACATCAGACAGCGGAAGACCTATTTCAACCGCGCAGGATGCGGCGCAAAGCGAATTGTAAACCGTGAATTTTCCGCCTGTATTCACTTTAATATGACCTATCTCGCTGTCACTCACAAATTCGTATTCAACGCTTGCGGGTCGGTAATTTACACCCTTTGCGCTGTATGTTGAAGCGTCGCCCATAGAATAGGTAGCTATCTTACAGTCAAGTCCTTTTATAAGCTCGGCGGAATATGGATCGTCGCTGTTTATAACCGCGGTTTTGCACATACGGAACAGCTTTTTCTTTGCCGCGAGATAATTTTCCATTGTAATGTGGTAATCAAGATGATCCTGCGTGAGATTCGTAAACATAGCCGCTTCAAAGTTCAGCCTATATACCCTCGACTGGTCGAGCGCGTGGGAGGAAACCTCCATAATAACGTATGTGCAGCCCTTTGCCTTCATAAGCGCGAAAAGCGAGTTAAGCTCATAGGCGTTCGGCGTGGTGTTATGGGCGGCGATAATCTCGTCGCCTATCATATTCTGTATTGTTCCTATAAGACCGACCTTATATCCCGCTTTTTCGAGTATCTTTTTCATCATATAGGTAACCGAGGTCTTGCCGTTTGTACCCGTGACGCCCAAGAGCTTCAGGCTATCGGCAGGATTGCCGAACCACTTAGCGCACATATCGGCATAAGCCGCGTGGGTATCTGAAACGACAATCTGAACTTCAAGTCCTAAATCCCGCTCTGCTATAATTACCGCCGCGCCGTTTGCGAGCGCTTTTTCGGCATAATCGTGACCGTCCGATTTAGCGCCTTTAATACATACAAACGCAAAGCCTGACTTCACCTGCCTTGAATCGCAGGTTATTCCGCTTATTTCGGTATCTCCAAGTATTTCATTACATTCAATCAAATTTAAAAGCTTCATCTTTTCTCCTTTTCATAAGGCTTAAAAAACCTAACCGTCAACAACATTTTCGTCTCTGAAATAAACCGTAATGACCGTACCCGCGTCAACCGACTGGCCTGCCTCGACGCTTTGCTTATAGGATTTAAGTCCTCCCGACGCGGTGTTACCCGAAAATTCCACGTTTATATTAGAATTTGCGGCAAGCTTATTAACCTCAGTGGCGGTAAGTCCCACAAGATTAGGAACAGCCACCTTTTCTGAGCCGCCCTCTTCCGTATAAACAATCACTACGCCGCCTGATATCACCTTGCTACCCGCCTCGGGCAGCTGGCGCACGACCTTTTCACCCGAACCTATAACCTTACATTCAAGCTTTGCCGCGCTTATTTTTGATTTTGCGTCGGCAGCGCTCGAGCCTACAGTATCAGGCACAGTAAGAGTAAGGCTCTTAAGCTCCTCTTGGGAATAGCTGGGCTCATATCCGAGATACGGTAAAACATCCCCCATAATCTGGGAGTTGACAGGCGCCGAAATGACACCGCCGTAATATTTATCTCCCTTAGGCTCGTCAAGCATTACAAAAACGGCTATTTCGGGATTTTCTATTGGCGCCACGGTAATACAAGAGCCGATATAAAGGTAATGGTCGCCCGTCTGAAGAATTTTGGCAACCTTTTGCGATGTACCTGTTTTAGCGCCTATATTATACCCTGCCACTAATGAGTTTTTCGCACCGTTTTCCGAAACATAATTCATAAGCTCGCGCATTGTGGCGGAGGTGGTCTCCGAAATAACCTGACGCTTATATGAGGTGGACGCGGTTTCGGTCACCCTTCCGTCCTCGTCAAGCTTTTTTTCAAGCAGATGAGGCTGAACAAGGTATCCTCCGTTTACCGCGGCAGAAACGGCTGAAATTAACTGCATAGGCGTAACGTTAAAGGTCTGACCGAAGGAGCAGGAGGCAAGCTCAACAGGTCCCATCTTCTCTTCCTTGTGGTAGGTCGATGTAGCCTCGCCGGGCAGGTCAATACCTGTTTTTTCGGTAAGTCCGAAGGCCTTGAAGTATTTTGAAAAGGTCCCTACTCCTACAAACTGACCTATTGTGATAAAGGCCGGATTGCAGGAATTTGAGATTGCCTGCATTAGATTCTGCGAGCCGTGACCCGTTTTTTTGTGACAGCTGTAATGCTGTCCCGCCACGGTCGCCGAGCCGTTACAGAAAAAGCTGGAGTTTTTATTTACAAGGTTTTCCTCAAGCGCAATTGAAGCCGTTATAACCTTGAAAACCGAGCCGGGCTCATATGTGTCCGAAACCGCTTTGTTTCTCCATTGACGGTTTAAAAGCTCGGATTTAAGCGACTTTTTTTCCGCCTCGTCGGTTACGGCGTCCACCTTTTCCTGATCGGCGGCGGAGAGGACAAACGGTTCGTTCGGGTCAAAATCCCCCTTAACCGCCATAGCGAGTATTGCGCCTGTATTTACGTTCATTACAACCGCCGCGCCGCGCTCCGCGATTTTGTTGGCTTCAATGGCGTTTTTCAAATACTTTTCCGCCGTGTACTGAACATAGGAATCAAGGGTGAGCACAAGCGACCTTCCCTTTGTTGCCTCTTCCACCTTTTCATATGAGAACGGCATATTTGTTCCGGCGGCGTTTTTAGCGGCGACAACACGCCCCGCAATGCCTGTTAAATCGTTATCGTAATAGCTTTCGATTCCCGCCAGTCCCTGATCGTCCGAACCGACAAAACCCAGTACAACCGATGCAAGATTTTCATTTGGGTAATACCTTTTTGTTGTCTCGTCGAGACCGATATACTGTGTAAGCTCTAAATCTTTATTATCAAGCAAAAACTGTCTTACCTTGTCGGCAACCGTTTTGTCGATTTTTTTCTTTACTATTACATAATACGAGTTTTTCTCGGTATATCCGTATACCGTCTCATAATCAAGCTCCAATATTTCCGAAAGTCCCTCGGCTATTTTCTTCTTAACCTTCAGAGCTTCGTCCTCGTCAAGCTTTTTTATTCCGTTAGGCGTTATGTAAACCGTCCAGGCAGGCGAGCTTGTCGCTAATATCTGCATATTTCGGTCGTAAATATCGCCGCGCGGCGCGGTTACAAGACTGTCGTAAAGCTGCTGTTCCGAAGCGTCGTTCTGATATTTCTCACCCTTGATTATCATAATGTTTACAAGGCTTGCTCCGGATACTACAGAAAGAGCAAGTATAAGCGCGGTCATAACCACGATTGTTCTTGTGACCATCATTTTTCCCGGTTTCACAGACACAGCTCTTGCTTCCTTTCTAAACCCGAATACGAGAGTTGACAAAACAACTCTCGTATCTTTTTATTATGCGCTCAGTCTTCACAAATAATTATATTATTAATACTTGTACAGTTATTACTCGGCTGTCACAGTATCTCCGTTTACAGTTACAGCTTTATCCTTATCATTTACCCTTATATACTTTACATTGCTTTTTTCCATTTTCCTCATTCCCAACTGTGTAGCCTCAAGCTCCAGATTGGAATAAGAAATTCTGCGCTGCATTTCAACCTCAAGGCTTGTCTTCTCGCTGTCAAGCTCGGTTATTGAAGATTTTACTTCATTTATTTCGGAATTAACCTCGTTTATCTTAATTCTAAGCGCTATATTTCCGCAAAGCCCCGCGAGAATAAATACGGCGGTCATAATAAGGAGCATCGGGGAAGAAAGGCTTTTAGCCGCCGCACGGGTACGCTTTCTCGAACGCTCCGCGGTCTTTGGCATTACAACAATATTATCGCGCGTTCTCTTTTGCTCAGCGTTTTTGGGCATAAACATTTCAAAATCATATGCCAAGCTGTCGTTGTAATACTTCATATTATCCATAACCGTTCTCCTAATTCTTTATTATCGCCCTTAGCTTTGCGCTTCGGCTTCGCGGGTTTTCATTTAATTCTTTTTCTGTGGGCTCGGTCGGCTTTTTAAAAGCCAAATGTCCCCTCGGCGTTCTGCCGCACACACAAACAGGAAAGTCGGGCGGGCATATACAGCCCATGCAGTATTCCTTGAATTTTTGCTTTACAATTCTGTCCTCAAGCGAGTGAAAAGTTATAACCGCAAGCACTCCGTCCTTTTTAAGCAGACCGAACGCGCTGTCAAGCGCACCGCCTAAAATATCGAGCTCGCCGTTTACCGCTATTCTTATCGCCTGAAAGCATTTCCGAGCGGGATGTCCGTCTCTTCTCGCCGCCGCGGGAACCGACGCGGCTATTATATCCGCAAGTTTTAAGGTAGTAACAATAGGGTCCTTTTCCCGCTCTTTAACTATTCTGTTCGCTATTTTGTAAGCGAATTTTTCCTCGCCGTAATCCCTGAAAATATCCGTAAGCTGCTGCACGGAATAAGTATTGACAATATCCGCGGCGGATAATCCGCTTTTGCTCATTCGCATATCGAGCGGGGCGTCCGCACGGTAGGAAAAGCCGCGCTCTGCGCTGTCAAGCTGATAGGAGGAAACTCCAAGGTCTAAGAGAACCCCGTCTACACCGTCTATCCCCTCGCCGGAGAGCACCGACGCCATATCGCTGAAATTACTTTCAATGACCTTTGCGGGATAGCCTTTAAGACGCTCCGAAGCGATTTTTACCGCGTCGGGGTCGCGGTCAAGGGCGAACAAAAACCCATTTTTTAATCTTTTCGCTATTTCCGACGAGTGTCCCGCACCGCCGGCAGTACCGTCTACATAAATTCCGTCAGGCTTTATGTTAAGCGCTGCTATCGTTTCTTCAAGCAGCACCGATTTGTGTATAAACTCCATCAGAAGTTAAGCTCTTCCATAATATCGGCAATGGATTCGGGAGTATATTTTGCGTTCTCTTCGTTCCAAAGCTCGGTGTTCCAGATTTCGAGGTTGGTGTCCATTCCTATAATGTGCGCTTCACCGTCAAGACGGGCGTATTCGCGCAAAACCGGCGGAATAAGTATTCTGCCCTGCGAATCGAAATCCACATTAAATGCGCCGTCGTACAAAAAGCGCTTAACCGCGCTCGACTTAGTGCTCGGAAGAGTGCCGATTTTTTCAACAAGCTTGTCCCATTGCTCGGCAGAATAAACGCACAAACAGCGCTTGCCGTAAATGCCGCGGCAAATCATAAAGCCTGTCCCCAGCTCTTCACGAAGCTTTGCAGGAATAAAAACCCTGCCCTTTTTATCAATATTATGCTGATAGCCTCCAAAAAGCACGGTTCTCACTCCTTTGTGCTCCACTTTAATGCACTTTAATGGTTTTTTACTCCACTTTACACCACTATGATTGTATTATAAGCCCGCAAAGCATAAAAATCAAGATTTTTTTTAAAGTTTACATAATTTTTTTGAAATTTATTTATACATAACTATATATTGTGTTTTAAAGTATTGCATGGCACAAAAAACAAACCGTTAAAAAAAGTCTTGATTTTATAAGAAGTATATTGTATAATATCAAAGTCAGATATTTGCCGGTGTGATGGAATTGGCAGACGTAGTGGACTCAAAATCCACCGGTAGCGATACCGTGCCGGTTCGAGTCCGGCCACCGGCACCAACCGAGTGCCTTGACACGCAGACGCGTAGCCTAGGCACTTCTTTTTTGCAGTTTTTTCTCTCGAGCCTAAGCAGCATATTTTTGCTACTTCTTTCTGCATAAAAAAACACGGCCGCCCTGCTATAAAAGCAGGACGGTCGCTTTATATATCAAGGGGTTTAATCGGTTATCTGAAGACGGTTAAAAACTGTCGCCGATATTCGGGATATCCCACAAGCAACCCCTGTTAATATATTATGCCCAAGATTTTAAATCGGTGACTTTCGTATAAACAAAACTCCGAGCGTATTTGCTCCGCAATGCGAGGAAACCGTACAACCCGCACGGGTCAAAAATATCTCCTTAAACGGAACTTCCTTTTTTACAAGGTCAACAATTTCATTTACAAGCTCCGAATCGCAGCCGGCATGAGTAACAAAAACGCGGTCTAACTCAATATCCGAATAATCGGATATTTTATCCCTTACATACTGCTTTAAAACATCGGAAAATTTTCCGCGGTACTTTTTGGCAACGTCCATTTTGCCGTTCTTAATCTGTATGCAAGGCTTTAGCTTTAACAGGTTTGCTCCGAACATAGCAAGCGCGGAACAGCGCCCACCCTTATAAAGATATTCAAGGCTGTCGATGACAAACGAGGCGTCAACACAGGGAACGAGCTCCTGTGTTTTTTTCACCGTTTCCTCCGCTGAAAGTCCTGAATCAAGCATTTCCGCCGCGGAAATAACAAGGAGTCCGCCGCCTGTTGAAAGATTTTTGGTGTCGATAACATAAACGTTTCCAAGCTCCTCGGCCGCAAGGCAGGCATTATTATATGTTGAAGACATTTCGGAGCTTATAGTAAAATGAATTACGGTCTTACCGGCGTCACAAAACGGCTTAAAAAAATCAATACAGTCGCCGACATTGGTAGCGGCGGTTTTGGGAAGCTCGCCTGTTTTATCGTGATGCGCATAAATATCGTCAGGTGTGATATTTTCCCCATCAGTATAAGTTTTATCGCCGAGAGTTATTTTAAGCGGCATAACCGTAACGTTGTAGCGCTCCCTTAATTCAGGACTTAGATCTGTTGTGCTGTCGCTTGTTATTACTGTATTTGAATTCAAATTAGCACCCTCTTAAATTTCGATTTTTATAAATTATATCATTTCTATTACAAATTAGCAACAGATTTATCGCACTTTTTCCTAATCTGTAATAATTTGTAATTTGAATATTATATATTTTTTATGGGGAGTGTGTTAAAATAGAATTGCGGAATTTTTTCAGCAGGATTTTTAAAAGCGGAAGGAAAATAAAAGTGAAATTTTTTAAATCGGCTTCAAACATCATCCTCACCTGCGTTATCTTTCTTCTGGTCGGCGCGCTTATTTGTTCCTTGGTGGTCATCAGGAAAAAAGACGGCTATATTTCCTCCGTCAAATCGCAAATTTCGGAAAACGCAAGCAAAATCGAAACGGCAGAGGCTAAAATTTCCGAATACGAAAAGCAAATTGCCGAAAAGGACAAGGTAAATACCGAAATAAGCTCACAGTTAGAAAAGTTTAAGAGTGAAAAAAAGAAGCTTGAGGATGAAAACGCGGCGCTTAAGCAAAAAATTGAAACACTAAGCGCTAAAAAGAGCGGGCAATCTGCGGCGGCAATGTCGTCGCAGGCTACCGTGCCGAGCGGCAGCAAGGTTTGCTATCTAACCTTTGACGATGGTCCCTCCAAAAACACCCCTAAAATCCTTGAAATACTAAAAAAATACAATGCCAAAGCAACATTTTTTGTTATAAATTCCGCTGATATCGGCTATGTTAAAAACATTCACGACGCAGGACACACGGTAGGTCTTCACACCGCAACCCACAATTACTCGCAGATATATTCGAGTATAGACGCCTATTTTAAGGATTTACAGCAGATTTCCGACAAGGTTGAAAGCATTATAGGTATAAAGCCTACGGTCATGAGATTCCCGGGCGGCAGCAGCAATCAGGTAAGTGCAAGATACTGTAAAGGTATTATGACTAAGCTTGTCACCCTTGTTCCTCAAAAGGGCTACTCTTATTTTGACTGGAATGTTTCCTCAGGAGACGCTGACAAAAATACGCCGAGCTATACCTACATAAGAAATAACGTTTTAAATGCCGCAAAGAACAAAAACTCAATATGCGTGCTTATGCACGACGCGGCGGCAAAAACCACAACTGTTCAGGCTTTGCCGGAAATAATTGAAGGACTTACCAAAATGGGCTACACCTTTGAAGCCTTGACCCCCGAATCTTACGGTTATCATCACAAACCTACTAACTGATATTTTAAAGCGGCGGAAATGCAGACTGTTTGCATTTCCGCCGCTTAAATTTTATATTCTAAACTCATTGTATATCTCGCCGCTTTGAAGCTCTTTCCAGTAAAACACGCCGTTTTCGCTTATCATATAGCTGTGCGGACTGTTTTCTTTCGGAATAGAAACCGAGCCGCAGTTCATATAGATATAATCCGTATGCTCTAAACATTTCGGAATATGCGTATGACCGTTTAACAGTATATCGCCTCCACATAGCGGCGGAAGCTTGCCTTCGTTATAGATATGCCCGTGAGTGGCGTAAACGATACGCCGACCTACGGGTATTACCGCGTAATCGGCAAGTACGGGAAAGTCAAGTACCATTTGGTCAACCTCGGTATCACAATTGCCGCGCACGCAAAAAATTTTATTTTTAAGGGGATTTAAAAGCCCTATAACATCTTTAGGAGCGTACTCCCTCGGCAGGTCGTTGCGCGGACCGTGATATAAAATATCGCCGAGGAGGAGCAATCTGTCCGCTTTTTCTCTTTCAAAAGCGTCTAAAAGCATACGGCAGTAATACGCCGAACCGTGAATATCCGACGCGATCATTAATTTCATTTTGGACACCTACGCAATAACAAGGAAGTAAACCAGCACAACTATACCGAGAACTATTCTGTACCAGCCGAAAGCGGTAAAATCGTGCTTTCTTATATAGCTCATAAGGAATTTAATTACCAGCACCGAAATAATAAAGGCGGTAAGCATACCGACAAGCAGTACCACAAGCTCTGCCGAGGTGAAGTTAAATCCAAACTTTAAAAGCTTTATAAAGCTTGCGCCGAACATAACCGGTACCGCAAGATAAAAGCTAAACTCAGCCGCCGCAACGCGGGAAACGCCGATTATTATAGCGCCCAAAATGGTTGAGCCGCTTCTCGAGGTACCGGGTATCAGTGAGAGCGCCTGAAACAGTCCTATTATAAGAGCGGTTTTATAGGAAATATCTGCAATTCCGTTATATTTAGGCTTTATTCCGCGGTTGCGCCGCTCCACCGCAATAAACAGAACGCCGTAAATTATCAGCGCCGCGGAGACAACTATATAGTTATGAAAATATTTTTCAAATACATCGTCAAGCGGTATTCCGACAATAGCCGCGGGCAGCATTGCGACAATAACCTTGAGCCACATATCCATTATGTCTTTCTTGATTATTCCGCCGCCCTTTGTTATGTAGTTATAGCCCCTGCTTTTATCGAGGGTAAAGGGCCACAGCTTTTTCCAAAAGATTACTACTACAGCGAGTATTGCTCCAAGCTGAATTACCACATTGAACATTTCTTTAAACTCTTCGCCCATGCCGAGCTTAATAAACTCGTCGGCTAAGATAAGGTGTCCCGTACTGCTTATTGGCAGCCATTCGGTAATTCCCTCAATAATTCCTAAAATGATTGACTTTAAAATTTCTAACATAATATCCCCCAAAAGACGCTAAGAAATTGCCGGCTCAATTGCCGGCAATTTCCTTATATAGTTTGATATACGCATTAGCCGAGGTTCCCCAGCTGTTATCGCAGTTCATCGCGCGCTTTCTTAAAATATCCCAGCCGCCCTTATCGGCATAACCCGCAATTGCCCGCCATACGGCGTTTTCCATTTCGTGGGCGTTGAAATTTCTAAATGTAAAGCCGTTGCCCTCGCCGTCTCCGCTGTCCGAAATCGTGTCGTTAAGACCGCCTGTTTCTCTTACAATCGGAATTGTACCGTAACGAAGCGCAACCATTTGGGCGAGTCCGCAAGGCTCACTCTGGCTCGGCATTAAGAAAATATCCGCTCCCGCGTATATTCTGTGCGCGAGCTGGGGATTAAAGCCGAGCTTAAGTCCCACCTTTTCGGGGTACTTCTGCGCCATTTCGTGGAAGAAGGTTTCAAATTCCCATTCACCGGAACCCAGAATTACAAATTGCAGGTCAGCGCGCAGCAGCTCTTCAAAAACACGCTTTACGAGATCAAGACCCTTGTGCTTTACAAGACGGGTCACCATTCCGATAACAGGTGCCTCTGAAAGCTCGGGCAGGCCCATTTCCCTTTGCAGCATTTTCTTATTATACGCCTTATCCTTTAAATCGTCAACACCGAAATTTTTATAGATAAACGCGTCGGTTTCGGGGTTGTAAACCTCATAGTCAATGCCGTTTACAATTCCCGTAAGCTTAAAGGTAAACTTTTTCAGGATATTGTCAAGCCCGTAGGAATAGTATGGCTGTAAAATTTCGTTTGCGTAGGTCGGAGATACGGTTGTTATCTTATCCGCGCACTGAATAGCGCCCTTCATAAAGTTTACACAGCCGTCATACTCAATAATGCTCTGGCTTTCATACGGAATTCCCAGCACGTCTCCGTTAAGCTCAAGCCCGTATTTTCCCTGATACTGAATGTTGTGAATAGTGAATACCGTCTTAATATCGCGGTAGGTATCGCTGCCTCGGTACATAGTATTGAGATAAACGGGAACAAGCGCGGTCTGCCAGTCATTACAGTGGATAATATCAGGCGTGAAACCGATATGCGGAATTATATCCAGCACCGCACGGGAGAAAAAGGCAAAGCGCTCGGCGTCGTCATAATATCCGTAAAGTCCGTCGCGGCCGAAATAGTACTGATTATCAATAAAATAATAAATCATTCCGTCAACGTGTGCTTCAAATATGCCGCAGTACTGACGTCTCCAGGCAACCGAAACGGTAATGCTGGTTATAAAGGTCATTTTTTCCCGCATTTCAGCGCTTACGGAATTATAAAGCGGCATAACCACCCTGCAGCCTATAAACCTTCGGCGAAGAGCTTTCGGCAAAGCGCCCGCCACGTCAGCAAGACCTCCGGACATTGCAAAGGGTAAAACCTCGCTTGAGGCAAATAATACTTTCATTCTGCTATTTCCTTTCCATATTATAAAATCTGATTCTTTTTGACAAAAACGCATTTTTCAGGCGTTCCCTTAAGAACCATATTTTCGCCTATAACGGCGTTTTTATCGGCTATTACGTTATTAATATCAGCCGCAGTTCCTACAGCGGTTTCCTGCATTAATATGCAGTTTTCGACCACAGCGTCCTTTTCTACAGTAACGCCGCGGAAGAGTATGCTGTTCTTAACCGTTCCGTTTATAACGCAGCCGTCCGCAATAATGCAGTTTCTAACGTCAGCCTTTGTACCGTAACGTGTAGGCATATCATCGCGGGTTTTGGTAAATATCGGACGGCCTGTACCGAAAAGCTGACGGCGCACCTTTGCGTCAAGCAGTGCCATACTTGCATTATAATATGCGTCGGTTCCATCAAATATTGCAACAAAATCCTTATGCTCAAAGCCGTATATTTTAAGCTTATCGGTCATTTTGGCAAGCACATCTCTGGTAAAGCTTACCTGACCGTCGGAATAAGCTTCTTTAACGAGCTTCATTAAAAGCTCTCGGGATATAACGGTTACGCCCGCGAAATATGCGGTATTCACATCCGTTTCAATTTCAAAATTGATTTTTTCGATTCTTTTTGCCTTATTAATATCCAAAAGCATTAAATCCGCGTTGTTAACAGGCGGCCTGCCCTTGTGATATACGATAGTAGCATCAGCTTTTTTCTCTATGTGAGCCGCTATTGCCGCGCTTAGATCAATATTTGCAATCGTATCCGCATTGCAAAGCACCATATACTCAGCGTTGCAGCGATCAATATAATCAATCGCTCCGTGAAGCGCGTCCACGGTTCCGTTATAACGCTTTGTCCCGCTTGTTAAATACGGAGGAAGCAGATAAAGTCCCCCGTTTTTACGGTCAAGATCCCAGTACACGCCGTTGCCTACGTGATCCATAAGCGAGCGGTAGTTTTCCTTCGTGATTATTCCAACGCTTGAAACTCCGGCGTTTACAAGGTTTGAAAGGGGAAAGTCAATAAGTCTGTATCTCGCCCCGAAGGGTACCGAAGCCATAGACCGTTTAGAAGTAAGCCTTTTCAATAAAGTATCATTGATATTAGCAAATACAATTCCCGCAACTGCAGACGATCTCATATTTTCTCCCCCTCACCGACGTTTTCGGTTATCATTTTTTTAGGTCCGACTGTCGCTTTTTTTCCTACCGTTAGGTTATCGCCTATAACGGTAATTCCCCAATCGCTTGTATTAGATTCCGCGGGGTCGGCGCCTATTTCTGCGTTTTCACCGATAACGCTGTTTTCGGCTATTATAGAATAACGAACCTTAGCGCCTTTTTTGATAACCGCACCCGGCATAACAAGCGAATATTCAACAGATGCTCCCTCTTCAACAGTTACATTTTCAAAAAGTATCGAGTAATCGAGCTTGCCCTCAACCTCACAACCGTCGGTTATAAGGGAATTCTCAACCACGGCGTCTTTTGAAATATACTGCGGCGGCATACCCGTTGTCCTTGAATAAATACGCCAATTCTGGTCGGCAAGATTAAGGTCAATTTTAGGGTTAAGAAGATCAAGATTCGCCTCCCAAAGCGAATCGACTGTTCCAACGTCCTTCCAGTAGTCGCTGAAACGGTAGACCCTCATAAGCTCTCCCGCGTTTAGCATTGCGGGAATAACGTCCTTGCCGAAATCGTTTGAAGAATTAGGATTAGCCTCGTCCTCGGTCAGATACTTTTTGAGCTTCTGCCAGCTGAAAACATAAATTCCCATAGAGGCGAGATTACTCTTTGGCCTGGCAGGCTTTTCCTCAAATTCGTAAATCGTGCCGTCCTCCCTTGTATTCATAATTCCGAAACGGGAAGCCTCCTCCATAGTGACTTCCATAACGGCAATAGTGCAGGCGGCTCCGCTTTCTGTATGCTCGTTTATCATTTTGGAATAATCCATTTTATAAATATGATCGCCCGAAAGCACCAAAACATACTCCGGATTATAACGAGAAATAAACTCTAAATTCTGATAAATAGCGTTTGCCGTGCCCTTGTACCAATTTCCGCCCTTTTGTCCCTGATACGGAGGCAGTATATGTACCCCTCCGTTTGAGCGGTCAAGATCCCAAGGCTTGCCCGAGCCGACATAATCGTTAAGCTCAAGCGGCTTGTACTGTGTAAGAATACCGACGGTATCAATACCCGAATTAGCGCAGTTTGAGAGCGGAAAATCGATTATACGGTATTTCCCTCCGTAGGGAACGGCGGGCTTTGCGATTTTGCTTGTTAAAACTCCGAGTCTGCTTCCCTGACCTCCGGCAAGAAGCATGGCTACGCATTTTTTGCTGTTCAATATAAACACTCCCGACATTTTTATTTTCTAACCTTAAAATACTATGCAGTTGTTATTAATATATTACTTTTTCCGAGACGCGGTTTTTTTCGCCGTCGGTACGCGGTAAAAGCTTACCGACATTGCGGGTATATCAAGGCTTACTGAATTTTCATATCCGTGCATTGGTATATTTTCGCTCTTAAAGCTTACCGATTTCCTGTCGGTAATTCCGCCGAAATCCGTACTGTCAGAGCAGAAAATTCTCCTGTATGAGCCCTTTTTTGGCACTCCTATGCGGTAGTTTTCCCTTGCGACGGGAACGAAGTTACAAACTGCGATAATCTCCCCTCCCGATTTATTAATACGCCTGAAAGCGATAATGCTCTGGGCGTTATCATCATTGGATATCCATGAAAATCCGTCCCACGAGTAGTCAATCTCCCACAGCTCGGGATTTTTAATATAGAATTTATTAAGCTGAGCGACAAAGTGCTGCATCATACGGTGCTTGTCATAATCAAGCAGCATCCAGTCAAGCTGCTGCTCGTAATTCCACTCAATAAACTGAGCAAACTCCTGACCCATAAACAAAAGCTTTTTACCCGGATGAGCCATAATATAGGTGTAAAAGGCACGGAGCGACGCGAATTTCATATCATATTCGCCCGGCATCTTTTCAATCATTGAGCATTTGCCGTGCACCACCTCGTCATGCGAGAGAGGAAGAATAAAGTTTTCCGAAAAAGCATAAAAGAATGAAAACGTCAAACAATCGTGATTGTTCTTCCTAAAAAGCGGGTCAAGAGACATATAGCGCAGCATATCGTTCATCCAGCCCATATTCCACTTGAAATTAAACCCGAGACCTCCGTCCTGCGGCGGTTTGGTAACAAGCGGCCACGCGGTTGACTCCTCGGCTATCATCATTACCGAGGGGTTAGCGGCAAAAGCCCGGGAATTAACATCCTTTAAAAAGGCTACCGCCTCAAGATTTTCGCGTCCGCCATAGGAATTCGGAACCCAATCGCCTCCCTGACGGCCGTAATCGAGATAAAGCATTGAAGCTACCGCGTCGACCCTCAGTCCGTCGATATGGTATTCTTTTATCCAGTAAACCGCGCTTGAAATAAGGAAATTCCTCACCTGCGGTTTGCCGTAGTCAAATACCACCGTTCCCCATTCCTTATGCTCTCCCTTACGGGGGTCGGCGTACTCATAGCAGGGCGTTCCGTCAAAGCGGAAGAGTCCGAAGCCGTCGCGCGGAAAATGCGCGGGTACCCAATCAAGTATTACGCCTATCCCGTTTTCGTGCATTATATCAATAAATTTTTTAAAATCGTCGGGAGTTCCGTAGCGTGAGGTTGGAGCAAAATAGCCCGATACCTGATATCCCCATGAGCCCTCAAACGGGTACTCGGTAATCGGCATAAGTTCAACATGAGTATAATTCATTTTTTTAAGATACTGCGAAAGCTCACGCGCAAGGGTAACGTAATCATATACGTTTCCGTCTGCAAACCTGCGCCACGAACCCGCGTGAACCTCGTATATATTAACCGGCGACTCGCATATATTCTTTTTCTTCTGCGTTTCCCGCCAATTTAAGTCGTTCCAGCTGTAGTCCGAGCAGTAAATCTTTGAAGCGTTAGCGGGAGCGGTCTCGTAATGCCGAGCATAAGGGTCGGATTTTAGGACAGTCATACCGTCGCCTCCCGTGACGGCATATTTATAATTATCGTACTGCTTAAGACCCTTGATATTTGCCTGCCAAATGCCGCCGTCCGTTTTTTTCATAGGATTAGCCTTGCTGTCCCAATTATTAAAATCACCAACAACCGAAACAGCCGCGGCATTAGGCGCCCATACGCGAAAAACGGCGGAGTCCCCGTTTAAAAACGAACCCAGGTATTTGTATGCCTCGGAAGTTGTTCCAGAACTGAAATTTTTAATAAAATCCTTCATTTCGCACCTCTTATCCAAACAAAAGACGGTATTTTAACATACTAAATCCGCCTTTTATATTTTTATATTTTTATTATAGCAACATCTGTGTCATTTTTCAAGTGATTTTTGTTAAACTTCCGAAACAAACAAAAAAGTTTAATGTCGATATTTGTTAAATATTAACAAATATCGACATTTTGTTGCACACAGTAATAAATAATTACAGATTTTTTGCGAATCTCAATTATAATAATTAATAATTTCGGAAAGGTTTTCGCGCTGCTTTACGTTGAGCGAAGCGTCAGACGCAAGCGATGAATATGAAAACAGAACATATCCCGCCACATTTCCGTTTTTATAACATTTTTCCGCCTGTCTGGCTATTATGTCCTCCGAGCTGTTCCACTCTTCCCTGTCCGCCTCGGCATCCGTTCCTATTTTATACGGGGCAAGACCTATTTTGAGCTTAACCTGTTTATTTTCTGATACAAGCCTTAACCATTCGTCAAGTAAATTATCAAAGCAAAACTGCTTATCAGGGTAATCAAACCCGAAATAAAGCTGAGGAATAATACAGTCTATACATCCGCTTTCAACCCAAGCCTCGACATCGGCATAAAGCTCGTTATAGTTTTTTTGGGTAGAAGCCATAGGGCTTACCGAAAAAACTATGTCCTTGCCGTAAAATTTCACGGCGGTATAACAGCCGGATATCAGAGCGTTTACATTAGCCCGTCTCCAGTCGGAAAGAGAAAGCGGATTTTCGGTCTCCGATTTATATTTTTCATAGCTTACGGCGTCAAATTCGGGGTCTGTAGTAGGATAAAAATAATCGTCGAAGTGAATACCGTCCACGTCGTATTTTTTCAGTACCTCACGTATACCGTTTATAACAAGCTCTCTTGCCTCATACTCGGCGGGATTTAAATAAATACCGCCAAATATGCACACGTTTTTATCATTTTCCGTGTTATCGTCGCTTAACCATTTATATGCGGGGCAATCATGCCCGAGCGCCTCCTTATCGCTTGAAGAGGTCATTACCCTGTAGGGGTTTATCCAGGCGTGCACCTTAATCCCGTAGGTGTGGCAGGCACTTACTATGTATTCAAAAACATCGTAATCTATACCCTCGGCCGCTTTTACAAGCGGAAAATATTCAGATTTATAAAGCGAATCGCAGTAGGAACGTATATGAACATATATTTCCCCTATTTTCAGCGTCCTGCAATTTTCAAGCACCTTTGTAAACTCCGCCTTAAAGCCCGACTCGCTTTTAAGCATAGAGTTAATCTCGCTAAAAGAAAGCCATACGCCTGATGAAGAAATGTTTTCATAAGGCAATTCCTCGCTTTGCTGCGGTACGCTCTCGAAATTTGAATAAGAACAGCCCGCAAGCAGGGCGCAGGAAAGCAGGAGACATATTAATATTTTTTTCATAACGCCCTCCCGAAAATATTATACGGTATCTCTGTAATTAATAATAAGCTCGCCCAGCGTAAAAGCGTTTTCAGAGCAAAATTTAATCTGAGCGGAGCGAACGGCGCTTAAATGAGGTATCAGTTTTACGGATTTAAGCGTTCCGCAGGTATAATCCATATCGGGCGCTCCAAGGCTTAGCCTATCAAAGCTTTTTCCGTTGATAAAAATTTCAAGCTTTCCGACAGATGAAGCGGAAAAATTAATACTGTCTATAAGCTTCTTCCCCGACATACTGCCGAAATCAAAGCTTTTTGTGACCGCACTGCCCGAAACATATTCTTTATTAATTATCGGGGAGCTTCCGTTTAAGCAAATATCGGTATCCTCCTCGCCCGAAAGCTTAGCGGTATAAAACACCTTACTGTCAGTACCCTTGCAAAAAACAGTAAGCTTATCGGCGCAGTAAAAGCCTCCCATTGTTTCGGTTGTCGGAAAGCTCCATATATACCACGCAGGGTTTTTAAGCCCGGTATCTCGGAAATCCATTATAACAGCTTTTTTTCCGATAAGCAACAGGTAACGGTTGCCATTTTTAACCGCAAAAGCTCCGGCAGCTTCAGAATCGCTTAACGAACCGAGATAATCTTCAACTGCGTCGGAAAGCTTCGCTATTTCTAATGACGAGGTGTTTAGCGCGTAAACCGCGCGGTCGCTTCCGAGCCATACGGCGTCATCCCCGTAAATAAGGCAGGATAATTTATTTTTTAAGCCCTTGTCGCCGCTTATTTTTTTTACTGTAAACGAATCGCTGTTGTAAAATATAGAATCATTATCCGCCAGAAGAGAGTTTGAATTGATTGCGCTGCCGCATTTAAGGGTTAAAGCATATATTTCGTTCTGTCTGAATGCCAAAATCCCGTTTTTATAGCTCAAGAGCGCGTTAATACCGTCATCTTCTCCCACTGTAAAGGAAGAATCACAGGGAAAATAAAGTGGATTATCGGTATGAACACTAAAAATTCTGCCTTTTTCTATTCCTCCCGAAAAAAGAATTCTTGACCCGTATTCCGTACAGCAGCTTGAGGATACCGCACGGTCAAAACCGTCTTTCACAGTCTTGCCCGCCTTAACGCAGATATTGTTTTCGTGGTACATATTCATCATCGGAATCGGATAATCACCCTCTGAATCTGTAAAATTGAGCATTCCCTTTTTTCGGTCTATATTCAGGGTGATTTGAGCGTTATAGAATGTGGCGGTAACTGAGCTCTGACCCTCGGTAATATGCCATTCGGTATATTTTGTAGGATTTATGTAAACTCGGCATATTACCGCTTCATCATTAAGGTCGGTAATCGGAAGCCTAAAGCATGAGGAATATCCGTCAGAGGTGAAATAGGCTTTAAAACTGTCAGTAAGCATATTTTGCGACTCTAAAAGCATAGGCTTGCCTGCGTACGCATATCCCGTAGCTCTTGCTTCCTCATAACGGTTTCCTCTTCCGTTTATGTAAACTACAGGAATATAAAAGCTATTAAGCTCCTGCCAAGAGTTTAGATTTTCCGACAGCTCATATATCCTATAGCCCTTCTGCGTATAGTCGTATATATTACGGGTGCTTACAAGCGCGAACACGCCTGCTCCGTTTACTGCGCTGCCGCTGTAAAAGAGAATATTTGTCGGTTGGTAAAAATCCTCACCGGATATACGGTTAAGCATAAAACCACCTGCCGAAGTACTGCTCCCGTCTGCCCCGACAAAAAATATATTGCAGTAATAAAACGAATCCTCCGCGCAATACTCCTCGACAGCGATTTTCTTATATTCGCCGTTAACATAAACCGCACTGTCGGTAACTTTATATGAAAAGGAATCATAAATGGGCGGATTTTCGCTTTTAATTATATTTTCCGAATCAGAGAAAAGTCCGGGTCTTGTACATAAAATTCCGCCGTTGCTCCACATATTTAAGCTATCTGAAAGCGCATTATCGGGAATATCCGAAGCAAGACGTCCCTTAACCGTTCCCGCTTTAAAATTTCTCACCTTAAAGGTCTTGCGCTCAGTATGCATTAAAGAACCGAATTTCATATCGCTACCCCACCGTCGACGTGGGAAGGCAGTCTTTTATATTAGCCGTTTCAGCTAAGGCCGCTCCCCGCTTTGCATTGTATATTTCGGCAAACAGCCGATTTTTGTTTGCGTCCCCCTCGGTAAGCGCCAGGAGCATTGCCATACCGTAGCAGAGCGCTTCGGTCTTTGACTGAGGAATATCAAGGCTTTCCGATAGTGAAGAAATCTCTCCGCACTTTAAATCCATTGATAGCTGCTTTATTATTTCTAAGCCTTTAAGCGCGGCTGAATCGGATTCGGCGGGGTCTCCCTCGCCTCCCGAATAACCGAGCAAACTCGTTGCCCTTTTCATGACATCATAACCCGTCATCTGCTTTTTCCTCCTTAATATCGCTTATAAGTCCGTCTCTGTCAGGTATGGTTCCGTCAGGTAAACGTTTGAGGAGCTGAACGCGGTCAATAATTCCCTTCTCGTAAAGGGTGATAAGCGTACTTGTACATTCACGCTCGCTGTATACAGTTCCCGCGCCCACCTCTATTTTAGCGTTTATAATAAAGCCCTTCAGACGTTCCGCCTCAAATGGCAAATACCTTATTTCCTTTCCCTGAGAAAGCTTGATTTTCCGTCTCCCGTAACAGGCAATCCAGAAATCCGCCCAAATTCTCGCAATATCCTCCGCAAAGGAATAGAAACGATTTTTTACAATTTGTAAGGGCATTACCGCCGCGTTCCTCATGGTCATAAGCGCGGTCGCGTTGTCCGCGCGGCTGTCGCCGAGCGCCACCTCGTTAGCTCCGCTTTGGGTCAGAGTATTATTGATAAGAGCCTGAGCGCTGCTGTCAAAATTTTTTGAAAAATCAGGCGGAGCCACGTATCTGACCGCTCCGGCGACCTCCTCGCTGCTGCCGAACACCTTTATAATCTGTCCGGGTTCGTTGGTAATTCCGTCGGGTACGGTATCGCCGTTTACCACAAGCATCGGCATACCCGAAGTCATAGCCGACCAAACATTCGCGGTTATCATACGATTAATTGCAATCTGATTGGGTATAAGATATGTAATCTCACTTTGACCGTAAATAATTCCACCGTACCTTTCCCAAGAAAAGAGCGCCAGCGGATAAAGCCGAAGTCCTGTATCAAAATCCTCCCGCACAACGGCGTTTTCGGTTACCTTTACACTTTTAATTGTATAGCTTCCGTCGGGCTTATATTCCTTATAAAGCTTTGTAAGAACCGTAATTTTTCCGTCTGCCGAAGCCGATTCAATCTCTTTAAGCGTCTCGATATCCGCTCCGTGCCTCCGTGCCTCTCGAATTACCTCGTCGGTTTCGCGGCAGCTTGAAATTATGATGTAGGGCTGATTTTGCACCTGTTCAATATAGAGGTCGCCGAAAAACACGTTCTCGATGTTAAGGACCTCGCAGGCGATGTCTCCCTTTATGGGTACTGTTTTTTCTTCGTCCGCAAAAAGGCCTGTCCTAATTCCGCCGTCCCAATAGGTGTAAAGCACGCCCGTGCCTGTGACGTAAGCGCCTCGCAGCACCCGCTCATAGAGCTGATTAAGACCTACTCTTTCCGCCGTAACGCCGTAATATCCGCCTAACGCCGCCATTATTCCGTTTATTTCATCATACTCCCCGCCTTTCGCTCCCTCTGAAGCCGTGGGTACTCCCTCTGCCGAAAAGTTTACCGAAAGCGGATTGCTTAATATCTGCGACATCTTGTATTCGCCTATACGTTTTATTATGTTGTGCCGCACCAGCGGACGGTCGTTTCCGCATTTGGCGCCGTACCACTGATCGCCGATATAAAACCTCTCGTTAATGCGGTTTTGCTCATACATTCCGCGCTGACCGAGCCCCGCCTTAAAATCTGCCGCGGCACGGTATTCGCTGAAAATTTCAAAAGGCTTGCTTTTCATTTATATTCTCCCTTCAGGTTAAATCTGATTAAGGGGAGACTTAAGCTCCCTTTAATCCTTGTATATTCACATATCAGTTTACGGTAACCGTAACGATATTGGAGTTGATTCCCGCAATTCCATCCGCAATAACCTTTACAAAGTAGTAATATTTACCCTTTGCAAGTGTAGTCGGGATTGTGTAAGAGGCGCTTGTTGCTCCGCTTATTTTAACCGGAGATTTTCCGTTTTCGTCAGCGCAGGAATACCACTGGTAAGAAAGCGTTGCATCACTTGTCGCTGTTACGGAAAGCGAGCCGCTTATGCTGCCTGAAGTAACGCTCTTATTAGCGGGCTGTGAGGAAATGGTAATTTCGGGAGAAATCCACGCCCATACAGAGTCAAGACCGCTCTTGTTTACAAAGACATCATAATAAATACGGTAGTCGAACTTGTAAGCGTCGGCGTCTATGTTCTGCTCCGGGGTAAAAATTCTCATCTTCTCGGTTTTCTTAACAAGATGTGCGCCGCTCTTCGGGCATACGAGCATGTAAACCTCGCGTGCGTTAGAAGCGGGAACAAATCCGCCGTTTTCGCCGGTGTTAAAGGTGTAGGCTGTTTTCATACGCTCCGATACAACGGGGATAATTGCAACGCCGTTTATCGATTTAACCTTTAAGGTCACGTCTCCCTGCTTAAAATCGGAAACGGTAATCATACGTGAAATTTCAGCAGAATTCTGAAGCGCCGCGTACATATAGCTGTCGACAAAGGCAACCAGCTCCTCATCGTAGCCAACAACCGACTGAACCTCGTTAATAAGACTGCAAAGCGCCTCGTAGGGCTTCGCGGTGTTTCCGTTTATAAGGTTTGCCCTTGTGGCGGCAAGACCCGCCAATTTAGAAATTACATAGGCGTCGCACTCAGGAACTACCTTTGTACGCACATATTCGCCCAAAATTTTACCAGCAAGGTTTGCAATTCCTGTCTCGCTCATATCCTCGCGGTCAATCTGAAGCGAACGGGCGCGGTCCATTGCCATGGTGTAAGAGGTGTTAGCCACCGTGATTGCGCCCTTTGTAAAGCCTGTGTCGCGGTCGTAGTCCGCAAGGCCCTGGAAATCCACGTCGGGTATTATTACGGTTTTAGCGCCAACAAACTTCGCGGCAAGCGCGTTGTCTGCAAAAAAACCGGTTGCGCTCTTCTGAGCGAACATTTTATCAAGCTCTGTTGAATATCTTGTTGCGTTTTCAATGGAATTAATAGACATTATTTATCACCTGTATTTTTAAAATTTTATCGCCAGAGACCCTTTAAAAATTCGGCGGTCTCAGGGCTTACTCCGCCTCGGCGGTCGGTTTGCGAGCCTATGCTTAAGGTATCTGCGTTTTCATTTTGAGCCGCCGCTTTGCGAGCGTTTCTTTTGGCATTATGACGGTATCTTAAATACTCATCAAGCAAAAGCGTACCCTTCATTTTTGCGTTTTCAACAACCGACTGGGGCAGTTCGGAAATATCCTTTATATCTGGGAACTCGGCTTTAAGCTCCTCAAATCCTAAGTTTTCCTCGGGATTTTTTTCGAGTTTTAAAATATAGTCCGCCATTTCCTCGTTTCCGCCGCACTTCTCTAAAAGCTCATTTTTTCTTGTTTCGCGGCTGTTTTCTTTAAGCGCGCACAGAAATTCCGAAACGCTCTTACCGTTCTCCGCGGCAATACGCTTTAAATTATCATAGTCGGCGGCTATGGCTTCAAACTTTAGCCCTTTTTGCGCCAATTCAGCCGCCTTATCAAGCTCTAAATTTCTTATTTGCTTATTAAACTTTACAGGAACGAAGATTTCGTTTGAAGCTTCAGGTATGGTTTCCATCGTCTCCTCTGTTCCGTCCTTCTCCGAAGACTCAGGTATAGCCTCGGTTTCCAAACTAACGTTTTCCAAAATTATTCTTCCTTTCTGCTATCTCTGTGACTGCTCAGTGCCGTCATAGGATAAAAAATTACTGTATTCCTGTCTGAGCTTTTCAAGCTCTTCTCCGCCGACAGGCAGGTCTCTCTTTGCCGGTTTGTCGCGCAGCCTGTTATGCGCTCCTAAAAGAAATCCGAAAAGGAATGACGCTGCGGCAGAAGCTAAAATTGCCAGTACTGTCATATATCCCAACCTCCGTTAAAATCAGATTCGGTTATATCGGGGCGGTAATCCGACTCCTCCTCGCTTTCGCGGCTCGGGCGAAAGCGCTTAACGTCCTCAAAGGCGTATCTCAGCGCGTCGCATAAATGGTTATCGCTGTCCTTAGGCATTCGTTTTCCGTTTTCGGCAGCGGTATCGTCATAGACGTAGGAGGACAGCTCGCGTATCATATTAACGCAGTCGGGGTTCACCGTAATTTTGTACTCGTTTATAGCGTTAATTCCGTTTAAAATACTGTCTCTGCCTTTGACAGACGGCGTAATCCGCGAAATCCCCAAGCGCCTTAAATCGTCGTTTGACTTTGGCTCCGCGCAGTCGGCGCGTATGCGCTCCTTTGCAAAACCCAAACGCTTTATCTCCTCGGCTATGTCGCAGTTAAGCATACGCCTTTTGCAAAATTCGCGGTATATGTAAAGCTCCTTGTCGATAGGGTTTGCCTCAAAGGCAATAAAGCCCGTCGGATCGTTGGTATAGCCGTAGTCAAGCCCGAAAAAGCTTTTCCACTTGTACTGTTCCTCTTTTGGTATTTCCTTTTTTCCGACCGTCCAGTTTTCGTATACCAAGCCCTCGGAAATTCCCCAGTTGCCAAGCCCCGCCACCTCGTACTTGCGGCGGTTCATCTTTTTCATACGCTCAAAAACCGCCCTGTCGGTATCGTCCAAAAACTCATTTATCAGGTAATTGGTGGAAAAGGTTGCAGTTTCCGCGTTTTCGGTGTCAAAAAAGCGTTTTTTAAGCCAGTGCGTCCCGCTCCACGGATTAAATGTAAGGGTAGTCTGCTTGTAAAGCGGCGGCTTTATGTTTCCTCTCGGCACCGATAAATCCAGCTTGTCAAAATCGGCTTCCAAGGAAATTTCAAACGCCTCCTCAATCCAAACGAAATTAAGATAACCTGTCGGAACAGTTGTTGAGGCAAGCTTTAGCACATCGTCAAATCCGCGGAAAATAATCTTTTGTCCCGTAGGGATATACACCATTTCCAAAGGAGACACGGTATTTTTCCAAAGATGTGAAACGCCCAAGCGCTCCTGCGCCCATTTAAGCTGTGCAAAGGTACTGTCTCGGTGGGTATTCATAACCTGACGTACAACCAGCAGATTGCTCTCCTTATATTTCATCAGTCTGAAAATAAAGTTAAGCGCGGTTGTTGCGGATTTTTTAGAGCCCTTGCCGCCCTTTAATACTCTGTAACGCTTTTCACAGCTCCAAAAGTCGTCGTACCCGCCGCCGATAATTTCGGAAAGCTTAATTTCCGACGTCGTCAATAATTGTCACCGCCCTCGTTGTTTCCGTTTTTTCCGAATCCTTTTCGCTTACGATCGAACGCAGCTCCTTTATAGCCGAAAGATCCCCTGAGGCGGCTTTTTTGTAAAGCGCTATCATAACCGCGGTCTTTCTTGTGGGATTTTTAACTTCAAATCCCTCGTCTTTAAGCGACTGAGCCTCCGCGTCCGACAGCCTTTCGTTAAGCAGCGTCTTCAAGGTTTTATAAAGCAGCTTATCATTCTCTCGCATTTTGTTTCCCTCCCGGCGATTGTGATAATACACCTAAGCACTATGGACATTCACCGACATAAAAAAGACCGCCTCGAAAACGAGGCAGTCTCAGTCTGTCGAAAAAACCTGTATTTTCAATGTTCGGCGGCGGTCAGCCGCATTTTTGTTTTTCTGC
>URGJ01000007.1 GCA_900547445.1 uncultured Oscillospiraceae bacterium | reverse complement strand
AGAAGGGTGATAAAACGGGCTTGCGAAGGCGGCAAGCGCCGAGCCTATGGCGAAGGTTATCATTATGATGCGGTTTACGTTTATTCCCATAAGCTGTGCCGCACCCTTATCCTCCGAAACCGCCTGCATAGCGCGTCCCGTACGGGTGAAGTTGACAAACAGGGTAAGACCCGCCATTATTATCGCGCCGATAATAAGCGTGACAACGGTCGCTACGCTGACAGAAGCACCGAATACGGTGATATTGCCGAGCGCGGGCAGAGTGACAGGGCGGGATTTAGCGCCGAATATCAACTGCGCGAGGCTCTGTAAAAAGTAGCTTACGCCGATTGCTGTTATTAATACCGCCAACGGAGAAGCGCTGCGAAGCGGTCTGTAGGCAAAGCGTTCGATAATTATACCTGCGGCGGTGCATACAACGACCGACACTATAATCGCTATCCACGGGTTGCCGCTCATATTAAGCATTGTTAAAATAGCGTAGGCACCGACCATAATAATATCGCCGTGTGCGAAGTTTAAGAGCTTTGCGATACCGTATACCATGGTATAGCCGAGAGCAATCAGTGCATATATTGCGCCGAGGCCTAATCCATCCAGTATAATGTTCATTGGAATCTCCCTAAATCATGTATTTTTCGGCTTATACCGAATAAAGAATAAGAATCGGCTTCTTAGTCTTTATCCGAAATAACCCGTTTTTTATGCCAAACTTCGCTCAGCCCATATATAACAGGCTGAGCGAAAGAAATTAAAACAGTAATTATTTACTGAGGTCAACTATTACCGGAACCTTGGTAGCCGCGCCCGACTTATCCCATGTCATCTTACCGGTAACGCCTTCATATGTGAAGTCAGAAGCGGTGATAGCGGCAACAATCTTGTCGCAGAGATCGCTTGCTTTAATAGAAGAATCTTTAATATCGGCAGACTTCATAGCGTTGTAGATAGCGTAAACAGCGTCGTAACCGTCAGCGGCAAACTGATCGGGATCTGCGCCGTACTTGGTCTTATAGTCGCTTACGAACTTTGCGACCTTTTCATCGGTGCTCGCAACATCGAAGGGAGTGATGTAACGGATTCTGTTTGTAACGGTGCTGTCTATCTGGGAAGATATACCGTCAAGACCGTCGCAGCCGAACAGCTCTGCCTTAACGCCCTTCTGAACGCAAGCCTTGGCAACTAATCCCGCTTCGGTGTAATAGAACGGAACGAAAATAACGTCGCAGTCCTTAAGAGCCTCTACCTGAGTAGAGAAGTCCTTGTTGTTTTCCTTATCGAAGGTCTTGGTGGTGAATTCGGTCTTAAGCTCAGCCATTTTAGCCTTAAAGGCATCATAAATACCCGAAGAATAGGGGTCTGAGGTATCATAGATACAACCGATCTTCTTAAAGTTCTTTGAAAGCTCCTCGGCGGCAAGAATACCCTGATCCGGATCGCCGAAACATACGCGGAAGGTATTGTCACCCTTTTTGATTACATCTGCTGCCGAAGCGGAAGGAGTCATAACAAAGATGTTATCCTTAGCTGCCTTTTCCGCAAAAGCGGCGCAGGAGCCGGAGGTTACGCCGCCGAGGGAAATTTTCATACCCGCGTCGTAAAGAGCGTCATAGCCTGTGTTTGCGTCCTCTGCGGTAGCCTTGTCGTCCTTTATATCGAACGAAAATTCTACGCCGTTAAGACCGCCGTTTTTATTGATTTCTTCAACGGCAAGCGAAGCACCCTGCTTAACAGAAATACCGTAGGAAGACGCGTCGCCGGTAAGCGGACCGGTACAGCCGATAAGGAAGGCTTTGCTCTTTTCATTGCCGCCGCAGCCTGCCATAGCGGCAAGAACGAGAGCGGCGCATAATGCCGCGCTCAAAAATTTTACCATTTTTTTCATTTTGAACAACCTCTTTCGAAATGATTTATATTTAACAGCCTTTTGTAACGGCTGAAAAACACCGTAAATGAAAAACGACCCTGCCTTTTTATGAAAAGCAAGGTCAAGCGAGAAGTCGGAATTTGTCTCGGCTTTTTTAGAACCTTTAGGATTCATATGCTTTTCAATACATTTTTTCTTTAATCCCTATAATTCGGTTAATAATTGTTTTTAGGAAAATTGCGGAATAAATTACGAAAAAGGACACCGCGGTTAAGACAGTGTCCCCTGAAAGGCATATTTGGGAAGCGCAATAATAACAGGGTGCTTTTGAAGCATCCGATTGACAGCAATATGAAGCTTTATCTAAAACTTTACACATTGTTTACACTTCCTTAATTATCGATAATTTTATCACAATAGAAAATACTTGTCAAGATAACTTTAGGATATTAAAGCAAATTTCCGAATTTTAATAAAAGCATACTAAAAGATGCGCCTATTTTTATGCATCTTGCTTTTGCAAACATATAAATTATACAATATTACGTTTTTTCGGAGTTAGTGTAAATTTCACAAAATTAAGCAGTAATATAAACATATATATGTACGCAGGGTAAAATCAGAAAAAAATTCAAAAAAACGTTGCATATTTATTCAAGTTATGATATAATTTATGCATTGAAATTAATAAATATGCAAATTGGAGGAATAAAAATGAATAAAAAGGAAATAAAGAAGGTTGTTCTTGCATATTCGGGCGGTCTTGATACATCTATCATCATTCCGTGGCTTAAGGAAAACTACAACAATCCCGAAATAATCGCAGTTTCGGGCAATGTCGGTCAGGCAAGCGAGCTTGAGGGACTTGAGGAAAAGGCGCTTAAGACAGGCGCTTCCAAGCTTTACATAGAGGACCTTACAAAGGAATTTCTTGAGGATTACGTTTTCCCCTGCGTTCAGGCGGGCGCTTTATATGAGGATTATATGTTGGGTACGGCTTTCGCACGTCCCCCTATTGCAAAGCGCATAGCCGAGATAGCTATCGCCGAGGGCGCGGACGCTATCTGCCACGGCTGTACGGGCAAGGGCAACGATCAGGTGCGTTTTGAGCTTGCGATTAAGGCTTTCGCCCCCGATATGCCGATTATCGCTCCGTGGCGTGAGTGGGATATCAAGTCCCGCGAGGAGGAAATCGACTATGCCGAGGCGCACAATGTTCCGCTGAAGATTAACCGCGAGACTAACTATTCAAAGGATAAGAACATCTGGCACTTATCCCACGAGGGTCTTGACCTTGAAGACCCGAAAAACGAGCCGCAATATAATAAGGAAGGCTTCCTTGAAATGGGCGTTTCGCCCGAGCAGGCGCCCGACAAGCCGACCTATGTGACCCTTCATTTTGAAAAGGGTGTTCCGACAGCGGTTGACGGCAAGGAAATGGGAGCAGTCGAGCTTGTAGAGACCCTTAACAAATTGGGCGGCGAAAACGGCATAGGACTTCTTGACATTGTGGAAAACCGTCTTGTGGGTATGAAGTGCCGCGGCGTTTACGAGACCCCGGGAGGAGCCATTCTTTACAAGGCGCACAGCGTGCTTGAAAGCATCTGCCTTGATAAGGAGACCGCGCACTACAAGTCGCTTGTAGCGCAGAAGTTAGCCGAACTTGTTTACAACGCGCAGTGGTTCACCCCGCTTACCGAGGCTATTCTTTCATTTGTTAAGACCACCCAGAAGACCGTTACGGGCGACGTTACCTTAAAGCTTTATAAGGGCAATATGATCAACGCGGGTGTCACCTCTCCCTATTCCCTCTATGATCCCGAAATCGCGACCTTTGACGAGGACGAGGTTTACAATCAGGCGGATTCGGCGGGCTTTATCAACCTTTACGGTCTGCCGACCAAGGTTTACGCCAAGATGAAGGCTAAAAACGGGCTTAAGTAATACATATATAAAAAGAACGGAGTAAAATTAATGGATAAAATGTGGGCGGGCAGGTTTCAAAAGACCCTAGACAAAGAGGCGGACGATTTCAACTCGTCTATTCACTTTGACTGCCGTATGTACAAGCAGGATATAACAGGCTCTATGGTTCACGCTATTATGCTTCGCCGCCAAGGTATCATTACAGACTCGGAGGAAAAGCAAATTCAAAAGGGTTTGAGCAGTATTCTTGAAGATATTGAAAGCGGCGGCTTAGAGATTGATATGAATGCCGAGGACATACATATGTTTGTCGAGTCGGAGCTTACAAAACGCATAGGCGACGCGGGCAAGAAGCTGCATACCGCAAGAAGCCGTAACGACCAGGTTGCATTGGATATCCGTATGTATTTAATGGCTGAATGTGACGAAATCGGCGGACTTTTAAAGGAACTTTTAAAGGCTATCCGCGACTTGGCAAGCGAGCACAAAAACGATATTATGCCGGGGTATACTCATTTACAGCGCGCCCAGCCCATAACCTTTGCCCACCACATTTTAGCATACGCTATGATGTTTACCCGCGACTTTAAGCGGTTAGTTGACGCTTTAGACAGAATGTACGAAAACTGCCCTATAGGCTCCTGTGCTTTGGCAGGCACTACCTATAATACCGACAGGGAGTGGGAAGCAGAGCGTTTAGGCTTCAGCGGAATTTCTTTAAACAGTATAGACGGGGTTTCCGACAGGGACTTCTGTGTTGAACTGTTATCCTGCTTTGCAATAATTATGATGCATTTGTCAAGATTTTCAGAGGAAATCATCCTTTGGTCAAGCTGGGAGTTTAAGTTTATCGAGCTTGATGACAGCTACACCACGGGTTCAAGCATAATGCCCCAGAAGAAAAACCCCGATATGGCGGAGCTTGTCCGTGGCAAAACCGGGCGTGTTTACGGCGATTTGATGGGCTTGCTTACCACCCTTAAGGGGCTTCCCCTCGCCTACAACAAGGATATGCAGGAGGACAAGGAGGCAATCTTTGACGCGATTGATACCGTCAAAAAATGCCTTAAGGTATTCACCCCTATGCTTGCGACAATGCGTGTTTTACCCGACAATATGCGTAAAGCCGCGGGCAAGGGCTTTATTAACGCGACCGACCTTGCGGACTATCTGGTTAAAAAGGGTATTCCCTTTAGGACGGCATATAAAAAGGTGGGCGAAATTGTCGCCTACTGCATCGATAACGGGCTTATTTTAGAGACTATGCCTTTGGAGAAGTACAAGGAATTTGATCCTACCTTTGACGAGGACTTATATAACGAAATCTCCCTTGATACCTGTGTGGAAAAACGCATTTCGGCAGGCGGTACAGGGGCGGCTTCGGTCGAAAAACAGCTTGAATATATAACGGAGTTTTTAAATGACTAAGATATTTATTGACGGAAGCGCGGGCACAACTGGACTTAGAATTTACGAAAGGCTTGAAAGCAGAAAGGATATTGAGCTTATCCGCCTTTCAGAAGAAAACAGAAAAGATATTAATGCAAGAAAAGCGGCATTAAACCAAGCGGATATTGCCTTTCTCTGCCTGCCCGACGCGGCGGCGATAGAGTCGGTATCCCTTGTGGAAAATGGCAATACCGTTATAATCGACACCTCCACCGCCCACCGCACTAATCCCGACTGGGCGTACGGATTTCCCGAATTATCGGCTGAAAACGAGCAAAAAATTGCGGTGTCAAAGAGAATTGCCGTCCCGGGCTGTCACGCAAGCGGGTTTATCTCCCTTGTTTTCCCCCTTATAAAGGCGGGAATTTTAGATAAAAATACTTTGCTCACCTGCTTTTCGGTAACCGGCTATTCGGGCGGCGGCAAAAAGATGATTGCCGAGTATGAAAGTGAAAACAGAGACCCGTTATTATCCGCTCCCAGACAGTACGGAATAGCGCAAAAGCATAAGCATCTGCCCGAAATGACGGCGGTTTGCGGACTTCAAAATCCGCCGATGTTTTCCCCCATAGTCGCCGATTTTTACAGCGGTATGACCGTGACCGTTCCGCTTTTTAAAGCCCAAATAAAGGGCACGGCGGAGGATATCAAAAAGATATATAAGGAAAAATACAACGGTTCTGTTGTAAAGTACAAAGAGGAGTTTGACGAGAGCGGCTTTGTCTCGGCAAACAGGCTCACGGGCAAGGACAGTATGGAAATTTCGGTCTCGGGCAATGAGGAGCGGATTTTGCTTATCTCCCGCTATGACAACCTCGGCAAGGGCGCTTCGGGCGCGGCGGTCGAGTGTATGAATATAGTAATGGGTACAGGTAAAACAAAAGGACTTATTTTGTAGGAGTTAGAAAAATGGAAATAATTTCGGGCGGCGTTTGCGCCGCAAAGGGCTTTAAGGCGGCAGGCGTGCACTGCGGCATCAGGAAAAACCGCACTAAGCGTGATTTGTCCCTTGTATTCAGCGAAAAAAAGGCGACCGCCGCCGCGGTTTACACAACAAACCTTGTAAAGGGCGCTCCCCTTACGGTCACAAAGGAGCATATTGCCGACGGCTTTGCACAGGCTGTAATCTGCAACAGCGGAAACGCCAACACCTGCAACGCAAACGGCATAGAAATTGCCGAGCAGACCTGCGAATTACTGGGCAAAGAGCTTAATATCCCCGCCGAGGATATAGTTGTCGCCTCTACGGGCGTTATAGGTCAGCCCCTTGATATTACGCCTATTAAAAACGGCATACCCGAGCTTGTTTCGTCGCTTTCGGAAAACGGAAGTAAGCTCGCGGCGGAGGGCATTATGACCACCGACACTAAGATTAAAGAGGTCGCCGTATCCTTTAATATCGGCGGTAAGGAGTGCAAAATCGGCGGTATCGCAAAGGGCTCGGGTATGATTCACCCGAATATGGCGACAATGCTTGTGTTTATCACCACCGACTGCAATATAAGTGCCGAAATGCTTAAAAAGGCGCTTTCAAGCGACATTCAGACCACCTTTAATATGGTAAGCGTTGACGGCGATACCTCTACTAACGATATGGTAACCCTGCTTGCCAACGGTATGGCGGAAAACGAGGAAATTTCATCCGAGGGCGAGGACTTTGATACCTTTATGAAGGCTCTTAACACCGTTACGGTCTATCTCTGCCGCCGAATCGCGGGGGACGGCGAGGGCGCGACAAAGCTTATAGAATGTAGGGTATCGGGCGCCGAAACAGAAGAAACCGCAAAGACGGTGGCAAAATCGGTTATCTGCTCTTCGCTTACAAAGGCGGCGATGTTCGGCGCAGACGCTAACTGGGGCCGTGTGCTTTGCGCTATCGGCTATTCGGGAGCTACAGTAGATGTAAATAAAATAGATGTTTCCTTTAAATCGGCAAAGGGTGAAATCCCCGTTTGCGAAAATGGTGCGGGCATACCATTCAGCGAGGAAAAGGCAAAGGAAATTTTATTAGAGGACGAGATTGAAATTTTGGTTTCCCTTAATTCGGGCGAATATTCCTCCACCGCGTGGGGCTGTGACCTAACCTACGATTATGTTAAAATTAACGGAGACTATAGGACGTGATAAAAATGGCTCTTGAGCTTTCAAATGCGCAGCGTGCCGAGGTTTTAACCCAGGCGCTGCCTTATATTCAGAAATATTATAAAAAAATAGTCGTTATCAAATACGGCGGCAACGCTATGATAAACGAGGAGCTAAAACAGCAGGTAATGGAGGACATAGTGCTCCTTTCCCTTATCGGGGTAAAGGTTGTATTGGTACATGGCGGCGGGCCCGAAATTACCGATATGCTTAAAAAAATCGGCAAGGAATCGGTTTTTGTGGACGGACTTAGGGTGACCGATAAGGAGACCGCCGACATTGTGCAGATGGTGCTTGCGGGTAAGATTAATAAAAGCCTTGTCAACCTTCTTGAAATAAAGGGCGGCAAGGCTATGGGTATTTCGGGTATGGACGGCCATATGATCGAGGCTGTGCCCAAGAATGAGAAGTTAGGCTTTGTCGGCAAGATTACAAAGGTTAATGTTGAGCCGATTATTGACCTTTTAGAACACGGCTATATTCCCGTTGTCTCCACCGTCGGCTGTGACGGGGACGGCAATGTTTACAACATAAACGCCGACACCGCCGCCGCCTACATAGCGGGGGCGATGAACGCCGAAAGACTTATCACAATGACCGATATTGAGGGCATTTTGCGGGATAAGGATGACCCCGATTCCCTTATTTCCTGTATTGATATTGAAGAGGCAGGGGAGCTGTTCCGTGACGGCACAATTTCGGGCGGTATGATACCCAAGGTTGAGTGCTGTATCGAGGCTATTCACCGCGGGGTTAAAAAGGTGATTATTTTAGACGGCAGAGTGCCCCACGCCCTGCTTATAGAGACCCTTACCGACGAGGGCGCGGGTACTATGGTTACGGGAGACAAAAATGATGAGCGTTAAGCAGAAGGACAGCGAATTTATCGCCGCGACCTACGCCCGCTTTCCCCTTGTAATAAGCGAGGGTAAAGGCTCGCTTTTAAAGGACGAGGACGGACGCGAATACATAGATTTAGGCACGGGAATAGCCGTAAACACCTTCGGCGCGGCAGATGATGACTGGATAAACGCCGTGACCGAACAGTTAAATAAAATTCAGCACACCTCTAATTTATATTTCACAAAGCCCGCTACGGATTTAGCCGAAATGCTCTGTAAGCGTACGGGAATGAAAAGGGTGTTCTTTTCAAATTCGGGCGCGGAGGCTAACGAGTGCGCCATAAAGACGGCGCGCAAATACGCCGCCGAGAAAAAGGGTGCGGAGTATAACACTATAATAACCCTTAAAAACAGCTTTCACGGCAGAACAATAACCACCCTTGCCGCAACGGGTCAGGAGGTTTTCCACAAGGACTTTTTACCCCTTACAGAGGGCTTTGTTTACGCCGAAGCGAATAATACCTGCGACCTGAAGCTTAAAGTTAAGGAAAATAAGGTAGCCGCAATAATGTTCGAGCCTGTTCAGGGCGAGGGCGGAGTTATGCCCTTAACCAAAGAGTTTGTAACTGCCATAGCAGAGATAGCGGAAAAAGAAGATATTTTAATGATTGCCGACGAGGTGCAGACCGGCAACGGCAGAACAGGTATGCTCTACGGCTATATGAACTATCGTATTACCCCCGACATAGTCTCCACCGCAAAGGGCTTAGGGGGCGGACTGCCTATAGGAGCCACCCTTTTAGGCGATAAGGTTAAGGATGTGTTGACCGCGGGAAGTCACGGCTCTACCTTTGGGGGCAACCCGGTATGCTGTGCGGGGGTGCTTAATATTTTAAGCCGTATTGACGATGCTCTTTTAGCCGAGGTAAGGGAAAAATCGGAGTATATTATAAGCGAGCTGTCCGCAGCTAAAGGGGTAAAATCGGTCACGGGTATGGGGCTGATGTTAGGCATAGAGACCGAAAAGGACGCAAATGAGGTAATAGATTACTGCCGTGAAAAGGGCGTGCTTGTAATAAAAGCCAAAACCAAGGTGCGCCTGCTTCCCGCCCTTAACATTCCGTGGGAACAGCTAAAAACCGCGATACAAATACTTAAAAAAGCCTGTGAATAGGAGAATAAATATGGATTTTAAAGGAAAAAGCTTTTTAAAGCTGCTTGATTTTTCGGCTGAGGAAATAGCCTGCCTCTTAGACCTTGCGGCGGAGCTTAAATACAAAAAGAAAAACGGTATTCCCCACAACATCTGCGCGGGAAAGAATATCGCCCTTATATTTGAAAAAACAAGTACGAGAACCCGCTGCAGCTTTGAGGTTGCGGCGCATGACCTCGGTATGGGGGTCACCTACCTTGACCCGTCAGGCTCCCAGATAGGCAAAAAAGAAAGCATTGCCGACACCGCCCGTGTTTTGGGCAGAATGTTTGACGGTATAGAGTACCGGGGCTACGGTCAGGAAATTGTAGAGGAACTGGCGAAATACGCGGGCGTTCCCGTATGGAACGGGCTTACAAACGAGTTCCACCCCACCCAAATTTTAGCCGATTTCCTTACAATTAAGGAGCATTTCGGAAGACTTCAGGGCATCAACCTTGTCTATATGGGGGACGCCCGCTATAATATGGGCAACTCCCTTATGGTGGGCTGTGCTAAAATGGGACTTAACTTCACCGCCTGTGCCCCCGAAAAGTACTTCCCCGATAAGGAATTGGTCGAAACCTGTAAGGAAATCGCAAACAAAAGCGGTGCTACCCTTACCTTTGAGACCGACCCGATGAAAGCTACCAAAAACGCCGATGTAATCTACACCGATGTTTGGGTTTCGATGGGCGAGCCTACCAAAGTTTGGGAGGAGAGAGTAAAGGAGCTTTCCCCCTATCAGGTAAACGAAAGGCTTATGGCGAACGCGGGCGAAAAGGCGGTATTTATGCACTGTCTTCCCGCCTTCCACGACCTTAAAACGTCGGTCGGCAAAGAAATGGGCGAAAAATTCTCAAGGGACTGCTTTGAGGTGACAGACGGCGTGTTCGAGTCTGCCCAGTCAATAGTATTCGATGAGGCGGAGAACCGTATGCACACAATTAAGGCGGTAATGGCCGCAACATTAGGTTGAGAATATGGATAAAAAGGCGTATTTGGTATTAGAGGACGGAACGGTTTTTGAGGGGTACTCCTTCGGAGCGCAAAAGGACGCTGTAGGCGAGCTTGTTTTCACCACGGGTATGTGCGGCTATATCGAGACCCTTACCGACGAAAGCTATTACGGGCAGATTGTACTGCAGACCTTCCCGATGATAGGAAATTACGGCATAATCCCCGAGGATTTTGAGGGGGAGTGCTCGGTAAAGGGCTATGTTGTGCGGGAAAAATGCGATAATCCGTCGAATTTTCGGTGCAAGGGAACCCTTGACGGCTTTTTAAAGGAAAAGGGAATCCCCGCCATTTACGGGGTGGACACAAGGGCAATAACCAAAATTATCCGCGAGCACGGGGTTATGAATGCTGTAATTTGCGGTGAAATCCCCTCCGATTTAAGCGAAGTTAAGAATTATAAAATTATCGGTGCGGTGGAGAGCGTAACGGCTAAAGACGCAAAGCTTTACCCCGCCGAAAACGAAAAATTCAAGGTAACCCTTATCGATTACGGCGCAAAGCGCAATATTATAAGGGAATTAAATAAACGGGGCTGTAGTGTTACGGCAGTACCCGCTACTACTACAGCGGAAGAAATTTTAAAAACCGACCCTGACGGCATTATGCTTTCCAACGGCCCGGGCGACCCTGCCGAAAACCTTTTTCAAATAGAGGTAATAAAGGAGCTCGCGGGTAAAAAGCCTATTTTCGGCATTTGCCTCGGTCATCAGCTTTTGGCGCTGGCTATGGGGGCCAAAACCGAGAAGCTTAAATACGGTCACAGAGGGGTTAACCAGCCCGTAAAGGAAGTAAACGGCACACGCACCTATATCACAAGCCAAAATCACGGTTACGCCGTGGTAAAGGGGAGCGTTAAAAAGGGCGAAATTAGCTTTATCAACGCTAATGACGGCACCTGTGAGGGGATAGATTATGAGGATATAAACGCCTTTTCGGTGCAGTTCCACCCAGAGGCGGCGTCGGGTCCGCACGACACATCCTTTTTATTCGACCGCTTTATAAAGCTTATGGAGGAAAAATAAATGCCTTTTGATAAAAGTATAAAAAAGGTTTTGGTTATAGGCTCGGGCCCTATCGTTATAGGGCAGGCGGCGGAGTTTGACTATGCGGGGGCGCAGGCCTGCCGTGTGCTAAGGGACGCGGGCGTAAATGTGGTGCTTGTGAACTCCAACCCCGCCACCATTATGACCGATAAAGCCTTAGCCGACGAAATATACTTGGAGCCCCTTACAGAGGAAACCGTAAAACGCATTATTTTAAAGGAAAAGCCCGACAGTCTTTTGGCGGGCTTGGGCGGTCAAACGGGACTTACCATCGCAATGCAGCTTGACAAGGACGGCTTTTTGGCAGAAAACGGCGTGCGTCTTATCGGCACTAACGCCGAGGCTATCGACAAAGCCGAGGACAGACAGCTCTTTAAGGATACTATGGCTGAAATCGGCGAGCCGACCATCCCCTCGGACATTGCGAACGATATTGATACCGCCCTTAAAATAGCAGAAAAAATCGGCTACCCCGTAATAGTGCGCCCCGCCTTTACCTTAGGCGGTGCGGGCGGCGGCGTTGCGAATAGCGCGGAGGAGCTTAAAATCATAGCCAAAACAGGGCTCGATTTATCCCCCATTACCCAAATACTTGTGGAAAAGTACATCTTCGGGTGGAAAGAGATTGAGTTTGAGACTATGCGGGACTACGCGGGGAATGTTATTGCGGTCTGCAGTATGGAAAACTTCGACCCCGTAGGCGTTCACACGGGGGACAGTATTGTTGTCGCCCCAGCGCTGACCCTTTCGGACAAGGAGTATCAGATGCTCCGTAGCGCGGCGCTTAACATTATTTCCGCTCTCGGCATTGTGGGGGGCTGTAACTGCCAGTTCGCCCTTAACCCCGACAGCTTTGAGTACGCGGTAATTGAGGTGAACCCCAGAGTTTCCCGCTCTTCGGCTTTAGCCTCTAAGGCGACAGGCTACCCGATTGCGAAAATCACCACCAAAATTGCCCTCGGCTACACCCTTGACGAGATTACAAACGATATTACGGGCAAAACCTGCGCCTGCTTTGAGCCGGCGCTCGACTATGTTGTGGTAAAGCTGCCTAAATGGCCCTTTGATAAATTTGCGGGCGCTTCCCGTAAGCTTGGCACTCAAATGAAGGCCACGGGCGAGGTTATGGCGATAGGTCAAAGCTTTGAAGAGGGAATTATGAAGGCGGTAAGGGGAGCGGAAATTTCCCTTGATACCCTTAACGCCGCCCCCATTTCAGACCTTGATATTAAAGAAAGGCTTAAAATCGCCGATGACCGCCGTTTATTCACGGTTTTTGAGGCGCTTAAAAATGGAATTTCGGTGGACGAAATATTTGAAATCACCCGAATCGACCGCTTCTTCCTTTATAAGCTCTTAAACCTTGTTAATTACGAAAAGGAAATTGAAAACGGTATTGACGAAATCCTCTATTTAAAGGGTAAAAAGCTGGGCTACACCGACAAGGCGTTAAAGCGCATTTCGGGTGCGGCGGCTTTGCCCGAAATGAACGCCGCCTACAAAATGGTTGATACCTGTGGCGCGGAGTTTGACGCGGTGACCCCCTATTTCTACTCGACATACGGTAACGAGTGCGAGGCGCGTTCCTTTAAACGCTCGGGCAAGCCGGTTATTATGGTTTTAGGCTCGGGTCCTATCAGAATCGGTCAGGGAATAGAGTTTGACTATTCCTCGGTTCATTGCGTTTGGACGCTGAAAGATGCGGGATATGATGTTGTAATCGTCAACAACAACCCCGAAACCGTTTCGACCGATTACGACACGGCGGACAGGCTTTATTTCGAGCCCCTTACAGACGAGGATGTAATGAATATTATTAAGGTCGAAAAGCCGGTAGGGGTGGTTGTGGCTTTCGGCGGTCAGACCGCTATTAAGCTCACAAAATTCTTGGATAGTAGCGGTATACCGATTCTCGGCACATCTGCCGAGGGCATAGACCTTGCCGAGGACAGGGAGCGGTTTGACGAATTACTCGAAAAATTCTCCATAAAAAGACCTAAGGGCGTGGGTGTAAACACCTTAGATGAGGCTATAGAAGCCGCAAACAGCTTAGGCTTCCCCGTGCTTTTGCGCCCCTCCTATGTAATAGGCGGGCAGAACATGAAGATAGTCCACAACGAGGACGAGGTTAAGGTTTATATGGAGCGCATTTTGGCGCAGGGCATAGACAACCCCGTGCTTGTCGATAAATATATGGCGGGCAAGGAGTTAGAGGTTGACGTTATCTCGGACGGCAAGGATGTGCTTATCCCCGGCGTTATGCAGCATATCGAGCGGGCAGGGGTACACAGCGGCGACTCAATAGCCGTTTACCCGCCCTACAGCATTAACGATAAAATGATGCGCCGTATTGTGGATTGTTCCGAAAAGCTGGCGCTGGCATTAGGCACTAAGGGACTTGTAAATATTCAGTACCTTATTTACAACAACGAGCTTTATGTAATTGAAGTTAACCCCAGAGCTTCCCGCACCGTGCCCTATATCAGCAAGGTGACGGGTGTGCCGATGGTGGACATTGCCTCCCGCGTTATGACGGGAAGTACCCTTAAGGAATTAGGCTGCGGCACGGGACTGCACAAAATCCCGCCCTATTTTGCCGTTAAGGTGCCGGTATTCTCCTTTGAAAAGCTTAACGATGTCAACTCCTACTTAGGGCCCGAAATGAAATCGACAGGCGAGGTTTTAGGACTCGGAAAGACCCTTACCGAAGCCCTCTTTAAGGGGCTTACTGCGGCGGGAATGACCCTTAAATCCTCTGTTTTACAGAAAGATGTCGGTGTGCTTTTAAGCGTGGACACCCACGATCAGCACGAGGTGGTATCCCTTGCTAAAAAGTTCTACGATTTAGGGCTAAAGCTTTACGCCACCGCCGAAACCGCCGAGACGATAAGAACCCTCGGCATTGCCGTGACCGAAATCGCGGGCATTAAGGAGAGCGACAACGCCTTTAAGCTATTGGAAAAGGGTGATATAAGCTACATTATCTACACGGGTGCCCTTATGGACTCCACCGTGGAGGATTATATCGCCCTTCACAGGCGGGCATTGCAGCTGTCAATCCCCTGCCTTACCTCCCTTGATACGGCGAACGCTCTTGCGGATATAACCGCCGCCCGCTACAATCAGCAAAACACCGAGCTTGTGGACATCAACGATATGAGAACCGAAAGGCAGAGCCTTAAATTCTCAAAAATGCAGGCAACGGGCGATGACTACATTTTTATCGAAAACTTTGATAATTCCATCACCTGCCCCGAGTCGCTGTGCATTAGCCTTTGCGACCGTCATTTAGGAATAGGCGGCTTCGGAATTGTGCTTATTGAAAAATCGGAAATTGCCGACGCTAAAATGCGGATATTCAACCGCGACGGCTCGGAGGGTAAAATGGCGGGCAACTGCATACGCTGTGCCGCGAAATACCTTTACGATAACGGCTATGCTTCGGGCGAGAATATAACTATCGAGACTGCAAGCGGTGTAAAGAGCTTAGAGCTTTACACTTCAGGGGGTAAGGTCACCCTCGCCTCGGTGGATATGGGCAGGGCGCGCTTTGAAACCAAGGAATTGCCCTCAACAATAAATGCCGATAGGCTTGTAGATTACCCCGCTATGATAGGGGATAAGATTTACAACATAACCTGCGTGAATGTCGGCAATCCCCACTGCGTGCTTTTCTGTGACAGTATAGAGGATATCGACATTGAAACGGTAGGGCCGAAATTTGAAAACGCCCCGATTTTCCCCGAGCGGATAAATACCGAGTTTGTGCGCTTTGTAAATAAAAACACCCTTAAAATGCGGGTGTGGGAGCGCGGAAACGGCGAAACCTCCGCCTGCGGTACGGGTGCCTGCGCCGCGGTTGCCGCCGCCTGCGAGACCGGCAAGTGCAACAAGGGCGAGGACATTACCGTAAAGGTAAAGGGCGGCGACCTTATTGTAAACTACACAGACGAACGGATAATTCTGACGGGTGACGCTGTGCTTGTATTCAACGGAGTAACGGAGTATTGAAAAAAATATAAAAACTTGAGCAGGGCGTATACCCTGCTCAAAATTTATTTTATATAATTAGCGCTAAAATGTTTGATTGCTTTTGCCAAAAATCACTTTAGCTCCTCAAGCTCCTTAAGCCAGCTTTCGGCAGACGCGTCGGACGGCATACGCCAGTCGCCGCGGGGCGAGAGGGTAACCGAGCCGACCTTAGGTCCGTCGGGCAGACAGGAACGCTTGAACTGCTGTGAGAAAAACCGCCTTATAAACACGGTAAGCCAATGCTTAATCGTACCCTTGTCATAATCGCCGCAAAATGCGATAAGCGCTAAGCGGTAGATTTTCTTAGGCGATTCGCCGTTACGCAATATATGATAAAGGAAGAAGTCGTGCAGCTCGTAAGGACCTACCAAATCCTCGGTCTTTTGGGCAATCTCTCCCTTTTCGTCGGCAGGCAGCAGCTCGGGTGAAACGGGGGTGTCGAGTATATCGAGCAGTACCGCTTTAAGCTCGCTTTCCGCGCTTTCTGCCTCGTGGCGGATAATATACCGCACAAGGGTTTTTGGTACCGAGGAATTGACCGCGTACATAGACATATGGTCGCCGTTGTAGGTCGCCCAGCCGAGGGCTAATTCCGACAAATCGCCTGTGCCTATAACCATACCGCCTGTCTTGTTCGCAATATCCATAAGCACCTGCGTGCGCTCCCGCGCCTGCGAGTTTTCAAAGGTTACGTCAAGGCTGTCGGGACTTTGACCTATATCCGAAAAATGCTGATTTACCGCAGCGGTGATGTTGACTTCTTTAAAGGTTACCCCTAGTAGACGGCAAAGCTTTTCTGAATTGGAGCGGGTGCGGCTTGTTGTACCGAAGCAAGGCATTGTTACCGCCTGAATATCGCTTAAAGGGCGGTTTAAAAGCCTCATCGCGCGTACGGCAACAAGCAGAGCTAAGGTGCTGTCAAGTCCGCCTGAAATTCCGATGACCGCGGTTTTGGAATGAGTATGTGCAAGCCGCTTTTTAAGCCCGTAGGACTGGATACGGAGTATCGCCTCGGCGCGGCTGTTAATATCGGCACTGTCGGTCGGGACAAATGGGCTTTTAGCTATATTCCTTGTGATTTCGGTTGTGATTTTTTTCTGCTCGAAGGTGACGGTTTTAAGACCGCAAAGCGGCTCAAAGCTCGTGTTTTTATGCCGTTCGCCCGAAAGCTTTTTAAGGTCGATTTCGGTGACTGTAAGCTCTTTTTCGCTGAACGGCTCGCTTTCCGCAAGGGTCGTGCCGTTTTCGCAGATAAGGCAATGTCCCGAATAGACCAGGTCCTGCGTTGACTCACCGCTTCCCGACGAAGAGTAAATATATCCGCACAAAAGCCTTGCGGAGGTTGATGAGATAAGAGACGCCCTGTATTCCGCCTTGCCTATTACCTCGTTCGAGGCGGAGGGGTTTACAATTATATTCGCTCCCCCTCTGCAAAGCCTTTCGGACGGGGGCGCCGCCGCCCACAAATCCTCGCATATTTCAAGACCAAAGGTGTATTCGGGCATTTCGTTATGAGCAAAGATAAGCTCTGTCCCAAAGGGTGCGGTAATTCCGCATATATTTAGAATAGCGTCCTTGCCGACAAGCACTCCCGAGGAAAACTGCCTTTGCTCGTAAAACTCGGCGTAATTAGGCATATAGGTTTTCGGCACTATACCTAGGATTTTTCCGTTCGACAGTACCGCCGCGCAGTTAAAAAGCTTTGAAGAATATATAAGCGGCACGCCGACAATTACAATCGGGTATAAGCCCGCGGTATATTCGGTAATTTCCTTAAGGGCGTTCTTTGCCGAGGTAAGCAGAGTCTCCGAAAAAAACAAATCCCCGCAGGTGTACCCCGTAATGCAAAGCTCGGGAAGACCCAGAAGATTGATTTTCAAGTCATTTGCTTTGCCTATAAGTCTTTTAATTTCCTTTGTATTAGCCGCAACGTCTGCTACGGTGCAACCGGGCACTCCCGCGGCAACCTTGATGAAACCGTCAACCATATTTTTCCATCCTTATTGATTTATAATAACAGTTTAAAACTTTTTTCTTCTTATGTCAATATTATTATAAGTAAGTATTTCGTGTAAATACTTAATATGATTGCTAAAAGTTTAAGATATTGTTAATTTTTTTACAATCTTCTTGCATTTCTTTTTTTAATAGGTTATAATGTATAAGGCAAAAATTTGAACTTTTGAAAAGGGGATATCAAAATGACCAACAATAAAACGGTTTTAAAGTGGCTTGACGAAGTCAAGGAACTTGTAAATCCTGATAAGGTTGTCTGGATAGACGGCAGCGAGGAACAGCTTGAGGGTCTTCGCAAGGAAGCGGTAGAGTCAGGCGAAATGATTAAGCTTAACGAGGAAAAGCTTCCCGGCTGCTATCTGCACAGAACTCTTCCTAACGACGTAGCCCGTGTCGAGGACAGAACCTTTATCTGCTCTAAGACAAAGGAAAACGCAGGTCCTACCAACAACTGGTGCGACCCGCAGGAGATGTATACTAAGCTTTACAATATCGCACGCGGTTCTTACAAGGGACGCACAATGTATATCATTCCTTATTCTATGGGACCGATCGGCTCTCCGATTGCTAAAATAGGTATTGAGGTAACCGATTCTATCTACGTTGTCCTTAATATGGCGATTATGACCCGTATCGGCGCTAAGGTACTTGAGGTATTAGGCGACAGCAACGACTGGGTTCGCGGTCTCCACGCTAAATGCAATGTTGACCCCGAGAACAGATATATCTGCCACTTTCCCGAGGACAACACCATTATCTCTGTTAACTCCGCTTACGGCGGAAACGTGCTTTTAGGTAAAAAGTGCTTTGCTCTGCGTATAGCTTCTTATCAGGGCTGGAAAGAGGGCTGGATGGCTGAGCATATGCTCATTTTGGGTCTCCAGAACCCGCAGGGCGAGGTTAAATATATAGCCGCCGCTTTCCCGTCCGCCTGCGGCAAGACCAATCTTGCAATGCTTATTCCGCCTGAATATCTCCGCAAGAAGGGCTATAAGATTTGGACCGTCGGTGACGATATTTCCTGGATGAAGATAGGTCCTGACGGACGTCTCTACGCCATCAACCCCGAAAACGGCTTCTTCGGCGTAGCTCCCGGAACCAACGCTCACTCCAACTTCAACGCGCTCGAGAGCACAAAGAAAAATACAATCTTTACAAATGTTGCACTCAATCTTGACGATAACACCGTTTGGTGGGAGGGACTTAACAAGGATCTTCCGCAGAACGCGCTCGACTGGAAGGGCAACAAGTGGGACGCTTCCAAGTTCAACAAGGCGGACAAGTCAACCTACGCCGCTCATCCGAACTCAAGATTTACCGCTCCCGCTAAGAACTGCCCCTGCATTTCCGACGAGTTTGACAAGGGCGAGGGCGTGCCGATTTCCGCTATTATCTTCGGCGGCCGCCGCGCTAAGTGCGCTCCCCTTGTATATCAATCAAAGGATTGGGTTAACGGCGTGTTCATAGGCTCCGCAATGGCGTCTGAGACCACAGCCGCCGCCGCGGGCGCGGTAGGCGTTGTTCGCCGCGACCCGATGGCTATGCTGCCCTTCTGCGGATATAATATGGGCGACTACTTCCAGCATTGGCTCGATATGGGCGTAAAGCTTGGTGACAAAGCTCCCAAGATTTTCAACGTCAACTGGTTCCGTACCGACGACGAGGGCAACTTTATCTGGCCGGGATTCGGCGACAATATGCGCGTGCTTAACTGGATAATTGACCGCTGCGAGGGCAAGGCCGACGCGGAGGAAACCGCTATCGGCTATGTTCCGAAGCCTGAGGATATTGACCTGACCGACCTTGATATGGATCTTGACACCTTAAAGAGCATTCTTAAGGTTGACAAGGACGTTTGGACCAAGGAAGCCGAGGAAATCGAGGAGCATTACAAGAAGTTCGGCGACAAGCTGCCGCAAGAGCTTCGCGAACAGTTAGGCAACCTCAAGGCAAACCTTGCTAAGATGTAATATTAAAGTTAAAACCGCCTGCTTCGGGTTAAATCCGAAACAGGCGGTTTTATATATAAAACATTTAATTTTGTATTTTAATCTGCTCTCCCGTAATAAGAGGATAGCGCGCAAGTAGTGTGCCGTCAAGGTTTTCTCTGTGCATATCCACAGCTGTGATTTGGTGGTTTTCATAGGTGGTGTAATAATATATACCCTTGTCGGCGTTACAGCAGGAGGTATAAAGGGTAATTTCATATTTACCGCCGTCCACCTCACAGCAACCCCTCTGCTGGTCGACAGAGCCTAAAATGTGGAAAAATTGGCTGACGCTCTCGTTTTCCGAGGCTCCCGAAACCGAGTTCATTTTAGTGAAGGCGACTCTTACAAAGCGGGATTGGGAGGACAGGTCGCCGGGGAGTCCGAGCCCGCCCATTCCGCGGCTGTAGGTATTAAGCGAAAGCTTGTCCGAAAAGAGATTTGCAGGAGATTTTGGCGAAAGGTGCATATAATCGTTTAGCCTAAACATCTGCTCGTCAAAGGGCGGATTGTTGGTCAGCACCCCCACAGGATTATCGTAAATTTTTATGCCTTCTTTTACCGATTCCACGGTTATGGTGCCGCTACGGTCGGCGATAATCCAATGGAGCTGGGCTATTGGTAGCTTATCGCTGAACGGAGTATTAGTGATATTTATATTTTCAAGCAGACTTGTTGCTTCCTTTACCGTGGCGCATTTGCTTAAAATCCAAGGTATAAATTCAAACTGCGCTACATTGTCCTTGCCTTCGGACTCATCGCGGTAGTAGGCGTTACCCACGAAATTAAGTCCCGCCATTCCAAGTCCCTTTTCATTGATCGCGTCATAAAAAAGCGGGTAATCTCCCGCAACGTGCGCCATACCGATTACCGCGTAATGCTTTTCCAAACCGCCCGCGGCACGAAACTTAAGCGGATAATTGCGCGGCATAACCGTCACCTCGTCACCGTAGGAAAATTCATAATCAAGGGTTCTTCCAAAATAAAAATCATTTGTTTTGTAGGTTGCTGCAGTACACATAAAAACACCTCCACAAGGACTATTAAATATTATTTCCCGCTTTTTATATATTATAATGATTATAGCAAAAAACTCCGAATAAATCAATTGTTCATCAGCTTGTATTTTATACGATAACGAATGTATATAAAAAATCCCCGTCCGAACTTAGAGTTCAGACGGGGGGACAAAGTTATTATTCCTTAACTTCAGGCAGTCCCGCAACGCTCGTCAGCACCGAGAGAAGCCCCGCAAGCAGAGAAGCGGAAACAACAACCCGCCAGTCCACGGCGGACAGCACCGCCGAGGTGCCTATGGTCGCAACTGCGGTCTGAGCTATTGTCTTAACAGCACGAACCGCCGCCGCCTTAAGCCATTTTGCAACGTTTTTGTTCATTATTTATCCCTCCTTTAAAACTTAATCTGTATACCGTCAATTTCCTGACCGATTATACCCGCATATCCGTTGTTATTGTCACTTTCGGAGTAGCCTGTCACCCACGGCAGCCACTTATTAGAGCGGCGCAGGTGTACTCGGCAGTAAATTTTCGCGCCTGTGTCGGTTTTCATCATAAGCCCGTCAATAGGTCTGTTGAACAATCCCGCGTAATCGGCGCGGTTCTTAACCTCGGGCAGCCATTTACCGCCTTTATAATGCACCTTGTAAAAGATGTTGCCTCTTGAAAGATTGGCAAATACAGCGCATATATCGTGACCGAATATCCCCGCGTAGTCGCTGTCGTTTTTGACATTCGGCAGCCATTTATTTTTAACATCGTCCCACACTTGATAGATAACATCAGGCTTTGACGGAGCGGGGAAGGGTTTGGACGCGGCGGTACTTTCCATATAACTCTTTACAAGGTTAAGGAAATTATCCCAGCCGTACTCGTCAAGTATTCTGTGCGGACAATGCTTGCCGCTGTAGTCCTGATGTTTGGTAACCTTATCAATTCCCCAACCGTAATCCTTTAACAGCTTAGCGGTCAATTCTGCGGCATTTTCGACGGCCTTAAGCCAACGCTCGCCGCCCGACTTTGAATAGCATATCTCAATCGCTATACCCTCACGGTTGCCCTTGCCGTTGCCGTCGGAAGCGTGCCACGCGTTGCGGTTAAGCTCAATACCCTGAATAATCTTCTTATCGTCCACGGCGAAATGGAAAGAGGTCTGTTTATTGTTAGTATGCATATACGCAATTTCGTTGTCCGCGCTTGCGTCATTCGCGGTGTTATGTATAACTATGCGCGTAGGGGTCATAGCATACGGACACTTAATACTAATTTTGTCTTTCGGACAGTCGATTTTTATAATGTTTACCATTTTGATTCCTCCTAATTATTCGGTTTGTGAAATTCCTCAAGGTCTGCAACACGGTGATTTACAACCTTGACCTGTTCCTCAATAACAGGTATTCGCCGCGCGAAGTCATTATGCATGCGCACTTCACGGGCAAGCTCTTTTATTCGTTCTTCGGTTACCGCCTGAGCGGTTTTTATATCGTTGTGCATTTTGCTGTTTGCGCGGCTGTTTGTAATTATTACTCCGACGAGAGAAAATACTCCGACAATAACCGACGCTCCCGCGGAAACTATCGCTTCAGCCATTTTATCTGTCACCTCCCCGATTCAAAATATTTTGGCTATTGCATAATAAAAAAAGAGGGACACACCCTCTTTTGTAAACATTTATTGCAAAAAAATTCTCCGCCCTTATTAAGGGGCGGAGATTATTTAATATTATTTATTTTGTAAAGCCTATCATTTTGAGCCAGCTTTTAAGGCTTGTAAGCCATGCGTTTGCGTGAGCAAGTCCGTTATCAACCGAGTCGAGGGTCTGGGCGTCGCAGGTTGATGAGCCGTGGCGTCCGTAGGGGTATATATGAAGCTCGAACGGCACCTTGTGCTCGCTGAGCGCCCCTGCGTATAAAAGGCTGTTCATAACAGGTACGCAGTTGTCCTCAGCGGTATGCCATATAAAGGCGGGCGGGGTACTGTCTTTAACATTTCGGTCGCAGGAGAAGTACTCTATCTCCTCGTGGGAAATGTCTTTTTTTCCAAGCAGATTGTAAAAGCTTCCCATATGCGCGTGGGCAGGATCGGCGGTTATTACGGGGTAGCAAAGCACCGAGGCGTTTACGCTTTTGCTTTCGGGGAAGACCTCCCTTACCTCCTTGCAGTCGAACATTGTCGAATAATGGGCGGCAAGGTGACCTCCCGCGGAGAAGCCGATTATCGCGATTTTAGAGGTGTCGCAGTTCCAAAGGTCAGCGTTCTTATATATAAGCTCCATTAATGCCGCGACCTCGCGAAGCTGGGTAGGGAAACAGTGGGGAGCGACGGAATATGTAATAGTAAACACGTTATATCCCTGAGGCAGGAACTGTAAAGCTATAGGCTCAGCCTCACGCTGGGAGCAATGACTGTAGCCTCCGCCCGGGCAGACCACCATACAGGGTCTTTTGTCGTTTTCACGGTGCATTTCGGTCATATTATAAGGCAGATATATTTCGACCGTGGGGTCGCAGCCGTTCTCCCCCAAAAACGGGTAATAATCCTTTAGATGTAAAACTTCATATTTCATAGGTATTCTCCTCTCTTTTCACATATATTAGCACTCACGAACCGTAGTGTCAATAAGATTTCTTGCTATTTTGGAAATATGTGGTATAATTATTATAAATGAGATATAAGGAGCAAAAATTATGTATCCGTTATTATTAAAGCCCGCTGTTAAGGACTACCTTTGGGGCGGAACAAGGCTAAAAAACGAATATAACTATGAGACGGAAAAGGAAATAGCCGCCGAGGCATGGGTGCTTTCCTGCCATAAGGACGGCGCGGATACGGTGGCAAACGGCTCTCTTGCAGGCAAGACCTTGGCTGAGGCAATAGAGCTTTGGGGCGATAAGGCTATCGGCGAAAAAGCGGCAGCGTTTCCGTATTTTCCGCTTTTAATAAAGCTTATCGACGCTAAGGACCGCCTTTCGGTTCAGGTTCACCCTGACGATGAATACGCTCTTAAGAACGAGGGCGAGTTCGGCAAGACCGAGATGTGGTACGTTGTCGACTGTGACGAGGGCTCCGAGCTTATTTACGGCTTTAACCGCGAGGTTTCAAGGGAGGAATTTGAGCGCAGGATTAAGGATAATACCCTGCCCGAAATCTGCAATTATGTCCCCGTTCACAAGGGCGATGTTTTCTTTATTTCCGCAGGTACGCTACACGCGATAGGTGAGGGAATACTTATAGCCGAGGTTCAGCAGAACTCGAATACCACCTACCGCGTTTCGGATTATGGGAGGCTTGGCGCCGACGGCAAGCCGCGTCCTTTGCACATTGAAAAGGCGCTTGAGGTAACAAAACGCACCCCGCCCGTTTTGCCCTACGGAAGTGTCGGAGAAATTAAAAAGGAGAATTTCGGCAGCGTAAGAAAGCTTGCCTCCTGCGATTTGTTTACCGCCGAGCTTTTGTCGCTTGACGGAGAAACCGACCTTTGCCTGCGCGACAGCTTTATTTCTCTTTTGGTGCTTAGCGGCGAGCTTAATATTGCGTGGGGCGGCGGCTCTCTATCGGCGAAAAAAGGCGGAAGTATTTTTATCCCCGCGGATTTTGAGGTTAAAATTTCGGGGAAAGCCGAAATTTTATACAGCAGGGTCTAAAATTTTTGTAAATTTGCGTATTTAGAAATATTTTTGTTGACATATGCATAGAATTTGGGTTATAATTTAAAATCGATAGGTTATGACTTAATTTCTCGGGACTTAAACTTGGTCCACATAACCGCCAATGTGTATAATAAGGAGGGTTCGTAAATGAAAAGGACATATCAGCCTAAGAAGCTCCACAGAAAAAAGGAGCATGGCTTTTTAAAGAGAATGGCAACCTCTAACGGCCGTAAGGTGCTCGCACGCCGCAGAGCGAAGGGCAGAAAGCAGTTGACATACTAAAGCCACTTAAATGTGGCTTTTCCTTTTATTAAGCCTATGAATAGTATAATATGAATAGTATAATTAAACTGAAAGAGAATTACAGCTTCCGCCGCGCTTATAAAAAAGGGAAATCATATGTTTCCCCTTATTTCGTAATCTACGCGGTAAAAAACCGCAGGGGGATACGCCTAGGTATTACCGCGGGGAAGAAGCTCGGATGCGCGGTAAAGCGCAACCGTGCAAAGCGGGTTATCACCGCCGCGTTCAGAGAATGCTTGCCGAATATTAATTCAGGATACGATTTTGTAATAGTGGCAAGAACGCGTATACTTGACATTAAAAGCACAGCCGCCGCGGCGTCTATGAAGTCGCTGTTGAAATCGGCGGGCGTATGGAGCGAAAAAAAAGAAAATGAGCAGGCTGCTGATAAGCATAATTAAATTTTATCAGAAAAACATCTCGCCGCGCAAAATTTCCTGCTGCCGATTTACCCCTACCTGCTCCGCCTACGCGATTGAGGCGATACAAAAAAGAGGGGCAATTGTCGGGACGGCGCTCGGTATTTGGAGAATTTTAAGGTGCAATCCGTTCTGCAAGGGCGGCTATGACCCCGTTCCCGAAAAAAAGGCGCGGCATTAATTTATAAAATCAATATTAAAAATAACCGTTGCCGCCTTCACGCGGCGCGAATGGACGGTGCTTAGATGCAAACAATATTTAATATTATCAATATACCTCTCGGCTGGGTGCTTGAGTTTTTAGCCGGAATTTTCGGCGGAAATTTCGCCGCCTCTGTTTTTGTTTTCACACTTCTTGCAAATCTTGCGTTTATACCGCTTAGTATTAAGAGTCAGAAATCCTCCGTTCAACAGACAAGGATTAAACCCAAGCTTGATGAGCTTAAGAAGCGTTACGGCGACGATAAGCAGAAATACAGCGAGGCTATGCAGCAGCTGTATCAAGAGGAAAATGTCTCTATGTCGGGCGGCTGTCTGCCGATGGTTCTCCGTATGGTGATTATGCTGAGCATTTACTGGCTCATTATGTCGCCGCTGACCTACCTTTTGCACATAGACTCGGCAACAATATCCGAAGCGTCAAAGCAATTAGGCATTGCTGCGAACGCACGAGGCGAGCTTCAGATTATCGAGGCTGTGCGCAGCGGAAGTCTTAATATTCCCGAAATCGCGAATAAGCTCGGAACCTTAAATTTCAATTTCTTTGGAATTAACCTTACACAGACCCCGAAATTCTCCTTTGATATTTTCAATGACGCACAGCTCATATGGGTAATGCCGATTATAGCGTTTTTAGCTCAGATGCTCACAAGTGTGCTTTCCACGTTAATGCAGAAAAAGATTAATCCCGACGCGCCTAATATGATGGGTATGATGCTTACTATGCCCTTAATATCGCTGTTTATCGGCTTTACTCTGCCGGGAGGAGTTACCTTCTACTGGGCGTGTTCCTCGCTTATCGGCGGCTTTATTCAGCTTGGCGTTCAGCAGTTCTACGGACCGCATAAAATGCTCTCCCGCGAACGGCTTAAGGAGTTAAATAAAGAATGTGATTTTGAGGAGACTCAAATTAAAAAGATTAATCAAGCAAAGATTAACGGCGAAAATGCCGAATAAAAAAGGATAAGGAGGTTATCTCTTGATTAAAGAGGCAATAGGCTTCGGCAGCACAATAGCCGAGGCAAAGGAAAACGCAATTGCTGAATTGAACGTTTCAGAGGAAGCGGATATTCAGTTTGAGGTCATTGCAACACCTAAGAAAAAGACTTTGGGACTTTTCGGCGGACGACAGGCGCAGGTAAGGGTGTTTACGGAAATTCCCGACGAAAAACCCAAGGCGCAGAAAAAAAACGCTCCAAAGGCACCGAAAAAAGAAAATAAATCGGAACCGCAGAAGACGGAAGACGCAAAACAGCAGAGCAAGTCTGACACTTCGGCTGCACAGCCGAAAAAGTATGATATACACGACGGATACGGCGAACCAAAGGACGCTTCGGAAATCCCTGCCGATTCTAAAGCAGGAAAGGCAATTGCGTATCTTAATACAATACTTGAAGGTCTCGGCTGTACCGAGCTTAAAATTAAGGTTGCTGAGAAGGAAAACGCCGCCCTTATTGAGCTTGACGGCAAGGGACTTGGCACAGTTATAGGTCACAGGGGCGAAACCCTTGACTCTATACAGTATCTTACAGGTCTTGCCGCAAACAACGGCGGCGGGTATTACAAGGTAGCAATAAATATCGGGAACTACCGCGAAAAGCGCGAGGAGGCGCTTAAAAGCCTTGCAAAGCGCGTATCGGAGCAGGTGCTTAAAACAGGCAAAAGCCGTAGCCTTGAGCCGATGAATCCTTACGAGCGCAGGATTATCCATACTGCTGTTCAGAGCATTGACGGCGTGGTTTCAAACTCCTTCGGCGAGGGAAGCGCACGGCGAGTTGTTATCGCGGTTGAGGGCGGGGATATACGTCCCCCGAAGAGAGAAAACGGCAGGCGCGACGGCAATTCGCGCAGACGCGCGCCGCAAAGAACTGTCTCTGACGTTCCCGCAAGAGAACCCAAGCGTGACGGGGATATGCCTCTTTACGGAAAAATAAACTAATAACCAAAAGAGCACGGAAAGACTTAAAATTTTGTCTTTTCGTGCTCTTTATATTAATTGAAGCCTCTGACTAAAAAAGTCGGAGGCTTCAATGTTATCTAAGCGATGTGCTTAATATTCCGATTATTCTTCGGTGCCGTAGAGCTTAACCAGCTTCTCGAGGTGAGCGCGGCGAGCCTTTGCGGTCTCGGCGGCCTTGTCGAAGAGCTGTTCAGCGCGGTCGGGGAAGGAACGTGTGAGTGAGGAGTAACGAGCCTCGCCCATGATGAAGTCCTTATAGTCAGCGGTTGCGGGCTTGCTGTCAAGCGCGAAGGGATTCTTGCCCTCTGCCTTGAGAGCGGGATTGTAACGGAACATATCCCAGTAGCCGCAGTCAACAGCCTTCTTCATTTCCTTCTGGCAGTTAACCATACCGCCCTTAATCGAGTGCATCTCGCAGGGAGCGTATCCGATTACAAGGGACGGACCCGGATAAGCCTCAGCCTCTTTAAGAGCCTTTAAGGTCTGGTTCATATCAGCGCCCATAGCAATCTGAGCTACATAGATGTAGCCATAGGACATAGCTATCTCGGCAAGGCTCTTCTTGGCGATAGCCTTACCTGCCGCCGCGAACTGAGCAACCTGACCGATGTTGGATGCCTTAGAAGCCTGACCGCCGGTGTTGGAGTAAACCTCAGTATCGAATACCATAATGTTTACATCGTTGCCCTGAGCGAGAACGTGGTCAACGCCGCCAAAGCCGATATCGTAAGCCCAGCCGTCGCCGCCGAAGATCCATACAGACTTCTTATTAAGGAATTCTTTATTATCAAGAACATCCTTGCATACGGGGCAGTTTGCGCCTTGCTTTTCAAGTGCGGCAACAAGCGCCTCGGAAGCGGCGGTGTTCTTAGCGCCGTTGTCTACGGTTGCGAGATATTCCTCGGCAGCCGCCTTAACAGCCTCGTCCGCCTTGTCGGAAGTGGCAATCTGCTTAACATCATCGATAAGACGGTCGCGGATAGCCTTCTGACCTAAATACATACCGTAGCCGTGCTCGGCGTTGTCCTCAAAGAGGGAGTTAGCCCAAGCGGGGCCCTGACCCTTAGCATTGGTGGTGTAGGGTGATGTAGCGGCAGGTCCGCCCCAGATTGAAGAACAGCCTGTAGCGTTGGAAACATACATTCTGTCACCGAAGAGCTGGGTGATAAGGCGTGCATAAGAGGTCTCCGCACAGCCCGCGCAGGAGCCTGAGAATTCAAGCAACGGCTTTTTGAACTGTGAAGTAATAACGTTTGCGTCTGTAGCAACATCCTTCTTCTCGGCGACCTTGGCAACGCAGTAATCGAAGGAAGCTTGCTCTACAAGCTGTGACTCCTGAGAAACCATCTTGAGTGAATTGGTGGGGCATACGCCTACGCACACGCCGCAGCCCATACAGTCAAGGGGAGAAACGGTCAAAGCATAGGTGTAGTCCGTCTTAAGGAAGGGCTTGGGAGCCTTCTTTAATGTAGCCGGAGCAGCCGCAACCTCCTCGGCGGTGAGCACGAAGGGACGGATTGTAGCGTGGGGGCAAACGAAGGCGCACTTGTTACACTTAGCGCAGGTCTCGGGATTCCACTCGGGAACCATAACCGCAACGCCGCGCTTCTCGTAAGCCGAAGCGCCCTGCTCAAAGGTACCGTCGGCGTGGTCCATAAATACGGATACGGGGAGAGAATCACCGTTCATAAGACCTACCGGCTTCATAATATCGTCAACCATCTTGACAAGCTTAGCGGGACCCTCTTCCTTTACGGCAGAGGTGTTGTCCACAGCGTCAGCCCAGTCGGCGGGAACGTCAATCTTAACATAGGCGGTAGCGCCTGCGTCGATTGCCTTCTCGTTCATCTCGACGATTTCTTTACCTTTCTTCATAAACTTCTGGGCTTTCTCCTTCATATAGCCGATAGCCTCTTCCTCGGGGAGAACCTTGGAAAGTGAGAAGAAAGCGGACTGAAGAACGGTATTTGTACGCTTGCCGAGACCGATTTCGGCGGCAATATCGATAGCGTTAACGGTGTAAAGCTGAATGTTGTTTTTGGCTATGTAACGCTTAGCCTCAGCCGGCATATGAGTGTTAAGCTCATCAGCTGTCCACTGGCAGTTGATAAGGAATACGCCGCCCGGCTTTACATCGTTTACCATCTTGTAGCCCTTGATTACATAGGACGGGTTGTGGCAGGCAACGAAGTCCGCCTTGTTGATGTAGTAGGGGCTCTTAATCGGCTTGTCGCCAAAGCGCAGGTGGGATACGGTGATACCGCCTGTCTTCTTAGAGTCATACTGGAAGTATGCCTGAACATACTTGTCGGTATGGTCGCCGATAATCTTGATAGAGTCCTTGTTTGCGCCGACAGTACCGTCGCCGCCAAGCCCCCAGAACTTGCACTCGATAGTACCCTCTGCCGCGGTGTTGGGAGCGGGCTCTTCAGCGAGAGACAAATCGGTAACATCATCGGTGATACCGAGGGTGAAGTTGTGCTTGGGAGCGTCCTTAAGAAGTTCCTTATATACAGCGAATACGCTTGAGGGCGGTGTGTCCTTAGAGCCTAAGCCGTAACGACCGCCTACAACCGTATCAACCTTTCTGCCGGTAGCGGCAAGAGCGGCTACAACATCGAGGTAAAGGGGCTCGCCTAACGCGCCGGGCTCCTTAGTTCTGTCAAGAACGGCAACCTTCTTAGCGGTAGCGGGGATAGCCTCGGCAAGTCTTTCGGCGCTGAACGGACGGTAAAGGCGAACCTTTACAAGACCTACCTTCTCGCCCTTAGCGGTCAAGTAGTCGATAACCTCCTCCGCAACGTCGCAGATAGAGCCCATTGCTACGATAACACGCTCGGCGTCGGGTGCGCCGTAGTAGTTGAACAGCTTGTAATCGGTGCCGATTTTGCTGTTGATCTTGTCCATATACTTCTCAACAATCGCGGGCATAGCGTCATAGTACTTGTTGCAGGCCTCGCGGTGCTGGAAGAAGATATCGCCGTTCTCGTGAGAACCGCGCATTACGGGATGCTCGGGGTTAAGGGCGCGCTTTCTGAAGGCGTCAACCGCGTCCATATCGCACATTTCCTTAAGATCCTCGTAATCCCATACCTGAATTTTCTGAATTTCGTGGGAGGTGCGGAAGCCGTCAAAGAAGTTGATAAACGGCACTCTGCCCTCGATGGAAGCCAAGTGAGCTACGGGAGCTAAGTCCATAACCTCCTGCGGGTTGGTCTCGGCAAGCATTGCGAAGCCTGTCTGACGGCAGGCGTATACGTCGGAGTGGTCGCCGAAAATGTTAAGCGCGTGAGAAGCCACGCAGCGTGCCGAAACGTGGAAAACGCAGGGAAGCAATTCGCCCGCAATTTTGTACATGTTCGGAATCATAAGTAAAAGTCCCTGAGAGGCGGTGAAGGTGGTGGTTAAAGCACCGGCTGCCAAAGAGCCGTGAACAGTACCCGCGGCACCTGCCTCGGACTGCATTTCGGCAACCTTTACGGTTGTGCCGAAAATGTTTTTAAGTCCCTGAGCAGACCACTGATCAACATAGTCCGCCATAGGACTGGACGGTGTAATCGGATAAATTCCGGCTACTTCGGTAAACGCATAGGCAACATGAGCCGCGGCGTTGTTACCGTCCATGGTCTTGAATTTTCTGGCCATTGAAAATTCCTCCTGTAATAAAATTCATGAGACGCTTATAAGCATTCATCTTTAATAGTCCCATACAAATAACATAATACCACTTTTTTCGCGCCGTGTAAATATTAAATCTTGAAAAACCTTAAATTAATTGTAACGCTACAAGTGTGCAAAAGATTTTTAAAAAAATGCTTGACAAATCGATATAAGGGTGTTATAATAACAAAGCTGTCGGTAAGACAGATAAAAAACAGTTGGTGTTGATTGCGGCGAGGGTCCACCCGTTCCCATACCGAACACGGAAGTTAAGCTCGCTTGCGCTGAAGATACTCGGCGGGAAGCTGCCCGGAAAAATAAGTAGATGCCAACATTCAGACCTGTACAAATGTGCAGGTCTTTTTTTATAATTAAATTAATTTACAACTTTTCATTGATAATATTGTTCTGACGATTTATAATTAATAATTGATGTAATCATTTTCAAAAAGGAAGATTGTAATGAAGCTTGGTATGGTAATTCACGAGCCGATTTTCATAACTCCATAAAAATCGATAATTGCTTATAAAACCCCATAGATACTGCTGTTTTCAAGAAACCGAAAAAATATAACTCCCTGCGAAAATGGAGTAGAAATGGCGTAAAAGATTTGTGACGCACAAGAAAAAAGCACATTGCTACAAAATGCTCTTTGAACGTTTTTGTTCAGAGAGCATTAATTTTTGAAACAGCATTTAATGAATAAATTTATTATTAAACTTTTGGAAGAAGATCCTATCCGTAAATACTATAAGAAAAAATGGTATCCCGAAAGTCTCTATTTCCTTGCTATGCTTGATTACGTCGGCAGAGAAAACGATATTCCCATCTGCACTCAATATGACGATATGCGCAGTTTGAAGCTTAAAACCATTCTTTTCCCTGCAAGCGTATTGGTTGCAGCCAAGGTTGCTAAAAATGACGAATTAAAACATCGTTCCATTATGGAAGCCATTCCTGAATTTATGCGATTTAATATCGTAGAAAACGAGGTTCGTAATGTCGTTTGACGGTTTTACAAGGGAAAACCTTGATACCTATCTCAAGGAATTGGCAAAAGAATTTAGAAGGCTTAATGGAAAATCAATGCCGGCAGAAATTGTTTTGGTTGGCGGTGCCGCCATTCTGACCAATTATGGCTTTCGTGACATGACTACCAATATTGACGCCGTGATTCACGCCGCATCTTCAATGAAGGATGCGATAAACCACGTTGGCGATAAATTTGACCTTCCAATGAAAAAATTGATGCAGCGGTTATGAATCTTTACGGCAGTTGGGATTCCTTCCCCGAGGACTCAAAGCCTTTTATTGAGGACGCACTTGATAACGGTGACTTAGAAAACGTATATGCATCGGTAAAAAATGATGAAATCGCGTCAAAAGATATTTTGGCAGATTTTGAAAAAGACTACCCCAAAGTCGCAAAAGAATCCAATATCAACGATATTTTAAAGACACTTAAAGAAAAAAGAAGGAACAACTAAAAAAGTTAGATAACTGTATTTTTGGATGGTGAAAAGTATGATAAATATCCGCAAACTTGAAACAGAATTATGGGAGGCAGCGGATCTTCTGCGTGCCGATTCAAAAGTAACCTCGCAGGAATACTGTATGCCTGTGCTCGGTCTTATCTTTCTGCGGTATGCTTATAGCCGCGTCAAGTTCGTTGAAGCAGAAATACTGAAAGACCGTCCTGTTCGTAACGGCAGAGTTCTGCCCGTTGAAGCGGCTGATTTTAAGACAAAAAGTGCAATCTTCCTTCCCGAAGAAGCACGCTATGATTATCTGCTGAATCTGCCCGATAATACCGATATGGGACAAGCTGTCAATCACGCAATGGAACTGATTGAAGAACAATCTGTACAACTTTAAGGTATCTTGCCGAAGAACTATACTATTTTGCAAAATGACCTTTTGCGAGAGCTTCTCTGCATTTTTAATAACAGCGCCTTCAATGAAATGAAGGACAATACAACGGTATTAATGACCAACTGATTTTTAGCAGCAATATTTAATTGATTTTTTATAACACCTATGTCAGGCGACAAAAATTTGCCTTTGCCGCCTTTATTTCTTATACCCATCTTCGAAAAAGGCATTATTACAAGATTTTTCTTAATATTTTATGATTTCCTCTTGACTTTTCTTAGCAGATTTCTTGAAACTTAAAAACAAACTTCTTTATATTTTAAGTGCAAATGTTTTCGGAAAAAACATAAAGGAGTCAGCACTATGTTTATTTTTTACTGCTTTGGAAAAGATAGAGAAAGGAGGAAGTTCGAATGAAAATTTACAGAGATATTCAGAATACGAGATATATCATCAGCAGAGTCTTTGCAGAGAACAAAACTACCGCTATGCTTATTGAACAGCGAGTTAAAGATACAAAAAATAATGCGCCGTCGCTTGAAGTGGGCGGCTCTATGGTGTATAATAATATCGGTGGTTCGATTCAGCCGAAGGAGGTAAAATGAGAATCGAACAAAATAAAATCGCCTTTGCTTATTTAAGATTATCCCGAGAAGAAGCGCAGAAAAGTGAATCATCAAGTATTACCAACCAGCGTATGATTGTAAACAAATACTGCGAGCAAAACGGCATAAACCTTGTTCGTGAGTTTGTCGACGACGGTTATTCGGGCGGTAACTTTGACCGACCGGGTTTTCAGGAAATGATGCGTGAGCTTGATAATGGTCTTGCAAACACGGTAATAACTAAAGACCTATCCCGTCTCGGCCGTGATATGCGTGAATCGAGTTATTATGCCGAGCAGTTTTTTCCTGAACACGGGGTAAGGTATATCGCCATTGCCGACAACTTTGACAGCGAAGACGAAAATGTGATGGCGCCGTTCCAGTTCGCTATGAACGAGGTATATCTGCGAGACGGTTCACGAAAGGTCAAGGATGTGCTTAAAACCAAACGGCAGGACGGTTTATATTGTGCCTGTCCGCCTTACGGTTACAAGAAAGCGGAGCGTAATAAAAATCAGCTTGTTCCGGATGAAATGACCGCACCCGTTGTCAAGAGAATTTTTGAAGCCGCCGCAAAGGGTGATTCGTCAAGAAAAATAGCGCAGGATCTTAACAATGACGGTGTTATTCCGCCGCTTAAATACCGAGTGCTGTACCGTGACGAATTTAGCGTTGAGGGAGCGGCGAGAGCGTCTGACCTTTGGAACTATACAACGGTTAAACGAATACTCAAAAACGAGGTTTATTTGGGACACACGCTTTTAGGCAAAACTAAAAAAGCAAGTGTGAAATCTAAAAAGAAGGTCTCAATCCCGCCGGAAAGATGGGCTGTAACTGAGAATACCCACGAAGCCTTGGTAAGCGAAGAAATCTTCCGAAAAGCGCACGAAAATATGGGTAAGGGTACACGCAGCTTTCAGCAGTACGAGCATATCAGAAAAAGTATTTTTTCGGGGGTTGCCTACTGTGCGCTTTGCGGACACGCTTTATGCTCTTGCGGTACGGTTTATAAGGGTGAACGAAACAAGTACTGGTATCTTTCCTGCATAAACAAACGCAAGGATATTGTAAACCCTTGCGAAGGTACCCGAATCAAATATGCTGATTTAATAAATCTTGTAACAGAAGACCTGAACTCCCTTATTTCTCTTACAGACGAGGAGATTGACAGCATTGTACAGCGTGTTATGGAGGATGAAAATTCCGATAAGGCAATAAAGGAACGAAAAGCTCGTAGAGAAAAACTGCAAAGCAGACTTTCGGTTATTGATAAAATAATTCCGAAGCTTTATGTAGACAATGCCGAGGGACGGCTTGAGGATGACCGACTAAGCTTTATGGTTGACGATTTGCAAAAGGAATCTGTTGCCATAAAGCAAGAGCTATCGGAGCTTAGTGAAGAAACCGTAAAAACGAGCAAAAGCGACAACTACAAAATGTTCTTTGAACTCACAAAGCAATATAGTCATATCGAAAATCTCGACCGTGATACCTTGCTTACCTTTATAGACAGAATTGAGGTTGGTCCTAAAATACTGCCCAAGGGTAAGAAAAGGGCAACCCACAATTCATCGCCTTTTGAGCAGGAGGTACGGATTTTTTACAAATTTGTTGGTGAAATGGAAGATATAAAACAATAAAACAACCGTTTTAAGATGGGAAAGGAACACCAAGGTCGTTGGCAGCCTCCATCTTAAAACGGTTGAGGGCGTCTTTAGCCTCAGGTACTACATTCTTAGCCATTGTATTTTTCTCTCCTATAATTTTTTCTCTTGCGTTTGCATTACTATTTTGTGCGCGTCGGCAGATAATATTATAGGTAAATTATGATTTTTTTGCATTTTTTTGACGAACTTTAAAATTTGTCACAGACAAGAATAAAATTCCCGTAAACCGAGAAGGTTTGCGGGAATTTTTTAGATATTATCTTTGCGGTCATTTTTAATATCCCGCACAAGGGTGAATATTATATAAGCCGAGCCTAAAACTAAGAGTACTGTCGCGGCGATAATAACATATACGAAATAACTTTTTTCGTCGGCTTCTTTATAAAAATCTGCGGAGGAAAAGCTGTCAAAAACCTCCTCGGAATAATGGGCGTCTGTTCCAAAGGCGGTGTAAAAGGATAAAATATAATCCTTTTTAGCCGCGACCGTGACATAATTTATTACGCTGTATCCGCCGCCCGAATCGGTTAAGTTTTCGGAGGTTTTAATAAACCTTTGACCGTTTTTCTCAAGCAATTCTCCTCCGACGGAGCCTGTTATATCGGGTATCAGCGCCGTGATTTTATCGTCCGAAAGGTTTGAAAGATTGCCTATGCTTGACGAAAATTCCGATTCGGTTACACAGACCCTTATCTGCTTTGTATTATCCTTATTAGCGGCGATGAACACTATGCCGTTTTCGGTGCAGTAATTTTCAAGCTCTTCCTCGGTCATACCGAGGATTTTTGCCGTGCTTTCCGCGCTTTGCCCCGATTTATAGCTGTAAAAACCTTTCGGAGCGGTAATTTGGATATCGTAAGTTGCCGCAAAAACAGGAAAAGTAAGCATTAAAACCGCCGCGGCGGCGCAAATAATTTTTTTTATCAAAAAATCACCCGAATACTATATTATTTTGTTTTGCTTTTTCGCCGCAGTAAGGGTATTTTGCATAAGCATTGCGATTGTCATAGGGCCTACGCCGCCGGGTACCGGGGTTACGGCGGAAGCCTTTTTTGAAACCTCTTCAAAATCGACATCGCCGTAAAGCTTTCCGTCAACGCGGTTCATACCTACATCGATTACCACCGCGCCTTCTTTGACCATATCCGCGGTGACAAATTTCGCCTTTCCGACCGCCGCGACCAGAATATCGGCTTTACTGCATATTTCCTTTAAATTCTTTGTCCTTGAATGGCAGACAGTAACCGTCCCGTTTTTGTGGAGTAAGAGCATTGCCATAGGTTTGCCGACAATGTTCGAGCGGCCTATAACCACACAGCTTTTGCCCTCGGGATCTATGTTTTCGTAAGCTAACATTTCCATAATCCCCGCAGGGGTGCAGGGGACAAAATCAAAGTCGCCTATCATTATTCTGCCGACATTTGCGGGGTGGAAGGCGTCAACGTCCTTTTCGGGCAAAATTGAATTGATTATAAGCTTTTCGTCAAGGTGAGAGGGCAGGGGAAGCTGACAGAGTATGCCGTTAATGCTCTTTTTGTGATTGAGCTCGTCCACCAAAGCCAAAAGTTCCTCCTCGGTCGTGCTTGCGGGCAGAGCGTACTCCTCGGAGATAATGCCCAGCGCCTCGCAGGCTTTTTTCTTGTTTGCGACATATATTTTTGATGCCGGATCATCGCCTACAATTATAACCGCGAGGCCGACGGTTATGCCTTTACTATTAAGCTCGGCAACACCGTTTTTAACCCGCTCCTTTACCGCGGCGGAAATTACCTTTCCGTCAATTATTCTGCTCATTTTCTTTTTCCTCATTTTCTTCCGTTATATTCACGTCTTCTTCATTTTCCGAGAAAACTTCGCTGTAATTGCCCGTTTCAGCGTTCTCGGCGGTGCGTCTCAGCATTACTGTAAGCAGAGCCGCGCCCGCAATGCAGATTGCGAAGGACAAAAGGCAGGAAACTCGTATATTGCCTATCATCAGGCTGTCGGTGCGCAAAAGCTCGATTATACCTCTGCCGAAGCCGTACCATATGCAGTACATAAGGGAAATCTGACCGCTGAAGCGGCGCTTTTTACTGAAACAATTAAGTATAATAAAGCCTGCGATACACCAAACCGACTCATACAAAAAGCAGGGGTGAACAAGGCCCTCGCCCATTTCGGAGATTGTTTTGGTGCTTTGCATACCCCACCAGGAACTGCCGGTAAAGGAGCCGTATGCCTCCTGATTTACAAAGTTGCCCCAGCGGCCTATGCCCTGACCGATAAGAAAGCCTATCGCCGCAATATCAAACATATCGAGAATGTTAACCTTGCGGATTTTGCACATAACAGCGCCCGAGACAAACGCTCCGATAACTCCGCCGTAAATTGCAAGCCCCGCAAAGCCCGAGGAGTTTCCGAAACCGAAAAAGTCGCCTATGCCGTCGAGCGGCTCGCCGTCAAAAATGACATAATACGCCCGCGCCGAAAGTATTGCAACAGGGGTTGCAACCAGTACCACGTCAAGCATACGGTCTGTGTTTATATTAAACCTCGGGGCGTTTTTAATGCCGTAGACAAGGGCCAGCAAAAAACCTGTCGCGATTATTATTCCATACCAGTAAATGTCCCAATGCCGCGAACCGAGCGGAATTGAGAAAGCAATAGGGGAGAGGGTAAGCTTTATTCCGAAAATAACAACTTCATAGCTCATATACTTTACCTCACTCGGGAATTACAACCGAAAGGACGGTTTTATCGTTTTCAAGCAGAGAAAGCCGCTTGTAGATATCGTCGGGCGTTACCGACTTCAGATACTTTAATTCGTCGAAGAGTCCGCTGTCCGACATAGCGCAGCCTACCAGCTGGGTTGCAATGTTTTCCACGCTGTTAAAGGAGCGCACCGCTTCGCCGTACATTCCGCAGCGAACGGCGGAAAACAACTTTTTGTCGATTCCGTCAGATTTAAGCCGTTCGACCTCTGATTTGATTTCCTCAGCGACCTTTTTAGGGTCCATAGACTCCCCCTCGAATATTACCGAGGAATAGCCGTTGCCCGTGAAATATTCAAAGGAAAACTCGTCGTTAATAAGACCCTCGTTTATGAGCTTTTTATAAAGAGGTGAGGCGTCTCCCGCAATTATTTCAAGCAAAAGAGAAGTGCACACCTTTTCCTTTACCGTGCGTTCGGGTTTGTCCATAGCTTCCTTGTAGCCGAAGCAGAAGATGGGCTGGGCTACCTCAAGCTTTTGCTCAACATAGCTTTCGCTTACTTCGTCGGGCTCATCACAGCCAATTCTTTCGATTTCGATCGGGTCGTTGGTTTTAACAGCTCCGTTTATCTGGCTTAAAACCTTTTCGGAATTTACGTTTCCCGCAATGCAGATAAACATATTGGAGGGGTTGTAAAATGTGTTATAGCATTTGTAAAGCAGTTTATCGTCGATTTCGGCGATTGATTCCACGGTGCCCGCTATGTCAATTCTGACGGGATGCTTTTTATACATTGCGAGCAACATATTAAACATAACCCGCCATTCGGGGTTGTCGTCGTACATTCGTATTTCCTGACCGATAATGCCCTGCTCCTTCTGCACGGTTTCGGCGGTAAAATAGGGGGACTGCACAAAATCAAGGAGTATACCTAAATTATCGTAAAATCTATCCGAGCAGGAAAAAAGATAACAGGTACGGTCGAACGAGGTATAGGCGTTTGCGTATGCGCCCGTCGCGGCGTATTTGGTAAAGGCGTCGCCGTCCTCGCTTTCAAAAAGCTTGTGTTCAAGAAAATGCGCTATGCCCTCGGGCACCTGCGTTTTTTCGCCGTTTACCGAAAAGCAGGTGTCGATAGAACCGTATTTAGTGCCGAAAACCGCGTAGGCGGAATTGTACTGCGGTTTTTCGAGAATGTAAATTTTAAGCCCTGACGGGTGGACAGCCTTAATGTAGCTTTCCCCGATTTCGCTTTCAAAAACCTGTTTTTGCATTACTTTTCCTCCTTGGGTAACAGCTTATATACGGTATGAAGCTTAACGCCCTTTGCGGCATTTATAATGTCCTCGCGGGTGATTGCCGAAATTTTTTCGCCTATTTCTTCGGGCGAGTAAAGGGTTTTATTACCCGCTTTGAGCGCGTACCAGGTGTCAAGCAAAACCTGACTGTCGTTGTAGGAGTTAAGGGAATCGCGAAGACTTTTTAGGGACGCCTCATATTCAAAATCGGCAAAGTCGCCGTTTTTAACCGCGTCAAGCTGGGCTAATATTTCTTTCTGCGCTTTATCGGCGTTTTCAGCCTCAACACCCGAATCCACAGTTATAAGCCCCTTTCCCCGAACCGAGGAGGCAGAGCAGTAATAGCAAAGGCTCATTTTTTCTCTGACATTTGCAAAAAGCTTTGAATAAGGGCCGCCGCCGAAAATATCGGTCATAACCATAAGCGGTAGGGTAACATCGTCGTCCCCGCACATATCCGAGGAAAAGCCCATTACAAGCTTGCCCTGCTTTACCGACATTTTTTCGATAATTTCATTAGGCGTTTTTACAGCGGCGGTGGGCTTATTTAATTTACAGTCTGTGATGTCGGCGCGGTCTAAGCCCGCAAGTCTTTCGGCAATACCCTCAAAAAAGCGGGGCGGCAGGGAAGCGCCGATCACCTGCACCCTTATAAAGGCTTTTTTAAGCATATTTTCCCAAGCCATATAAAGGCTTTTACCTGTGATTTTTTCTACGTCCGAGGCTGTGCCGCACTTGGGCACTCCGTAAGCCTCTCCTTTATACATTTCCCCTATAAGGCGGTTTTTGGCGTAAATCCGTTTTTCGCTTATTTCACCTTTTATATGTTCAATTGCCTTGCGTTTTTCACGGCTTAAATCGCTGTCGCAAAAAGCGCCGTTTTCGGTTTTAGGCTCAAAAACAAGGCTTAAAAGCATATCGGCCGCACGGCTTAAGAGGGATTCGCTTTCAAAGGTGTAACTATCGTTTATAACCGATATACGCATACGTAAAAGCTGATAGTCTCCGAGCTTTTCCGCTGAAGCGTCAAGACCCGCGCCGTAAAGGCGGCTTAATTTAAAATTAAGCACTGAAAAGTCGGGGTATTCTGCGCCGCAGGTGGTAAGCATAAAGGGCAAAAGCGCGTATTCCGCCGCGGTATCTGCCGACAGCGGCAGATAGAAATTAAAGGAAACGGAGGTGGTATTAAACCGCTCGTTTTTTATAAACAAACCCTCCGCCCCGTCCGACAGGGTGTAAATTTTAGCAGACATCTTGTTCCTCCGCAATTAAAATATATAATAGTATAGCACAAAAATACGGATTTAGCAAGATTATACATTATATATTAAATGTCAGACATTAGATGGTCCGCCATCCGTTATCTAATGTCTGACATCTGATTTATTATTCAAGTGTTTCCTTTGTGAATTTTTCTGCAAAATCGGTAAGTCGGTCAAAGTCCATTGCTCTTATATAATGACTCTCAAGCCTGTCATGCACACTTTTTGCCTGTGAAAGCGTACTTGCGGCAGAAATTAACAGCTCTTTTGCCGCTTTTTTATTGAATTTAAGTCTCTCTCGGCTTAAATGGAGCTTCTGAGACGGCACAAAGCGCCGCGCGTGAATACGCCGCGAAACAGCGGGGAAGTGCATATAGGCGTTTTCTGTAGCAAAAGCAATCCCTAATTCGGGAATTATAATGTGGTCTGTGATGAGAGAGGGCAAAAACGGATTCTTAAGGGTTATTATCTCATATCCGTTCTTAAGCGCGTATTCGCGGATAAAATTTATTATTATGTTTGACGCGCTGCCGTATTCGTCGTCTATTATTACCGCTTTAGGCACTTGAGAAACAAGCGTACCTGAATAGGATACTATACCGAGCGGAGTGATTCCCTCTATAAATCTTATCCACTCGTTGCCGACGGGAGCGTTTTCTCTATGCGGAATAAGCCTGCGGGTTAAGTTTTTGGAGAATTGCAGAGCTTTTTCCTTGTCGGTGCAGGCGAGAGCGGTTTTGTAGCTGTCTGCGATAAGTTTGCCTGCCGCCTCAATATAGCGTGCGGCGGTTTTGTGGAACGCCTTGTTTAAAAGCGTGGTCTCAATTATTTCCTTTTTATCTGAAGCAAAGGCGGCATCATTCCAAAATTCCCCGAAATTAAGTATTTTTTCACAGGCACCGGGAAACGCGGGATCCACCGTGTGCGGCGCGGTACCGTCCATTAGAACCAGCTTTTTTTCGGTCAATATGACCGCGTCAAGGGAATCAGGGTCGGAGCTGCATGGGCAGAGTACCGGATTAAAATCCTTTTCCGCCGCCTTGAGCGCAAAATACTTCATAAACGAGGATTTTCCGGTTCCGGGACCGCCCTTGATTATAAACGCCCGCCATTCACCGTCGGGCAGATAGCTTTTTTCAAAGAATGAACAGAAACCCTCGCAAGAATTTGCTCCCAAAAAGTATTTCAATTTAAAGTTTTCCATAAATCACCCTCCAAACATTATGTCTAATACATATTTTATTCCCAAAAAATAGTTTTGACACAGAAAGCGGTTTATGTTACAATAATAACGTCGGCGCTTGTCGGCATAAGAGTCGGTCAGACGGTTGCGGGCAGAAATGCCCGAGGAAAGTCCGAGCCCCGCAGGGCAGAATAGCGGCTAACGGCCGCCGAGGGTGACCTTAGGGAAAGTGCAACAGAGATATACCGCCGCAAAGGGCTTTGCCTTTGCGGTAAGGGTGGAAAGGCGAGGTAAGAGCTCACCGGTCTTACGGGAACGTCAAGACCCTGCAAACCCTATTCGGAGCAACGCTGACTGTAACGATACGCCTGCCCGGCGTGTTACGAAAAGCGGCATGAGCGCAGGGAGCAATCCCGCGTCGAGATAGATAACCGTCCGCGACAGAACTCGGCTTACCGACCGACTCATTTTTAAAATATTAAAACCGGACGGGTTGATCGTCCGGTTTTTTGTATATTAAATAAAATAAAAATTCGTATCCCACGCGGGCACCGAGGGAAAATGGCGCATATAAAGCTTGTAATCGTTTCTTATGCTGTCGACCGCCGCAGGCAGAGCGAATAAATCCTCGGTTCGGTGGTAGCGGGCGAGCTGAATTTTAGGCTTATGCTTTAAAATTGTATTCTTCGCGCCGGCTATCGCCTTTTTTTCGCTGCCCTCAACGTCTGCTTTGATGAAGGTGGCGCCGTTTTCGGCAATTTCATCAACGGTCACGCAGGCTATTTCGCCACCTCCTCCAAGGCTTGAATTTCTCCCTCCCCGCATTGAAAAGCGCTCCGTTCCGGTTCTGTCGGATACGCAGGCGTTTATTGCCCGAAAATTTTTAAGGCTCTTTGTGTTATTAATAAGCTTTTTAAAGCTTTTTTCGTCAGGCTCTACGGCGGTAATACTGTTATAGCTGCCCGTGCGGGAAATAAAATCTGCCACGGTGTCGCCCGTATACGCGCCGAGGTCGAGATAGCTTTCGTTATCGCTGAGCCTTAAAAAGGAGCGGTACGGCTCATCCTCGCTTACCTCACAGCGGCAGAGGTAATCAAGCTGTCCGCTCAATTTATATCTTATTATATTTTCAAAGGTCTCCCGTGATTTACAGTCGGCGAGTCGGGAGTAAACGCGGGTAAGAGCCTCCCTGTTTTCCCTTGCGTATTCGGCGGTAAAAAGCCCGCCGCCGAATACAGGTACGTCGGGGGCGAGAAGCTCCTGCTCCGCTGATATTCTATTTATGTTTTCCAAAACCTCCGGTCTTGAGCTTCCGAAACAGAGCAATACGGTCATTTGACCAAAGCATTCTTTAAGCTGCGAATAGGAGGAAAGCTTAAAGCCGTGAAAATATTTTTCTCTCACAAAGCCGTCGGTTGCAAAAACGCCCGAAATTTCGACGCCGAAGTCCTTTAACACATTTATTATTTTATCAGCGCCGTTACCCATTCCGTAAAGCACAATCGGATTTTTCACGGTCTGCAAATAATGCCATAAATCCAGTTTCATATGCTGCTCCAACGTTTTTTAAAAAATATAAAAACTCTATTGTCCGTATTCAGCGGTGCACTTTTACCGAATTTGAAAGTAAGGCTTAATACTCACTGTTATCGTTTGCGGGCGTGATGTAACCTTTATCGTTTTTTATCGCCGCTTGCTTGCCTTTAAATATTGCCTTATTCAAAATACTCATATCGGGCTGTACGTCGTCGGTACAAACAAGCTTGTTATTGATTTCTTCGATCTCATAATTTTCCAAAATCAGCCGAGCGGTTGTCGCCCTTGACTGCATACTTGTATGGCAGTGCGCTGTAAACAGCTGAAGTAAAGCGTACCAAGAGCTTCCGTGGTTGCCTGTCATAAGAAATAAAAGCTGCTTCTTTTCTAAGGTTGAAGTGTTTTTTACCAGGGAAATAAGAGCGTCCTCTAATTTTTTATCCTCGTCATTATCCGTTTTGTTACCGAAAAGGGAGGGATACAAAAATTCAAGATAGTAATGCATAGGGTTGAGCCCAAGCAATTGAAACCACTCAATACCCTGATACAGGCTTGGAGCCGCAATTCCCTTTTCCCAGTTTTGTATGGTTTTCTTTGAGACACCCAGCCCCAATGCCATATATTCCTGTGACTTTTCCGCGTCAGCGCGCGATTGCCACCAAATTTTTGAAAAGCGGAGCGCTTGTTCAACTCTTTTTTCTCCGTCGTTCATATGAATACCTCTTTTCGCACAGAAAAAGTAAATGAAAAAAAATTACCCTTTTTTTCATAAAAAAGAGTAAAATATTTCTCTTATTAATTTCAATTTAAGAAATGAAATATGGGGAATCTGTATTTTAAAAACCTGTCCGTAATATTAGTTGTATTTTAATTATGCACAGAGGGTGAAAAATCGTGCGCTGAATCAGCGGCGGATCAAGGCGAAAAACATTTCGCCTATATTATGAAAAAAATATCACTCAAATATCCTGACAAGTTTAGTTTTTTTGATAAGATTTATAAGCAGAGGAATATTAAATTGTTGTAAAAGTTAAAGGAGTTTTATTTATGTCGGAAAAGAAAGCATACCAACTGTCACATCATTTCAGCAATCTTAAAAGTCTGCAAAGCGAAAAAACAATAACATACTCCGTGCTCGACCGAGACGGAGGTTCAGTAATCAGTCTCGAGGGGCTGACGCCCAAAGCCGCATATACCGAAAGCTGCTTTTTGCCGGGAACAGCGTTTGCATATGCAAAAGACATAGCCGTTTTACTTTGCGAAAACAGCATTGACATAAGCACATGGAAAGAGACATTAGATGAAATAGGAATAGAATACATATTAACGCAATCCTGTGGTCACAAGATATGAATTGAATTTATATTGTGATCCGACACATCTGAGCATTCTGAGATATAATTCAAGCTATCTCGAAAACTCATTTTCTGCCTTTATTATGTACTTTTCAAAATCCGAGTCGGTCATCGTTGCTATGCGTACCAGCACAACAGTAAGCATTTTTTTAATTTCGTAATCTGATAAATAGGTTTTATTTTGTATAATATCCGCCGTTGACAGCAAAACCGATTCTCTGAACTGTCTCAAATCGCTGAATTCCTTATCCAGATTTGCGCGAATAGCGGCAATAAAATCGTCAAAGGTAATTTCGCGGTATATTTCGTCATTTATCATAAGCTCAAGATTTTCTCTGAAATTGAAATGTTCCATATTATGCACACCCGTTTCAAAGTAAAATTCGTTTTACGCATATAAGGCGCGCTTGAGATGCGGCAAATATGCATCCGTTTTGCTACGATAAATATAATACAATAAAATAATGCATTTGTCAACATACAGTGACATTTTTTGTCGAAAAAACTAATCGAAATCTTCCCAAAAATCTCTAATAGCCTTTTCATAGTTATCTTTGTCCACAAGATAACTCATTCCGTGCTCCGCACCCGGGACAATAAGCAGTCGTTTCGGAGCGGAGCACGCTTTATAATTTTCATAGGTCATTTCGACGGGTACAAAATGGTCGTCGGTACCGTGAACGAAGAACACGGGAGTGTTACTTTTCTTAAGGGCTTCCGTGCAGGAGTAATCCCTCGCGCCGATCTGAATTTTCTTTTTACACATACCGTTTGCGATTGCCGCGTTAATGCCATTATACGAGATGTGAAGATTGTGCTCCATAACGTGCTTCCATATCGCGTGGGGCGAGGTAAAGCCGCAGTCCGCCATAATGCCGTGTACGTTTCCGGGCAGGTCGAGCCCCGCCGCCATAAGCACGGTGGTAGCACCCATGGAAATTCCGCAAAGATATATCGGAAGTCCCTCGAAGCCGTTTTCATTCGCCCAATTCGCCCAGTCAAGGCAGTCGTACCTCTCGATAAGTCCAAAGCCCATATAGTCGCCGCCGCTCTCGCCCTGACCGCGCTGTTCCGCGTAAAGAACGCTGCAATTATTGGCGTGCCAAAATTCCGAGACTAACCCGAAATCCCCCGTCCAGGAGGAGCGCCAGCCGTGCATTGCTATAATAAGCCGCTTTGCGTTTTCGCATCTGTGAAGATGGCCGACAAGCCTTTCGCCGTCCTGCACGGTGATTTCCACCGTCTCACAGCCGCTGTTTTTAAGCCGCTCTCCCGCCTCGAAAAGCCCTTGGAAAAGCTCCTGCTGACCGACTGCGCCCGAAAGCCTTGCCTTTTGCTTTTCGTAAATCTTGGGCTGTTCGCGGTCGAGCGCAATCCTTACAAGGCTTTTCATTGCCGCGTATGAGACAACAGCCCCCGCGGCCCCGACAGCGGCAGCCGCCCCTGTCCATATAAGGGTGTTTTTTGCGGCTTTTTTCATAAGTATTTCTCCTTTGCGGGCAGTTTTATTTTAAATTATTTTATCCGTTTTCCGTTGGTAAATTCAAAATAAATTTATTTTATGATGCCTGCCGAAGTATCCTTCTGAATAACATCGTGCGCGCCGCCCTCGACAATGCTGGTGGCGGAAACAAGGGTGAGCTTCGCCTTTTCCTGAAGCTCAGGGATAGTAAGCGCGCCGCAGTTGCACATTGTAGACTTAACCTTTGAAAGGGAAAGGCTCACGTTGTCCTTAAGACTTCCCGCGTAGGGAACGTAGGAGTCAACCCCCTCCTCAAAGGAAAGCTTTTTGTCGCCGCCAAGATCGTAACGCTGCCAGTTTCTCGCGCGGTTAGAGCCCTCACCCCAGTACTCCTTATAATAATTACCGTTTATTGTAATGCGGTTTGTCGGGCTCTCGTCAAAGCGGGCAAAATATCTGCCTAACATAAGGAAGTCTGCCCCCATTGCGAGCGCGAGGGTCATATGGTGGTCGTGAACAATGCCGCCGTCAGAGCATACGGGAACGTAGACGCCCGTTTTTTCAAAATATTCGTCGCGTGCGGCGCATACCTCGATAAGGGCGGTAGCCTGTCCTCTGCCTATGCCCTTTGTCTCGCGGGTAATGCAGATAGAGCCTCCGCCGATACCCACCTTTACAAAGTCGGCGCCCGCCTCTGCCAAGAACATAAAGCCGTCGCGGTCAACAACGTTGCCGGCGCCCACCTTAACGGCGTCGCCGTATTTCTCGCGTATATATTTAAGTGTCCTCGCCTGCCATTCGCTGAAGCCCTCCGAGGAATCTATGCAGAGCACGTCCGCGCCCGCCGCGATTAGGGCGGGAACACGCTCCTCGTAATCCCTTGTGTTAATGCCGGCTCCGACTATGTAGCGCTTGTGGCTGTCAAGCAGCTCGTTGGGGTTTTCCTTGTGGGCGTCGTAGTCCTTTCGGAATACGAAATATTTAAGGCAGCCGTTTTTATCTACAATCGGGAGTGAATTTAGCTTGTGGTCCCAGATAATGTCGTTCGCCTGTTTGAGGGTTGTGTCCTCTTCTCCTACAACAAGCGAGCCGAGCGGGGTCATAAAGTCGCGCACAAGGGTGTCCTCAGACATACGGCTTACCCTGTAATCACGGCTGGTAACTATGCCTAAAAGTTTTCCGTTCGGTTTTCCGTCCGAGGTGACCGCTACGGTAGAATGGCCGTTTTTCGCTTTCAGAGCCAAAATATCGGCAAGGGTGCTGTCAGGAGTAACGTTTGAATCGCTTACAACAAAGCCCGCCTTATAGCTCTTTGCGCGTTCTACCATAGCCGCCTCGTCTTCAACCGACTGCGAGCCGTAAATAAAGGAAACTCCGCCCTCTCTGGCGAGCGCCACGGCAAGACGGTCGCCCGAGACCGACTGCATTATGGCGGAAACCAGCGGAATATTCATAGTAATCGTAGGTTCTTCACCCTTTTTGAATTTTACAAGCGGTGTTTTAAGGCTGACGTTCGCGGGAATACACTCTGCCGACGAATACCCCGGGACCAAAAGATAGTCGTTAAAGGTATGAGATTCCTCTTTGAAATAATATGCCATTCTTATTACTCCCTTTCATAATATAATATAAATATTTATATGATTATATCATAACAGAACGGCTTGTCAACCGAAAAAAAGCTTAAATTTGCCCGCATATGCGGAATTTTTTTACAAATTCAAAAAAACCTTGATTTTCTCGGTATGATATGGTATAATACCTTAGCTGTGCGGTACGCGCGGCCAATATAAAACACACATTCCGTCTTAACCGACAGGGTGTTCTAAGGAATTCGTCGGAAAATGTCGGGATGGAGGAAAAACCTCAGGAGGAATTAAAAATGGCATCAGTAGTATCAATGAAACAGCTTCTTGAAGCGGGCGTTCATTTCGGACACCAGACAAGACGCTGGAACCCGAAAATGGCGGAGTACATTTTCACCGAGCGCAACGGAATTTACATCATCGACCTTCAGAAGACCGTTAAAAAGCTTAACGAGGCTTACATCTTCGCACGCGATATAGCGGCTGAGGGCGGCGACATTCTGTTTGTCGGCACAAAGAAGCAGGCTCAAGACTCTATTAAGGAAGAGGCGGAGCATTGCGGTATGCCCTATGTAAATGCGCGCTGGCTCGGCGGTATGCTTACCAATTTTACAACAATCCGCACCCGTATTGCAAGACTTAACCAGCTTCGCACTATGAGAGACGACGGAACCTTTGAGCTTCTCCCCAAGAAGGAGGTTGTTAAGCTCAATCTCGAGATTGAAAAGCTCGAGAAGTTCTTAGGCGGAATTCAGGATATGAAAAAGCTCCCCGGCGCGCTCTTTATCGTTGACCCGCGCAAGGAGAGAATCGCTGTAGCAGAGGCTAAGAAGCTCGGTATACCGATTATCGCGATCGTAGACACCAACTGCGACCCCGACGAGATCGACGCGGTTATCCCCGGAAACGATGACGCTATCCGTGCGGTTAAGCTCATTGCGGAGACAATGGCCGCCGCTGTTATCGAAGGCAGACAGGGTTCAGAGATGGGCACCGCCGCCGAGGACGATGACGAGGCTGCAGAGGAAGAGGCTCCCGCAGAGGAGACCGCTGAGGTTGCCGAATAATATTCAAGCTTTTTAGGAGGAAAATACAATGGCTTTTACCGCTAAAGACGTACAGGCTTTAAGAGAAAAGACAGGCTGCGGTATGATGGACTGCAAAAAGGCACTCACCGAGTGTAACGGTGATATGGACGCCGCAACCGATTATTTAAGAGAAAAGGGACTTGCTTCCCAGGCTAAAAAGGCAAGCCGCGTTGCCGCTGAGGGTACCGTCAGCGCTTACACGGGAAACGGCGTGGGCGTTGTGGTTGAGCTTAACAGCGAAACCGACTTTGTTGCCAACGGCGACGGCTTTAAGGCGTTAGCAAACGAAATTGCAGAGATTATTGCCGAGCAGAATCCAGCCGACGTTGAGGCTTTGCTTAATTGCTCAAAGGACGGCAAGACCGTCGAGCAGAAGGTTCAGGAGCTCTTCCTTGCCGTTCGCGAGAACATCAAGGTTCGCCGCTTTGCCCGCTTTGAGGGTAAGGTTGTTTCCTATGTTCACGCAGGCGGAAAAATCGGCGTTCTCGTTAACTTTGACACCGCGCTTGACGCTGACAACACCGAATTTGTAACAATGGCAAAGAATGTTGCAATGCAGATTGCCGCTATGAACCCGTCCTATCTTGACGAGGCTTCGGTTCCCGCCGAGGTACTTGATAAGGAAAAGGAAATCCTTATCGCCCAGATGAAGGAAGACCCCAAGATGGCTAACAAGCCCGAGGCGGTACTCGGCAAGATTGTCGAGGGTAAAATCGGCAAGTATTACAAGGAAAACTGCCTCGTTGAGCAGCAGTTCGTTATGGACGGCGACATCAATGTGGGCAAGTATATTGAGAATACCGCAAAGGCTCTCGGCGCAGAAATCAAGCTTACCTCTTTCGTTCGCTTTGAAAAGGGCGAGGGAATTGAAAAGCGCGTTGACGATTTCGCGGCCGAAGTTGCGGGAATGGTAAAATAATTTAAGCAAAACAAAAATCCGAGGCTGTCGCTTAATGCGGCGGTCTCGGATTTTTGTTTGCAAAAACTGATATTAATTTTTTGATACGGTTTTATTTTGCTTTTTTTATATATTTTTTGAAATTATCGACAGTCGGCAGAGAAATGCGGCATTTTTCTTTAGCTTCCGCGCTTGCCAGGTGCTTTATTATTATAAGTGAGGATATGAGTGCAATGCCTGTTCTTATGCCCGATTCGGAAACAAGGAATAAGCTTATCGCGGCGGACGCGGCATATGCCGCAAGAGTTCTGTAATAATGCGGCGAAATGCGTACGACCACCGATAGAGTAATATAGCACAACGCCAGAATAAGCACAGGCAGCATACGGGGAAAAAGCCCCAAAAGACAGCCGAACGAAACCGCGATTCCCTTTCCGCCCTCGAAACGGTAAAAGACCGAGTAGTTGTGCCCTAAAACGGGCGCCGCCAGCACAAGGGCTGTTCCGAAACCTACTACTCCGTCCGACATTTTTAAATAAAGAAAAACAGGAAGAAATCCCTTCAAAATATCGCCGATAAGGGTAAGCGTGCCGCAGAGCATACCGCCCTGCATAAAGGCGTTTGCCGTGCCCGGGTTGCCGTCCTTGCTTTGCCCGATAATATCCTTGTTTAAAAGCGTGCCGTAGACCCGCGCGAAAAGGATACTTCCCGAAAAATAGCCGAACGCGAAAAAGAGAAACGTTATTATCATATCCACCCTCCTACCCTATAAAACGCGATTAAAGGACCGTATTAATTATAAATAGATTGAATGAGTAAGCTTAAGGGTATCGCCGGCCGCCACTGCGGTTATTCCCTCTTTTTCGGTTATGTCCTTATCCGAGCCTACCATCGGCGGAATACCCGTCCACGGCTCCATACATATATATCCCGCGCCGGGCTTTGTCCATAACAGGAAGTAATCAAAGCCGTCGAAGCTTACCGAGGTACATTTTCCCGTTTTTCGGTTGCGGAGTGTCGCAAAACGCGATTTTAAATCCTTAAAAACAAGCGCGTCAACTGCGAAAAAGCTGTAATAAAGCGGCAGGGTGTCGGTGTCCTTTATTATCGGAATACGCTTTTCAGAAATAAGATTACCGTCGAGAGCGCAGGTGTAAAGAGTTTCCTTTTTCTCAAAAATAACGTCGTAATCCTCGATTCCCTCGGGGCATGCGTACGCTTCGTGAGAGCCCGGGGAGACATACATAGTGTCATTAGAAAGATTTTTAACATCATAATCTATTTTTATGCGCGAGCCCTTAAGGGAATATGTGATACGGAACTCAAATTTCCAAGGGTACATTTTAAGGGTTTCCGCATTGCTCTTAAGCAAAAAGGTTGCGGACAGTCCGTTCTGATTTTCAACCTCAAAGTCCATGGATTTTGCAAAACCGTGTTTTGTGAGGGTATATTCTTTACCCGCATATGTAAATTTATCCTCGGGAAGACCTCCGCATATCGGGAACATAACGGGGGCTGTGCCCGTCCAAAAAGCGGGATCACCGCTCCAGAGACGCTCCTCGCCGTTTACGGTGACCCGCCGCATTTCAGCGCCCTTTTGGCTTATTTCAACCGACATAACGTTATTTTTTAATGTAACCATACAAACCTGCTCCTTAAAATATATTTCCATATTAGATTATATATCCTGACCGCTGTATTTGCAAGCATTTTAATTTTATTGAGTTTTCCTATTGACATAACAGGAAAAAGGTGGTATAATTCTACCAACATATCGGATTGGTAGGTAAATGATAAAAAGTACAAAACGGACATTTTCGAGGCTATTGTTATTCACTCCGCTTCGACAACCCATTCACAGTTAAGCGAGGAGGAGCTGTTAAGCGTAGGCATTAAGCCGAACACCGTCCGTCTGTCGATTGGTACGGAGCATATCGACGATATTATAGCCGACCTTGAACACGGTTTTGAACTTGTAAAATAAATATTAAAGGAGTAATTTAAAATGTCAAAAATATATACATCTGCTGATCAGCTTGTAGGCAAGACCCCGCTTTTGGAACTTACTCATATTGAAAAAAAGTACGGTCTTAAGGCTAAAATTTTAGCAAAGCTTGAATATTTTAATCCTGCGGGGTCTGTTAAGGACCGCATCGCAAAGGCGATGATAGACGACGCGGAGAAGAGCGGAAAGCTCAAAGAGGGCTCGGTTATAATTGAGCCTACCTCGGGCAACACGGGAATAGGACTTGCCGCAGTCGCCGCCGCGAGGGGCTACAGAATTATAATCGTTATGCCCGAAACAATGTCGGTCGAGCGCAGACAGCTGATGAAAGCCTACGGTGCGGAGCTGGTGCTTACTGAAGGCGCAAAGGGAATGAAGGGTGCCATAGCCAAGGCGGACGAATTAAGCAAGGAAATTCCTAACAGTTTTATACCCGGGCAGTTCGTAAATCCAGCAAACCCTAAGGCGCATTTTGAAACCACGGGTCCCGAGATTTTTGAGGACACCGACGGCGAGGTTGATATTTTTGTCGCGGGCGTAGGCACGGGCGGCACGGTTACGGGCGTCGGAAAGTACCTAAAGTCCAAAAAGCCGCAGGTAAAGGTTGTAGCGGTAGAACCCGCCTCCTCCGCGGTGCTTTCGGGCAAGCCGTCGGGCGCGCACAAGATTCAGGGTATAGGTGCGGGCTTTGTTCCCGACGTGCTTGATACCGACGTGTATGATGAGATTTTACCCGTCGAAAATGAGGACGCTTTCGCTTTCGGTAAGGAAATCGGAAGAAGCGAGGGCGTGCTTGTAGGCATTTCCTCGGGCGCGGCGCTCTATGCGGCGGTCGAGCTTGCAAAGAGAGAGGAAAACGCGGGTAAAACCATTGTGGCTTTGCTTCCTGACACCGGTGACAGATATTTGTCCACTCCGCTTTTCGCCGAATAAGCTATGACGGTATCAACAAGAGGGCGTTACGCCCTAAGGGTTATGGTTGATCTTGCAGAGCACGGCGGGAAGAAGTTTATACCCCTTAAGGAGATTAGTGAACGCCAGAATATATCTCAAAAATATCTTGAAAGCATAATGACAAGCCTCTCAAAGGCGGGGCTTGTCGAGGGGGCGCACGGCAAGGGCGGCGGCTACCGCCTTTACCGCGAGCCCGATAAGTATAAGGTGGGCGAGATTCTTCGGGTTACCGAGGGTACGCTCGCCCCTGTTGCCTGCCTAAAACCCGGCGCGGCGCCCTGCGAGCTTGCCGACCGTTGCCGCACGCTTCCTATGTGGAAGGAGCTAAACCGCGTAATAAATGGCTTTTTCGACTCCTACACCGTAGCCGACCTTACGGCAAAGGATAAGGATTATAATAATTGGATAATATAATTTAAAAGAAGCTGCTCCGAAATCGGCGCAGCCTCTTTCTGTATACCGGTATGTCCTGCCGGTATTTTTTTGTGCGATAACCGACAAACTTTACAGCTTCGCCGCTGATGGCTTGACATTTTTAAAAAGTATGCTATTATCACACTTGTAGGACAACAGCATACTTACCTTTTGTCAGCACCGTGCGCATTTAAGGCGCCGTATATTTTCGGCTTTTTGCTTTGTCCGATAGTAGTATATGATGAATATCCGCTTAAATACATTACATATATAGGAAAGGGAGTAAAATTTTTGAATTACGGCGAAACCTTAAATTACATACATTCTCTCGGCAAATTTTCAAAGCCCGCAGGGCTTGAAAGAATATCTCTTGCACTTAAAAAGCTTCATAATCCGCAGGATAATTTTAAGTCTATTCATATTGCGGGGACCAACGGTAAAGGCTCGGTTGCGGCAATGCTCGCTAAAGTTTTCCATACGGCGGGCTATAAAACGGGACTTTTTATTTCACCTTTTGTTATAAATTTTCGCGAGCGGATTCAGATAAACGGTGAATTTATTTCCGAAAACGATATGGTGAAATATTCGCAAAGGGTTATTGATACAGGCGTGGAAACGACCGAATTTGAATTTATTACCGCAGCGGCGTTTTCCTATTTCAGCGAGGAAAAATGCGATATCGTAATCGCCGAAACGGGGCTCGGCGGTAGACTTGACGCGACAAACGCCCTTACAAACGTCGCCGCCGCAGTTATAACCGAAATAGGACTTGACCATTTAGGCGTTTTAGGGGACACGGCGGAAAAGATTGCTGCCGAAAAATGCGGAATAATAAAAAATTGCCCTGTTACCGTCACTTCTGCCAATCAAAGGAAAGAGGCGCTTTCGGTTATTGAACGCTCGTCAATTCGGCTTATCACACCTGATTTATCACAGCTTACGGTTTTAAAATGCGGCGAAAACGGGAGCGGTATTATATATAGGAATAGGAAATACGAAATTTCGCTTTGCGGCGAGTACCAGATTGAAAACGCTCTGACGGTTATCGAAACGGTGGAAAGTTCGGGATATAATATACCCTATGAAACGGTAAAAAAGGCGCTTGCAAACACATTTTTCCCCGCAAGAGCTGAGATAATCAGCAAAAAACCGCTCGTTGTGCTTGACGGCGCGCACAATCCCGACGGGGCGACGGAGCTTGCAAAAATTCTTAAAAAACACGGTGGCAGGGTCACCGCGGTAATCGGAGTAATGCGGGATAAGGATTATAAAACCGTTCTTAAAAATACGCTTCCGCTTTGCAAATCGGCGGTCGCGGTTACGGTGGAAAATATGCCGCGCTCGCTCAGTGCCGCAGAGCTCGCGTTTGCGGCGGCTACTTATTGTCCTGCACAAACCGCCGAAAATTATGATTCGGCAATAAAAAAAGCCGCTTCGATTGCCGGAGGAAATCCTGTTTTTGTCTTCGGCTCGCTATATCTTGCGGGCGGAATAAGGCAAAAGCTTATTGATTTTTATAAAAATTTTTAACAGCCTACCTATTGTGACAATTTTTTCACGGACAAGCCTTTATTATATATGGTAAAGGCTTGTTATTTTTATATTTATATTCATGAGGTGAGGTTAATGTCGGTTGAAATTAAAAGTTCGGGAGATACGGTGACGGCGTATCTTTCGGGCGAGCTTGACCATCATTCCGCAAAGGAAATGCGCGAGGCGATCGATAATGCTGTGGAGCTTAATATGCCATCGAAACTTGTATTGGATTTTAAAGGAATTAGCTTTATGGACAGTTCAGGTATAGGGCTTGTCATGGGTAGATACCGAACTCTTTCAAAAACAGGAGCACAGCTTTATATAACGGGCGCGTCTTCTCAGATATATAAAGTAATGAAGCTTGCGGGAATTGAGCGGCTTGCAAAATTGGAGGAACGATAAGATGGAAGTAAACAATAAATTCACAATGAACATATTGGCAAAGTCTGCAAACGAAGGCTTTGCAAGGTCCTGCGTATCGGCTTTCGCCGCACAGCTCGACCCAACCCTAGAGGAGATTAACGATATTAAAACCGCCGTTTCCGAGGCGGTTACAAACTGTATTGTTCACGCCTACAGGGAAAAAATCGGAAAAATTTACATAACGGGCGAGCTTTGCGACAAAAATATAATAAGAATCAAGATTCGTGACACGGGCTGCGGAATAGAAAATGTTGAAAAAGCTATGGAGCCGCTTTACACTACCGTCGGCGGCGAACGGGCGGGGCTCGGCTTCGCGGTTATGCAGAGCTTCATGGATACGGTAAAGGTGCGTTCCGCCGTGGGAAAAGGCACAAGCATCGTTATGACCAAGCGGATAAGCCGCCGTATTAATGTCAACGGTTGAACAAAAGCCTCGCCGCGACCGTTTTATCGAGGAAAATCTCGGGCTTGTCCATTCGCTTTGCAAACGCTTTTCGGGTAGGGGTATTGAATACGACGACCTTTATCAGGCGGGCTGTATCGGGCTTATCAAGGCCACCGACTCCTTTGACGGAGAAAGGGGAGTGTGCTTCTCAACCTACGCGGTGCCCGTTATAATGGGCGAGATAAGGCGGCTTTTCAGAGACGGCGGCGCGGTAAAGGTTTCAAGAAGTGTAAAGGAACTCGGAATGAAAATCAACCGCGAAAAACAAAGCATGGAGCAAAAACTTTGCCGCGAGCCCACTGTTTCGGAGCTTGCGGCGGCGCTATCCGTATCGGCGGAGGATATAACCGAGGCTATATGCGCCTCTCAGCCCACCGTGTCGCTGACAAGGGAGGAGGACGGCGAGATAAGCGAAACCGAGCTGCCCACATTAAGTACGGAGGACGAGGTATCGGATCGCCTGGTTCTTGACTCGGCTATCGAAAAACTCGGTGATGCCGAAAAGCAGCTTGTGATTTACAGGTATTATAACTACTTTACACAGAGCAAAACGGCAGAGCTTATGTCTATGTCGCAGGTTCAGGTATCGCGTGCAGAGAAAAAAATCCTTGCGAAACTGCGGAAAATATTAGAATAGTAACGTAAAAATATTTTTATTAAAATAGTGAATATACAATATATTGTATTCATATACAACAATCAAAATTTTTTCAAAAAAAGTTAAAAAAAAGAGTTGACAAAGGGGAGTTGATGTGGTATTATAATCAGGCGCTCAAAAAACGGGGGCGCAAAACGGACCTTGAAAATTAAACAACGACGATAATAAGGACCCGACAATTCTTGAGAGAAATCGAGAGAAAAAGGTACTTTAAGTACGAAGGACAAAGACAATACGTCAGTATTGCGAATGAGCAGAAGATGCTCTAAGATAGGTTTGAACGCTTAGGCGTTTAGATAGAATATTTTAGAGAGTTTGATCCTGGCTCAGGACGAACGCTGGCGGCGTGCCTAACACATGCAAGTCGAACGGAGTTAAACGCTGAATTGAAGATAGCTTGCTATAAGATTTTCTTGTTTAACTTAGTGGCGGACGGGTGAGTAACGCGTGAGCAACCTGCCTTACAGAGGGGGACAACAGTTGGAAACGACTGCTAATACCGCATAATGTGGAGAGAGGACATCCTTTTTTCACCAAAGGAGTAATCCGCTGTAAGATGGGCTCGCGTCCGATTAGCCAGTTGGCGGGGTAACGGCCCACCAAAGCGACGATCGGTAGCCGGACTGAGAGGTTGAACGGCCACATTGGGACTGAGACACGGCCCAGACTCCTACGGGAGGCAGCAGTGGGGGATATTGCACAATGGGGGAAACCCTGATGCAGCAACGCCGCGTGAGGGAAGAAGGTTTTCGGATTGTAAACCTCTGTTTTTAGTGAAGAAACAAATGACGGTAGCTAAAGAGGAAGCCACGGCTAACTACGTGCCAGCAGCCGCGGTAATACGTAGGTGGCAAGCGTTGTCCGGAATTACTGGGTGTAAAGGGTGCGCAGGCGGGACTGCAAGTTGGATGTGAAATACCGAGGCTTAACCTCGGAGCTGCATCCAAAACTGTGGTTCTTGAGTGGAGTAGAGGTAAGCGGAATTCCGAGTGTAGCGGTGAAATGCGTAGATATTCGGAGGAACACCAGTGGCGAAGGCGACTTACTGGGCTCTAACTGACGCTGAGGCACGAAAGTGTGGGTAGCAAACAGGATTAGATACCCTGGTAGTCCACACTGTAAACGATGAATGCTAGGTGTGGGGGGACTGACCCCCTCCGTGCCGGAGTAAACACAATAAGCATTCCACCTGGGGAGTACGACCGCAAGGTTGAAACTCAAAGGAATTGACGGGGGCCCGCACAAGCAGTGGAGTATGTGGTTTAATTCGAAGCAACGCGAAGAACCTTACCAGGTCTTGACATCCGACTAACGAAGTAGAGATACATTAGGTGCCCTTCGGGGAAAGTTGAGACAGGTGGTGCATGGTTGTCGTCAGCTCGTGTCGTGAGATGTTGGGTTAAGT
>URGJ01000006.1 GCA_900547445.1 uncultured Oscillospiraceae bacterium | reverse complement strand
ACCTGTGACCCTCTGCTTGTAAGGCAGATGCTCTCCCAGCTGAGCTATGCTCCCATCTTGTGTACCGCCCGGAGCTATCACTCACCGGCGACAAGCAATATATTATCATAAGACATTTAATTTGTCAAGTATTTTTTGCCGTTTTTTTTCGATTAATTATTTTTTCTATCTCAGCTCTGTCAAAGAGATAGGCTTTTCCGCAAAAGCTGCATTTGATTTCAACCTCCGGCATTTCCTCGCATATGCTTTCAAGCTCAGAAAGATTAAGGGAGGCAAGAGTTTTTTCGGAGCGCTCTCTCGAACAGCGGCATTTATAGCCGACCTCATTTTCAGAGAGCACCTCTGTCTCAAAGCCGTCAAGCATAGCCTTTAAAATGTCAAGAATATCTTTTCCCTCATCTAACTGCTCGGTTACGGGGCGCGCATTTTTAAGATTTTCCTCAAGGCGGGAGATTGTGCTCTCGTCCGCGGCGGGGAGAAGCTGTATAATATAGCCGCCCGCCTTTTTAACCGTAAGATCGGGGTTTACAAGCACACCTAAGGCGCATACGGTAGGTATCTGCTCGCTTACGGCGTAGTAGGAGGTGATGTCCTCCGCAATTTCGCCCGATACAATCGGAACAAAGCCGCTGTAGGGCTCCTTAAGCCCTAAATCCTTTATCACAAAAACATTTCCGTCGGTTCCCACCGCGCCCGAAACGTCAAGCTTTCCGTTAGCTTTAAGCGGAATTTCCACAACGGGGTTTACGGAATAGCCGCGCACAAAGCCCTTGGAGTCGGCGACAGCGGTAACAGCTCCCGCGGGACCGCCGCCGTCAATCTTAACCGTGACTGTGTCCTTTTCTCCCTTTAGCATATTTCCCATCATAGAAGCCGCGGTAAGCAGTCTTCCTAAGGCCGCCGTTACTACCGCAGAGGTTTTGTGAAGCCTCTCCGCTTCGGCGACGATTTCGGTGCTGTCGATAGCCGAAGCCATAACCGCTCCGTCGCTTGTAATACATCTTATGAGCTTACTCATTATTTGTTTCCTCTTTTTTTCTTGTTACGTACAGCGCACGCTCGGTGTATTCCCAGGCGGGCTTGTCGGTCATATCGTCGTATATTTTTAAAATTTCAAGCCCCGCCGCGTCGAGAGCTGCCTTCAATTCTTCCTCGGTGTAGGGACGCTCCGAAAAGTCCTCGGAGCTTCGTTTATAATATTCTCCGTCTTTTGTGAAAAAGTCAAGCGAAATGTTGGTAACGCCTGTTTTTTCATCGGTGGAATTCTGCCACGCACAGAACACATTGTCCTGTTCTATAATAAAGGTATTGTCGGCAAGTATGAATTTATGCTTAAAAACCGTGTTTACATCAAATATAAAGAGTCTGCCCTCCTCAAGAAAGAGGGAAACCCTTGAAATTGCCTTACACAGTTTTTTGTAATCGGTGATGTGGTTGAGGCTGTCAAGACAGCAGACTGCGCCGTCAACCGTGCCGTAAAGGTCAAGCTCCTCTGCCTTTTGGCACAAGTACAGCACGTCCGTGCCGCGATTTGCGGAGTTCTCCCTCGCCGCGGAAAGCATTTCCTCCGACATATCGACCCCGATTACCTCAATGCCGTTTAAGGCTAACTCGTTTGAAAAGCCGCCCGTGCCGCAGGCAAGGTCCAAAATAAGCTCGGGTACGCGGTCGTATTCCTTAAAAAGCTGTAAAAGCCTTTTTGTACGCGCCTTATAATCGACGTCGCTCATAAGTCGGTCGTAAACAGGGGCAAAATTATCGTACTCACTCATTTGACTGCTTTAACCTCTCGAACGCCATTTTATAGCCGTTATTTATAGAACGCCCTACGCGGCTTATTGTCGCGGTGCTCGCGCCCGTTTGCTCGATAATCTCGCTGTAAACCCGCTTGTTGTAAAGCATTTCGGCTACCGTAAAGCGCTGTGCTATCGCCTGAAGCTCCTTTGGGGTGCAGGCGTCGGCGAAAAACTGGGCGCACTCCTTTTTGTTTTTAAGGGTCAGTATCGCGTCAAAAAGTCGGTCTAAGGAATAATTTTTATCCATTTTGAAACCTCTTATAAAGAATTTTGGTCACCTCAAGAATTTTACCACATTAAACAGATAAAGTCAAATAATAGACTTGAATACGGCTCAAAAAAATGTTAAGATGAATTCAAGGGAAGTGAAAGAATGAATACTGTTAAAATTCTGCATTGCGCGGATATACATATAGGCGCGGCTGAGAGCTTTTTGGGCGCCGCCGCGGGCAATAGGAAATATGAGACCCTTTTGACCTTTGAGCGGATAATTGATACCGCGGCCGCCGAGGGCGTCCGTATTATTGCCGCCGCGGGGGATATTTTCGATTCAAACGCGGTCGAGGAGGGTCTTGCGAACGCCGTTTTTGAAAAAATCGCCTCTGTCCCCGAAATAAAGGTGGTTTTTTCGGCGGGCAATCACGACCCGCTTTCGGCACAGTCGCCCTTTAAAAACCGACGGCTTCCGCAAAATCTCTATGTTTTGGGAGCAAAGGACGATTGCGTTGTTTTTGACGATTTAAAAACAAGGGTCTACGGCAGGTCATTTGAGTACGTTTATTTAAAGGGCGAGGAGCGCTTTTCGATTACGCCGCCCGAGGACGGATATGTTAAGCTTATGGTACTGCACGGGGAATTAAGAAGCGACCTTAATTCCAACTATAATTCGGTAACCGCGGGCTTTATCAGGCAGAGCGGTATGGACTATATCGCCCTCGGTCATATTCATAAGCGAACCGAGCCGCAGAAAATAGGCGACACCTATTACGCCTACTGCGGCTGTCCTGAGGGGCAGGGCTTTGATGAAACCGACGAAAAAGGAGTATATATCGGAGAGATAGGCAAGGGCTTTTGCGAGCTTAAATTTATTCCTATGTCAAAACGCCGCCATATATGCGAGAAGGTTGATATTACGGGTATTAATTCGTCGGCAGAGATAAGCGCGGCGGTGACAGCGCAGCTCAATGAAAAATACGGCGACGGGTTCGGCGAAAATCTTTATAAAATCGAGCTTACCGGCAGTATTAAAGGGGATTTTAATTTGAATTTGCCCGAAATTTTAAGCAGGGTTTCTGAAAGGGTTTATTATGCTAAAATAAAGGACAAAACCGAGCTTTTGATTGATAATGAAAAGCTTGCAAATGAAATTTCACTTAAGGGGATTTTCGTTAAAAATATGCTTGAAAAAATGAACAACGCTCCCGAGGCGGAGCGCGAGGAACTTGAAAACGCGCTTAAATTAGGGCTTAGGGCGTTTGGCGCGGAGGTGGCATACGATGAAGATTAAGAGTGTTAATATTGCCGCTTTCGGCGGGCTTAAAAACAAGGTTATTGATTTTAAAGACGGCTTTAATGTGATTTACGGCGACAATGAGAACGGCAAGACTACTGTTATGAGCTTTATTAAAATGATGTTTTACGGTAGCGGCCGCGGCTCGGCGCAGATCACGAAAAATCCGCGAAAAAAGTATACGCCGTGGGACGGCTCGGCTATGGCGGGAAGCGTTGATTTTGAATTAAACGGTAAAAACTACCGTCTTGAAAGGGAGTTTAGAAGCTCCGATTCAACCGATAAGGTCGCCCTTTGCGACCTTGATTTGGGTACAAGGGAGACTGTGCCGCCCGATATAGGTGCAAAGCTGTTAGGAGTAGGTGCGGCGGCGTTCGAGCGGAGCGTGTTTATAGGTCAGGCAGGTTTTCCCGAAAAGGACGCGGCGGCGGAGGGGGAGATTAATTCAAAGCTTTCCAATATCGTCACGACAGGGGACGAGTCTGTTTCCTTTAATACCGTAAGCGAAAGATTGCAAAAAGCGAAAACTGCCCTTATGTCCAAAAGCGGCAGGGCGGGTGAGTACGATAAAAATATAAAACGCATTGAGGAGCTGAATAAAAAAGCTGAGGCGTCCGAAAAGTTACGCGCCGATTATGCCGAATTTTGTGAGCGCGCAAGGGAATATAAAGCGGAGATTGCGCGCGATGCAAGGAAAGCCGCCGAGCTTAAGGCGAAAATTGACAGTGAACAGGATATAAGAAACGCCGAAAAGCTTCGGAAAATGCTTAAAACAAAGGAGGAGCTTGATAAGCTTAACGAGGATTTACGCCTCGAGGGCGGCGGCTTTGCCGACGACGCTTTTGTAAAAATGCTGGGACTTAGTCTTAATATGACCGAAGCTGCCGAAAAAAGCCTTAATGATAAAACAGCCGAGGCGGACAGGCTTCGTGAAAGCCTTGAATCTGCGGCAAATCCCGACGGCGAAACTGCAAAAGAAAGGGCGGACGAGGTTCTAAAAGAAAAAAATGAGCTTGAAAGCAAAAGCGAGTTTTTAAAAGCCGAAATTTTAAAAAAAGAAGACGAAATAGGTAGCCTTACAGCACGGGAAAGCGAGATATTGAAAAGCCGAAAGGGCGTAAAAATACCGCTTATCGCCATTGGCGCGGCGTTTTTGCTTGTTTCGGCTGTGTTATTTGCAGTACTTAATACGGCGGTTTTTGCTGCGGCAAGCGCGGCTGTCGGGGTTATCCTTGTTGTACTTGGATTTATTCTGCGCCCTGCGGACAAGGTGAAAATAGATAAATTCTATTCCGATTTAAACCGACTTAAATCGGAAAATGAAGACCTTAAACGCGAGCGGGAGGAGTTATTTCAAAAAATAACCTTGCTGTCTGCAAGGCTTGAGGCAATAAACACGGCAGTAAGCGCGGGTGTTTCGGTTCTTAAAAAGCAGAGGTCACTTTTAAGCGAGTGTGAGGAGCAGGCAAAGGCTCTTAAAATTGATTTTGATACAAAACGCGACTCCCTTTTTAAGCTTTTCGGGCGGTACAAAAAAACAACAAGCGTCGAGCAGATAAAAAGCGAGCTTGACCCGCTTAGTATTAACGCCGCAAGGCAAAAGGAAATTAAGCAACGGCTTAATTATCTCGTTCGAGATGTCGGTAATATATCTTACGACGAGGCAAAGAAAAGACTTGAAAATCTTCCTGAAGAACAGTGCGGTGAAACCGATTTTGAAGTCTTAAAGCGGGAATATGACGGTATTACCGCCTTGATTTCTCAAAAGAAAGAAAAGCTTGCCGCCGCCGAGTCTTCGGCGATTTCCCGTCTTGAAGCGGCGGAAAACCCCGACGGTCTGAAAAGAGAAATTGATGAATTAAAGCAAAAAACCGCTAATCAGGCTAAGTTTGTCAAAGCGGCGGATATTGCTTTAGAGGTGCTAAAGGACAGCTTTGCCGAGCTTCGCCGCGGATACGGCTCTGCTTTAGAACAAAAGGCGGGTGAAATTTTCAAGGGACTTACAGGCGGTAAATATGAGGGTATGCAGATTTCAAAGTCCTTTGATATAAGCGTTGAAAAATCGGGCGTTTTCGGCGGAAAGGAAACGGCATACTTAAGCGCGGGAACTTACGACCAGGCGTATTTAAGCCTTAGGCTTGCGCTTTCTTCCTTTATGTTTGAAAATTCCGAGAGCCTGCCTGTATTGCTTGACGACGCCCTAAGCCAATACGACGACAACAGAGCTGAAACGGCATTAAAATACCTTAAAGAATATTCAGAAAACGGTCAGATAATAATGTTTACCTGTCACCGTTCACTTTATTCTGAGGCGGAAAAATCGGGCGCGGAGTGCAAAGAGTTTTAAATATAAAAAAGCGGACGACCGACGGTCGCCGCTACAGCAATATTTTATAAAGCTCGGCAATATCATCGGCAATGTAATCCGCACCCGCGGATTCTAATTCCTCACGGTTGCCGAAGCCGTAAAGCACTCCGACAGAAGAAATACCGTTTACCTTTGCGCCGAGAATATCGTGACAGCGGTCGCCGACCATAACCGTGAGAGATTTATCCTTAATATTGCATTTTTCGAGGGCGTAGGCTATTACCGCGTCCTTTTTGTTTCGCGTTTCATCCATAGACGCGCCCACAGTGCAGTCAAAATATCGAGTCAAACCGAAATGCTCTAAAATAAGCTTTGCAAACTTTTCAGGCTTTGAAGTGGCGAGAATAACTGTCTTGCCGCTTTGTTTGAGCGCGCCTAAGAATTCGGGTATGCCGCCATATACTTCGTTTTCAAAAAGTCCTGTTGTCTCAAAATACTCTCTGTAAAATTTAACCGCTGTCTGTGACTTTTCCTTATCAAACCCGCAAATATCTTGAAAACCGTCCAAAAGGGGAGGACCTATAAATTTGCAAAGCGTTTTGTACGGCGGAATAGGAGCGCTTAGCTTTTTAAGCGCATATTTTACCGAATTTGTAATACCTAAGGCGGAATCTGTTAGAGTTCCGTCTAAATCAAATAAAATGTATTTATAGTTTTTCATTTCTGCTCCTTAAAACAAAGGACTGTCGAAACCGACAGCCCTTAAATGCTTATTTTACGGACGATACCGCTTCTTTTTCCTTTTCGGGATCGGTGTCAAGCTGTTCATGGGTGATGAGCGGCTCAACGTCTTTGCCCTTAATTTCCCTGTCAACATAGTTGCTTGTAATCTTCATAACAACAGGGCAGAGGACAAGCACGCCGATTAGATTCGGAATCATCATAAGACCGTTAAAGGTGTCTGAAATGTCCCATGCAAGGGAGGAGGTCATGACCGCGCCTGAAACTATCATCACAACAAAAATAACCTGATAAACCCTTACCGCCTTTTCACCGAAAAGATATTCAACCGCTCTTGAGCCGTACTGCGACCAGCCGAGAACCGTGGTAAACGCAAAGAGAAGAACGGCTAAGGCAATGAATACTTCGCCCGGCTTGCCGAATATGTTTCCGAATGCCTGCGCTACCAATGTCGCGTCGTTTGTACCCTCCGCGGGAAGACCTGTTTCAAGGTTTATATAGCCCGAGGAAAGAACGACGATAGCGGTCATTGTGCAGACTACAAAGGTATCAAAGAAAACCTCGAAAATTCCCCACATACCCTGCTTTACAGGCTCTTTAACATTAGAGGAGGAGTGAACCATAACCGATGAACCGAGTCCTGCCTCATTAGAGAAAACGCCTCGTTTGAAGCCCTGAGTAATGACTGTTTTAATCACAATACCTGTTGCCGCGCCTGCGACCGCCTTTATGCCGAATGCGAACTTAAAGATTGCGGCAAACATTGCGCCTATTCTTGTAATATGGCAGCAGAAAACGATAAGCGCGCCGATTATGTAAAGCACCGCCATAAACGGAACAACCTTTTCGGCAACCGCGGCGATTCTTTGAAGTCCGCCTAAAATTATAAGCGCCGCTACAACCATAAGCGCAAAACCGATTATAACCGAAACAACTGAAATTCCTCCGACCTTCGGAGCGTCGACATTGCTGAAAAACGCCGACTGAATATTAATGGTGATTTTATTAATCTGCCCCATATTTCCTATTCCGAATGAGGCGAGAATCGCAAAAACCGAGAAAAGCACAGCTAAAAACTTGCCGAGACCTTTACAGTGATTTTTAGCGCCCAGACCGTCTCTTAAGTAGTACATAGGTCCGCCCGCCCATTCGCCATTGGAGTTTTTGCGGCGGTAAAATATACCGAGTACATTTTCAGAGTAGTTGGTCATCATACCGAAGAACGCCGCAACCCACATCCAAAATACCGCACCGGGACCGCCGACAACTATCGCCGCCGCAACACCCGCGATATTGCCCGTGCCTATTGTTGCGGCAAGGGCGGTGCAGAGCGCCTGAAACTGTGAGATACTTTTTTTGTCGGTCTTCTTTGTCGCGGCGCTGTCCTTTTTAAACACGCCTCCGATTGTGGCTTTCCACCAGTGACCTAAATGCGAAACTTGAAAGAATTTTGTAAGGCAGGTAAGCAGTATACCTGTGCCGAGCAGCAGTACAAGCCCTATCTTTACCCATACAAATCCGTTGATCGCGTCGTTAATTTCGGTAAGCTTTTGGAAAAACGCTTCCATATATCATTCCCCTTTTAAAAAATATTAAAGCCGAGCCTTAAAAAGGCTCGGCAAAAGAAACTTTGAAAATTCCCCCTTAAAAGGGTAAATAAGCTTTGTCCTTTTGCCTGAGAGATTAGCGAAATTCGCCTTGCCCCTTCGGCACCCGCGCACAAAAATAGGCGAGCTTCTCCAAAGTACTATCAGCTTACAGTCTTTGCCCAAAACGGACGCCTGAGAGTGTTACTCCTTCGGCAGCGAACACGCTTTTCCTGTAAGCGTCATATAGATTTATTAAATTAATAATTATTATAACATATTTCTGTACGATTGCAAGAAAAAGATTTTAAAGAAAAAGCGCTTTATCACTTTAAAATATTAAATTATTTTAAGAAATACCTAATTTTTTATTGACTGGTATAAAAAATAGTAGTATTCTTAGATGTAAAGAAAATTTTAGGGAGGTTTTTTATGTTTAAATCCGAATATTTGAAAAGGGTTTACGCGGGCGTTGAGGCGCGTAACCCCGGCGAAAAAGAATTTTTACAGGCGGTAAGGGAGGTTCTTGAATCCTTAGAGCCGGTTGTAGAGGCTAATCCGAAGCTCCAAGAAAACGGAATTCTTGAGAGAATCGTTGAGCCTGAGCGTCAGATTTTCTTCCGCGTTTCCTGGGTTGACGACAACGGCAAGGTTCAGGTAAACCGCGGCTACAGAGTTCAGTTCAACTCTGCAATCGGTCCGTACAAGGGCGGTCTTCGTCTCCACCCCTCGGTTAACGCTTCGGTTATCAAGTTCTTGGGCTTCGAGCAGATCTTCAAGAACAGCCTTACAGGTCTTCCGATAGGCGGCGGTAAGGGCGGCTCCGACTTCGATCCGAAGGGCAAGTCGGACGGCGAGGTTATGCGCTTCTGTCAGAGCTTTATGACCGAGCTTTCAAAGCATATCGGCGCCGATACCGACGTTCCTGCGGGAGACATTGGCACGGGCGCCCGCGAAATCGGCTTTATGTACGGTCAGTACAAGAGACTCCGCAACGAGTTTACAGGCGTTCTCACAGGTAAGGGTCTTACCTACGGCGGCTCGCTTGCCCGTACAGAGGCTACAGGCTACGGCGTTTGCTACTACACCGAGGAAATGCTTAAGTGCATGAAGAACGATTCCTTTAAGGGTAAGACAGTTGTTATTTCCGGCTCGGGCAATGTTGCTATCTATGCTACACAGAAGGCTACCGAGCTTGGAGGTAAGGTTGTGGCGCTTTCCGACTCCAACGGTTATATTTACGACCCGAACGGCGTAAACCTCGATGTTGTTAAGCAGATTAAAGAGGTTGAGCGCGGAAGAATTAAGAAATATGTTGAGCGCGTAAATGGCGCTGAATACCACGAGGGTTGCAGCGGAATTTGGAGCATTAAGTGCGACATCGCCCTGCCCTGCGCTACACAGAACGAGATTGACGAAAACTCCGCTAAGACGCTGGTTAAAAACGGCGTAATCGCGGTTGCGGAGGGCGCTAATATGCCTTCCACTCCCGAGGCTATCGAGACTTTCCAGAGCGCCGGCGTTCTCTTCGGGCCTGCAAAGGCGGCAAACGCGGGCGGTGTTGCTACCTCTGCACTTGAGATGAGCCAGAACTCAATGAGATACAGCTGGACCTTTGAAGAGGTTGACGCTAAGCTTAAGGATATTATGGTAAACATCTTCCACAACTCTTATGACGCCGCTAAAAAGTACGGTATGGAGGGCAATCTGCTTGCGGGAGCTAATATCGCGGGCTTTGAAAAGGTTGCAAACGCTATGCTCGCCCAGGGTATCGCTTATTAATCTTAACAATACAAATTTAAAAAGCCGTTTCTGTTTTCGCAGAGACGGCTTTTTGCGTTTGACATTTAGACGTATTATGTGTATACTTAATGTAGCTTATTGTCGGAGGGAATAAATGAAAGCGATTATACTTTCCTGCGGTACGGGCGGCGGTCATAACGCGGCTGGGACGGCTATAAAGGAAGAGCTTGAGCTAAGGGGTCATTCCGTCCTTATGCTTAATCCGTACAGGCTTAAAAGCGAAAGAGCCGAGAGGATTATCAATCAGGTGTATATAAAAACGGTGCAGAAGGTGCCGCGTGTTTTCGGCGCGGTTTACGCTTTGGGCAACGCATATAGAAGACTGCCTTTCCGCTCGCCCGTATATTTCGTAAACGGCGGTATGGCAAAGCGGCTTGAAAAGCTGTTTAATGAAGAAAATCCCGACATAGTTATAATGCCCCACGTTTTTCCCGCGGAAATTATTACAAATATGAAAAACCGCGGTATGTCTGTGCCGAAAACAATATTCATTTCTACCGATTATACCTGCACCCCCTTTACCGAGGAGACCGACTGTGACGCTTATATAACTCCGCAGGAGAGCCTTAATTCCGAGTTTGAAAAACGCGGAATAGCCAAGGAAAAGCTTAAAGCATTAGGTATTCCCGTAAGCCGCAAATTTTCAAATCCGCACACAAGGCAAGAGGCGGCGGATATATTGGGGCTTGACACCGATAAAAGGTATATACTGGTCTCGGGGGGCAGTATGGGAGCGGGTAAGCTTGTTTACGCCATTAAAATACTCTACGATAAATTCAAAAATGACGAAAATACGCGTATTATCGTAATTTGCGGCAGTAATGAGTGGCTGTATAATCAGCTTTCAAAGCGCTACAGTGAAAAAATAATCGCTGTGGGGTATACCGATAAAATGGCAGAGTATATGCTCGTTTCGGATATTTATATCACAAAGCCGGGCGGGCTTTCCTCTACCGAGGGGGCGGTTATGGGCATACCTATGGTGCATACTATGTCAATCCCCGGCTGTGAAACCGCTAATATGCGTTATTTCGGCGCTCACGGTATGAGTATTCCCGTAAAGCGGCTTACAAAAAATCTTTCCGCGGCGGCGGACAGGCTTTCTGTAAGCTCAGCGGCAGAAGAAATGACCGAAAATCAGAAAAAATATATTAACCCGAACGCCGCAAAGGATATTTGCACACTTGCGGAGCGATTTGTTGACGGAGAATAGGATAACAGCAGTTGTTTTTTAGGTTTACAAAGCGGCGGTGAATTGATAAATTTTAATTAAGGGGTCCTAATAATGAATTACCGAATAAATCCCTCGGCGTTTTCCGCCGTTTTTACCGTTCCTGCCGAAGTTGCGGACAGGCATTTAAAACTGGCGAGGGGCGAGCATATAAAAGTTCTGCTTTACATAATGCGTAATATGACTGTCCCTATTAATACTGCTGTTATTGCCGAAGCGGTGGGAATTTCCGAATACTACGTTAAAGAGGCGTTGCTTTATTGGGCAGACGCGGGAATTTTAATCTGTGACGGCGATTTAAAGGAAAATACGGAAATAAAGCCAAAGACCGTAAACCGTGCACAAAAGCCTACAAGACGCGATGTTGCACGACGCGGCAACGAGGACGAAAAAATCAGCTATCTTTTGAGGGAAACCCAAATGCGGCTCGGCAGAAATTTAAAAAGCAACGAGACCGGCACCCTTGTATGGCTTTACGACGACGAAGGCTTGGACGTTTCGCTGATACTGATGATTGTGCAGTACGCGGCGGCGCATAACAAAGCCAATATCCGCTTTATTGAGTCTACCGCCGTCGATTGGATAAACAAGGGAATAGATACCGTTGCCGCGGCGGATGCGGAGCTTAACCGAATGGCTATGGGCGATCAGGCGTGGAAGATAGTAAGTTCCGCTTTCGGGCTTGAACGAAGAAAGCCGAGCAAAAAGGAAACCGAGCTTTCTCTGCTTTGGGTAAATGACTGGAAAATGTCAAAAGAAATGCTTGAATCCGCGTATGAGGAGTGTGTTAATACTAAATTCAAGTTTTCCTTCCCCTATACCGCGAAAATAATTGAAAGCTGGCACGAAAAGGGCTTTAAAACACCCGAGAATATACAAAAAGGCAAACAAGCCGATGAAAAGGAGGGCTATGCCGCCTATGACATCGACCTGTTTGAAAAAATGCTTAACACAAAGGATTAGAGTGAAGATATGATTACAAGGGAAGAAGCTTATAAAAAAGCAGCCGAGCAAATAAAACAGGCGCAAAAGGATAAACAGAGGCGTTATAATATGCTGCTTGCCGCGGCTTACGACTCTAATCCCCGCCTTGGGGAAATTGACAGGGAACACGCCGAAGTCGGAGCAAAGCTTATAAATGCGGCGCTTTCGGGCGGAAAAGCGCTTGACGGTTTAAAAAAGCACTCTGCCGCGCTTACTCTTGAAAAAAGGCTTATTCTCGAAAAAGCGGATATAAAAGAGCCGGTCCCCGACTGTCCGATTTGCGGGGATAAAGGATATGTCGGCGGCAAAATATGCGACTGTGTTAAAAGAAAAGCCGCTGAAATTATGCTTTCGGAGCTGTCGGGTGAAATGCCGCTTAAAAACTCACGGTTTGATAATTTCAACCTTAACTATTATAAGGACGAGGACGGCAAAAGCGGCAATCCTCGCCGCAGAATGACGGCAATACTTAAGGTTTGTACCGAATATGTAATAGGCTTCGACCCCAAAAAAAGCAAAAACCTTTTGTTTATGGGAAGCGCGGGACTCGGTAAGACCCATTTGACCTTAGCTATCGTTTCGGGACTTATTGAAAAGGGCTTTGTGCCTGTATACGGCTCGGCGGAAAATCTTTTCGCCAAAATTGAAAAGGAAAAGTTTGCGGGCGAAAACCGCGGCGCGTACGAGTCAATGACAACCTGCGATCTTTTGGTTATCGACGATTTGGGAGCGGAAATGGCGACCGCCTTTACGAAATCGGCACTTTACAATCTTGTAAATACCCGTCTTCTTTCGGGAAGACCGACCATAATCAATACAAACCTTTCCATGAAGGAAATCGAAACGCGCTACACCGCGCGAATTTCCTCACGGCTTATCGGAAGCTTTGACGCGTATAAATTTATCGGAAACGATATAAGGCAGCAAAAGGCTGTTGAGCGTATGAATAAGGAGTAATTCTTTTTGGAAATAAAAAAATATAACGCCGGGGAATATGAGGTCGCCGTTATAGGCGGCGGGCACGCAGGGGTTGAGGCGGCGCTTGCGGCGGCAAGGCTCGGCTGTAAGACAATAATGTTTACAATAAGCGTTGATTGGGTGGGCAATATGCCCTGCAATCCGTCGATAGGCGGCACGGCAAAGGGTCACCTTGTGCGTGAGCTTGACGCTCTGGGCGGTGAAATGGGAAAGGCGGCGGATAAAAACACCCTGCAAAGCCGTATGCTTAACCTCGGCAAGGGTCCCGCGGTTCATTCCCTGCGCGCACAGATCGACCGCAGAGCCTACAGCGAATATATGAAGCACGCGGTGGAACTGCAGGAAAGTCTTGACGTCAAGCAGTGCGAGATTACCGATATTTACCGCGAAAATGAGGTATGGCATTGTATATCCAAGCTCGGCGCAGACTTTTCCTGCCGCTCGCTTGTTATCGCCACGGGCACTTTTTTAGGCGGCAGGGTATATGTCGGGGAGGTTAACTATGCTTCGGGACCGGACGGGAATTTCCCTGCGACAGCGTTAGCCGAGTCGCTTAAAAGGCTCGGTCTGCCGCTCAGGCGCTTTAAAACGGGCACTCCCGCCCGCGTTTCAAGGGACAGTATCGATTTTTCGGCTCTTGAAGTGCAGGAGGGGGACAAGCGGGTAGTGCCGTTCAGCTATTCCACCGAAATTCCGCCCGAAAATAAAGTGGTTTGCCACATCTCTTATACCAATGACGAAACAAAGCAGGTAATACTTGAAAATATAAACCGCTCGCCCCTTTACGCGGGCGAGATTGAGGGAGTAGGTCCTCGCTATTGCCCGAGTATTGAGGATAAAATCGTCCGCTTTGCCGATAAAAAGCGGCATCAGTTTTTTATTGAGCCTTGCGGGATTAACACAGAGGAAATGTATTTGCAGGGGCTTTCTTCTTCGCTTCCGGAAGAGGTGCAGATTGAGCTTTATAAAACCGTTCCCTGTCTTAAAAACGTAAAAATAATGCGCAACGCCTACGCTATCGAGTACGACTGCGTTGACCCTACGGCTATGCGCGCAACCCTTGAAATGAAGGATTTTCCCTGCCTTTACGGTGCGGGGCAGTTTAACGGCTCTTCGGGCTATGAGGAGGCGGCGGCTCAAGGGCTTATTGCGGGAATAAACGCCGCTTTAAAGGTGCAGGGTAAAGAGCCTCTCATACTCTCCCGCGCCTCGTCATATATCGGCACCCTTATCGACGACCTTGTTACAAAGGGTTGCTCCGACCCCTACCGAATGATGACCTCAAGGAGCGAGTACAGACTGCTTTTGCGTCAGGACAACGCCGACGAACGCCTTATGCCCACGGGCAGAAAATTAGGGCTTATAGACGGTAAAACCTATTCTGCGTTTAAACTTCGTAAGGAGCAAAAGGAAAAGGAAATCAAACGCCTTAAAACTTCCTTTTTAGCCCCAAGCGAGGAGTTAAACCGCCTGTTGGAGGAAAACGGCACCGCGCCTATAAGCACGGGAATGAGACTTTCCGACCTTGTTAAAAGACCGCAGATAAGCTATGATTCTTTAGCACCTTTCGATAAAGAAAGACCCGATTTGCCCTACAGCGTGCGTGAAAAGGTCGAGACCGAGATTAAGTACGAGGGCTATATCGCCCGCCAGCAGGCACAGGTTACCGAAATGTTGCGGCTTGAGGGCAAGGCTATCCCTGATGATATTGACTATTCCGCTGTTTACGGACTGCGGCTTGAGGCGGTCGAAAAGCTTAATAAAATAAGACCCGCGAATATAGGTCAGGCGTCCCGCATTTCGGGCGTAAGCCCCGCCGATATTTCGGTGTTGCTTATATACTTGGCGAAGTAGATGCTAGACGCTCTGCAATTAAGATGTTAGAAACGGACAGTCTAATGTCTAAATAATAATCGCTCTTTTTACGGGAATAATATTCCGTGAAAGGGCGGTTTTATTTTGGAAAATTTTGAGCAATGGATTGAATATTTGGACGGCGAATTACAGCCCGATAAAAGCTTTGATATAATAAAAAGAGAGCTTGAAATAGGCTCAAGGCGTGCGGCGCTTTATTTTATTGACGGCTTTATTAAGGACGAGGTTTACGAAAAAATACTTGAATTTCTTTACAAGCAGACTCCCGAGGACATTGCAAAAATTACCGATATGACTAAGTTTTCGCGGCTTAAAATGCCTTATGTGGAGGTGGACAGCACAGAAAATAAGCAGGCGGCGGTTACGGCGGTGCTTTCGGGTCCGTCGGTGCTTATTGTCGAGGGTATAAGCGGCGCTCTGGTAATAGACACGAGAACATATCCGTCGCGGTCTGTTGATGAGCCCCAAAAGGATAAATCATTAAGAGGTGCGCGGGACGGTTTTGTCGAAACACTTGTTATGAATACCGCTTTAATAAGACGCAGAATTCGTGACAGCAGGCTTAGAATGGAGTATATGCAGATAGGAAGCGGTACAAAGCTTGACATAGCGATAAGCTACCTTGACGGGGTCGCGGACGATCGGATGCTTAATATTTTAAGAAAAAAGCTTAACAATATGGAGCTTAACGGCGCGTCTATGACCCAGCAGGCGATAGCCGAAAAGCTCCAGAAAAACGCATTTTTCAACCCGTTTCCGAAATTCAAGACTACCGAGCGTCCCGACTACGCCTCCGCCTGTATTTTCGACGGCAGAATTGTGCTTATTTTGGATAATGCGCCCTCGGTTATGATAATGCCGATTTCCCTTTCCGACTTTTTCAGGGAAACTGACGATTATTATTTTCAGCCCATTGTCGCAAGCTACACGCGAATTATAAGAATGGCGGTTTCGATTGCAAATGTTATTATAACCCCGCTTTATTTACTGCTTGTGAATAATCCAAGCATAGTGCCGCGTTGGCTTGAAGTAATTATGCCGAACGAGACAGGGCAGATACCCCTGTTCTTGCAGTTCTTAATACTTGAATTTATGGTGGACGGCTTAAGGCTTGCCTCCCTTAATACGCCGGATTCTCTTTCAAATTCGTTGGGAATCGTCGGGGGTCTTTTGCTTTCCCAGTTTGCTATTGATGCGGGCTGGTTTATAACCGAGGCAATACTTTTTATGGCGTTCGTCACAATAGCAAGCTTTTCGCTGCCAAACTTTGAAATGGGATATGCTATGAAATTTGAACGGCTTTTACTGCTTGTTTTAACACAAATTTTAGGACTTTGGGGCTTTATCGGAGGTATAATTTTTATTTTTATATGTATGCTTTTAATTAAGACCCTTTCGGGCAGAAATTATCTCTATCCGATTATACCCTTTAATTTAAGGGGCTTTTTGGAGCTGTTCATACGTTATCCTATGAAATGAAAATATTGTAAAAATTCCTCCCATTTTATTAACCGAAAATTCATATATTTGAATTAGAAATGCAACAATAAGGTTTTATAATAGGCTCAAACAAAAGGAGGAGCGTTTCATGGACGATTTTAATAATAAGCAAAGCGGCGAATTAAACGGTTTTGATTCGGTGAACGGTAATGATACCCCAAACGAAAATAACGGATACACCGTAACGCCTGACGGAGGCTTTTATACGAAAAGCCGCGAGGATATTATTCAGGACGAGGCTGTGAGCGGAAACGATACCGCTTATACCGCAGAGCCTGTCGCCAATTCAAACAAAGCGGAAAGCGCGCAGCAAACCCCGCCGCCCCGCAGGGACTTTTTCCCGAACGGCGAATACGGCGCTTATAACGGCGGCGCCAATTACGACCCGCATACGGGGCGTCCGCTTTACAACTATAATCCGCCGAAGCCTAGGGAGCCGAAAACAGGCAAAAAATACGGTGCGGGGGTTGTGGTGCTTGCGGCTCTGCTTGCGGCGGTGATAGGCGCGGTAAGCGGCATAGCGGCGGTTAATATAAGCAAGACCGAAGGCAACACCTCGCCTGCTCCCTCTAATGTTTCCGGGCAAAACGTTAATATAAACATCGACGAAACCGCCGAATCGGTGGTTGAGGCTGTAGCTAAAAAGGTGACGCCCAGCGTTGTCGGGATAAGAACTACAACAGCGGTGATGAGCTTTTTCGGAGGCACAAGCGAGTCAGCGGGAGAGGGCAGCGGCGTTATTTACTCCTCAGATGGCTATATAATCACTAATTACCATGTAATTTCGGGCGCGGTTACAAATAAATCGGGTTCTAAAATCGAGGTGTTCGTCGGCAGTCTTGATTCCGAGTCCTATGAAGCGAGCGTTGTGGGCTACAATATAAACTCCGACCTTGCGGTTTTAAAGATAAAAGCAAGCGGTCTTACCGCTGTGGAATTTGCGGATTCCTCCGATTTGAAGGTCGGTCAGTATGTAATTACTGTAGGAAATCCGGGCGGACTCGAATTTATGGACAGTGTGACCTACGGCGTTATAAGCGGTCTTGACCGTGTGGTTTCCTCTGATTCAGATGTAAAGCTTATACAGACCGACGCCGCGATTAACCCCGGAAATTCGGGCGGTGCGCTTGTTAATGTTAAGGGTCAGCTTGTCGGAGTAAACAGCTCAAAGATAGTATCCGAGGAGTTTGAGGGAATGGGCTTTGCGATTCCGTCAAACACGGTCGATGAAATCTGCAAAAAAATTATTGAAAAGCAGAACGACCCGGAACCGTATATCGGCGTTACAATAAGCGAAAAATACACCGCAAGCGTGCTGAAATATTACGGATATCCCGCGGGAGCGGTTATTTCAAGCGTTGCCGAGGGCAGTCCTGCAGAGAACGCGGGGCTTGCAAAGGGTGATATTATTACTGAGTTTGCAGGAAAAACAATCGGGGATTACACCGTTTTGAGCGAAGTGCTTGAGGATTGCAAGCCGAACGATAAGGTAAGCGTTAAAATTTACCGCAGCGGACGGTATTATACCACAACAATCACGGTAGGCTCAAATAACGCAGTTAGTTGATTTATATATTAGACATTAGATGTTAGACAGCGGACGGGCATTGCCCGTCCTTTTTTATATTAAAATACACACTCTATACTATTCACAATGTTAAAAAAATAACAATTTATTTTGCGGTTTTTGAAATATTAAAAAAAGATTGATAATGTTTTAACAATCCTATTGACAAAACACCGTTTAGAGAATATAATGTTATACATCATGCTGTCAGTTTTGACTATAATATGGAGGGTTTAACAATGGCAAGAGTGTATAATTTCAGCGCGGGACCGTCAATGCTTCCCGAGGAGGTTTTAAAGACTGCCGCCGCAGAGATGCTTGAATATGGAGAAACGGGACAGTCGGTAATGGAGATGTCCCACCGCTCAAAGGAATATCAGGCAATATTCGATCAGACAGTTGCCGATCTTCGCGAGATAATGAATATCCCCGACGATTATGAGGTACTTTTCTTACAGGGCGGTGCTTCCACCCAGTTTGCAATGGTACCCCTTAACCTTATGACCAAAAACGGTAAGGCGGATTATATCATCACGGGGCAGTGGGCTAATAAGGCTTATAAGGAGGCTGCGCGTTACGGCAAGGCGAGAGCGGTCGCTTCCTCTTCAGATAAGACCTATTCTTATATTCCGAAGACAAAGAGAGAGGACTTCGACCCCGAGGCGGATTATGTTCATATTTGTATGAACAATACCATTTACGGCACAAAGTATCACGAGCTGCCCGACACGGGTGATATTCCGCTGGTTGCGGATATTTCGAGCTGTATACTGTCCGAGCCTATCAACGTTACTAAGTTCGGCGTGCTTTACGCAGGCGCTCAGAAGAATGTCGCCCCCGCGGGCGTTACAATCGTAATTATCCGCAAGGACTTAATCGGCAACGCTATGGATATAACTCCTACAATGCTTAACTATCAGACCCACGCGGACAACGGCTCTATGTTCAACACCCCGCCTTGCTATGCTATTTATATTGCAGGTCTTACCTTTAAGTGGATAAAGAAGATGGGCGGACTTGCCGAAATGAAGAAGATTAACGATAAAAAGGCAAAAATACTTTACGATTTCCTCGATTCAAGCAAGCTGTTTAAGGGTACTGTAGTCCCCGAGGACCGCTCTATAATGAATGTTCCGTTCGTTACGGGTAACGACGAGCTTGACGCTAAATTTGTCGCTGAGGCTAAAAAGGCGGGCTTTGTAAATATCAAGGGTCACCGCACAGTCGGCGGAATGAGAGCTTCTATCTACAACGCTATGCCTGTAGAGGGCGTGGAAAGCTTAGTTGAGTTTATGAAGAAGTTTGAGGAGGAAAACGCGTAATGTATAAGATTAAAACCTACAATAAAATTTCCAAAATCGGATTAGAGGTTTTTGACGATAAGTACACCGTGGGCGATGAGGTTGAAAACGCGGACGGCGCGATTGTCCGTTCGGCTTCGCTTCACGAGACTGAGTTCCCCGAAAGCCTCAAAGCGATTGCCAGAGCCGGCGCGGGCACAAACAATATCCCGATTGACCGCTGTTCCGAGCAGGGTATCGTTGTTTTCAATACACCGGGCGCTAATGCAAACGCCGTTAAGGAGCTTGTTATCGCGGGTATGCTTATAAGCTCCCGCCGCGTTATTTCGGGTATTGAATGGGCTAAAACCCTTAAGGGCAACGGCGCAGAGGTCGGAAAGATGGTTGAAAAGGGAAAAAGCGCTTTCGCAGGTCCTGAAATTAAGGGTAAGTCACTCGGCGTTATAGGTCTCGGCGCAATCGGCGTTATGGTCGCCAACGCGGCGAACTCTCTCGGCATGAAGGTTTACGGCTACGACCCGTACCTTTCGGTTAAATCAGCGTGGAATCTTACACACAATGCCGTGCATATTTTCGATATAAACGAAATTTTTGAAAAGTGCGATTATATCACAATCCACGTCCCGCTTACGGACAGCACTAAGAACCTTATAAACGGTCAGTCTATCGCCAAAATGAAGGACGGGGTGCGTATTCTTAACTTCGCTCGCGGTGGTCTTGTAAACAATGACGATATCAAGGCGGCGCTCGAATCGGGCAAGGTTGCGGCTTATGTAACCGACTTCCCATCCGATGATATTTTGTGCGTTGACGGCGTTATTGCCATTCCGCACTTAGGCGCTTCGACCCCCGAATCGGAGGACAACTGCGCGGGAATGGCCGCAAAAGAGCTTATCGATTATATCGAGAACGGAAATATCGTAAACTCGGTAAATCTTCCCGAAATCACAATGCCGAGAAGCGGCGAAAACCGAGTCTGTGTTATTCACAAAAATATCCCGAATATGCTAACCGCCATTACGGGAATTTTCGCGGGAGACAATGTAAATATTGAAAATCTCTTAAATAAATCCCGCGGCGACTACGCCTATACTATGCTTGACATCGGTGCGGCGGACGTTTCGGCGGTTGCGGAAAAAATTGGCGCGATAGACGGCGTAATCCGCGTTCGTGTAATTTAGAAAAAATTGAACTCATTACACTAAAAAAACAGTATGAAGAACGGACGGCTGATGACCGTCCGTTCTTTTGCTTTTTAGACATATATCTTTTTAAGCAGTTTTCTTATATACAGAGAAAGGAAAAACGCCACGGCAACCGAAATCGCGTCCTTAATAAGATATGGTGCGGAGACCATAAGAAATGAGGAAATGAGGTCTGTTTTGTAAACAACCGCAAACTGAACTATTCCTAAGATGTGGCATATAACGAGTCCGCCGAAGCCGATAAGCAGCTTTAACCATTTGTTTTTAAACATAATCGAAACACCGCAGAGCAAAACAAAAAATATAAATCCGAAAATAAAGCCGCCGCTTGCGCCGAAAAGTACCTGTACGCCGCCCTTAAAACCGGAAAATACAGGTACGCCGACCGCTCCTAACAGCACATATGTAATTATTGAGGCAAGCCCCCATTTTATTCCTAAAACATAGCCGCACAGCGCCACCGCAAAGGTTTGAAGGGTGAGCGCGACCTGCGTGGGCATCGGTATCGCAATCTGCGAGCAGACGGCAGTAATCGCCGTAAGCATAGCCGCGGTGACAAGGCTCAGTGTGTTTTTCTTTGATGATTCGTTCATTTTGTTTTCCTCCTGAAGCGTTTTGACTAATTGTACACCAAAAAGAAAGAATTGTCAACCTAAAAATAAATTAAGGTTGACAATTCAAGCTTTGATAATATATTTGATAACTGCAAGCTGCCTAAGAAAGCTCTTTTAAACTAATCCTCCAGACCCTTTCCGCAGCAGCGCTTATACTTTTTGCCGCTACCGCAGGGGCAGAGGGCGTTTTTGCTTACAACCCCTTTTCCTCTTACGGTCTGGGGCTTGTCGCCTGTGGAGGTCTCCTCAGCAACCTTTTCGCGCTTAACCTCTTCGTCGCGGCGAACGCGTACGGTAAGCACCAGCTTTGCGGTCTGCTCGCGGATTGTGTTGGTCATAGCCTCGAACATATCGTAGCTGTCATTGCGGTACTCAACCACAGGGTCGTGCTGACCGTAGGCGCGAAGACCTATACCTTGGCGGAGCTGATCCATAGCGTCAATGTGGTCCATCCAGTTTGTATCAACAGAACGTAAGAGCATTACCCGCTCAATTTCACGCATAATATTGCTTCCGAACTCCTCCTCGCGCTTTTCGTACCTTGCGTGAGCCTCCGCCTTTAGCTTGTCGGCAACCTCCTCGCGCGAGGTGTTGCCAAGCTCTTCGGGCGTAAAGTGCAGGTCTGACGGCTCTGTAATCCAGCCTAAGAAGTACTCGCGAAGACCGTTTAAATCCCAGTTGTCGTGAACCGCGTCATCTGCAAGGTAAATCTTGCAGTACTCCTCAACCGTCTCGTCAATCATCTTTAATACGGTGTCCTTAAGGTTTTCGCCGTCAAGCACTTTGTTTCTCTGTGAGTAGATAAGCTCACGCTGTTTGTTCATAACGTCGTCGTACTGCAGGACATTTTTACGGGTGGCGAAGTTCATTCCCTCTTTCTTCTTCTGGGCACCCTCAATGGTGCGGGACAGCATTCCGCTCTCAAGGGGAGTGTCCTCCTCTACTTTCAGGGTGTCCATCATAGTGGAGATTCTCTCGCCACCGAAAAGCCGCATTAAATCGTCCTCAAGGGATACGAAGAACTGGGTGTTGCCGGGGTCGCCCTGACGTCCCGCACGTCCTCTTAGCTGGTTGTCTATTCGTCTTGAATCGTGGCGCTCCGTACCTATAATGCAAAGACCGCCCGCCTGTCTTACCTTTTCCGCTTCGGGGGCGATTTCCGCCTTGTATTTATCGTAATATTCCTTAAATTTTTCGCGCGCCGCGATAATATCCGGATCCTCGGTTTCCGCAAAGCCTGTTGCCTCGACTATCATTTCTTCGCTTAGTCCGTCATGGCGCAGCTGTGCCTTTGCAAGGTATTCTGCGTTACCGCCGAGCATAATATCTGTACCGCGTCCTGCCATATTGGTGGCGATTGTCACCGCGCCGAATTTACCCGCCTGAGCAATTATTTCTGCTTCTTTTTCGTGGTGCTTCGCGTTTAACACATTGTGCTTTATGCCGCGCTTTTTAAGCATTGAAGACAAAAGCTCCGACTTTTCAATCGTAACCGTACCCACAAGCACGGGCTGACCCTTACCGTTGCAGGCGATAATCTTGTCGATAACCGCGTTAAACTTCGCCTTTTCGGTTTTATAGACAACATCGTTTTCGTCCACACGGGCTATGGGCTTATTTGTCGGAATTTCGATAACGTCAAGCTTGTAAATCTCCTGGAACTCTGCTTCCTCGGTCATAGCCGTACCCGTCATACCCGAAAGCTTGCTGTAAAGTCTAAAGAAATTCTGGAAGGTGATAGTGGCAAGGGTTTTTGACTCACGGGCGACCTTAACGCCCTCCTTTGCCTCGATTGCCTGATGCAGACCCTCGTTGTAGCGGCGGCCGTACATAAGACGGCCCGTGAACTCATCAACGATTATAACCTCTCCGTCCTTAACAACGTAGTCAACGTCACGCTTCATAACGCCGTGGGCGCGGATTGCCTGATTGATATGGTGGGCAATCGCAATATTTTCTGTATCGTTAAGGTTGTCAATATGGAAATATTCCTCGGCTTTCTTAACGCCCGATGGGGTAAGAGTCGCGGTGTGCGCCTTTTCGTCCACAACGTAGTCGCCGTCATAATTGGTGTCCTCGTCGCTCGCCTTGTCGTCCATTTCCTTAACCTTTACCATTTTAAGGCTTAAAGCAAATCTGTTTGCTGAGGTGTAAAGGTCGGTCGATTTATCAGACTGACCTGAAATTATAAGCGGAGTTCTCGCCTCGTCTATCAAAATAGAGTCCACCTCGTCCACAATCGCGAAATTGTGACCGCGCTGAACCTTTTGCTCCTTGTAAATCACCATATTGTCGCGCAGGTAATCGAAGCCTAACTCGTTATTGGTGCAGTAGGTGATGTCGGCATTGTACGCCGCCGCCTTTTCGTCGTGGTCCATACCGTGAATGATAAGCCCTACGGTAAGCCCCATAAAGCGGTAAAGCTTGCCCATCCACTCCGAGTCGCGCTTTGCAAGATAATCGTTTACCGTTACAATGTGTACGCCCTTGCCCGAGAGCGCGTTTAGGTATGCCGGAAGCGTAGCTACAAGGGTTTTACCCTCGCCCGTCTTCATCTCGGCTATTCGTCCCTGATGAAGAATTATGCCGCCCAAAATCTGCACGGGGAAGTGCCGCATACCAAGTACCCTGTCCGCCGCCTCGCGGCAGGCGGCAAATGCCTCGGGCAGAATGTCGTCAAGGGTCTCGCCCGCCGAAAGTCTTTCCCGAAATTCGGGGGTCTTGTTTCTAAGCTCCGTATCGGACAGCGCCTTATATTTCTCTTCTAAAGATAATACCTTATCTCTCAGGGGCATTATTCTTTTTATTTCCTTTTCGCTGTAATTGCCGAAAATCGCCTTTAATAAATTCATCTTGCTACCTCTTTACTTAAAATATATTTTATCGTTTTCGCGGTACAGCCCCGAGCTTAATGTAATATTGTTTTCCCGGTCAATAAAGACCGCCTCTGTGCCCGCGGTGTTATTAATTATTTCGAGTCCGTCTTCCGTACCTAAAAGCATACAAACGGTCGAGAGCGCGTCGCAGTCAAGAGCTTTTTTACCTATAACCGTGACCGCCGCTAACTCGTTATCTACTCCGTACCCCGTCTTGGGGTCAAGGATATGGTGATAAATTTTACCGTCCTTTTCGATGTATCTTTCGTATATCCCCGAGGTCACAGCGCACTTGTCGCTAAGCTCAATACTTGCTATAACAGAATCGTCAAACGGCTTCTTAATGCCGATATTGTACTGACCTATCATACAGATATTGCCGCCGAAATTAATAAGCGCCTTTTTTACTCCCTTTTCCTTAAGGTGCTCCGCCGCTTTATCGGCAATATAACCTTTGGCAATACCGCCTAAGTCGATCTGACTGCCGTTTAAAGAAATTTCGCTGTTTTTTATTTCAACGCTGTGGTAATCCACGTTTTTAAGTGCCTCGGCAATCTCGTTCCTGTCAGGCACCACCTGATTTTTAAAATCCCATAACGCCGAAACGGGGGCTATTGTAATATCAAATTTACCGCCAGACAAATCGCCGTAATAAATTGCCCGTTCTACGGTTTTAAGCGTGTCTTCCGTGACCGAGACAAAGCCCTCGGTATTGTTGAGCCTGTAAACGTCGCTCTCCTTTAGGGTTTTGCTTAAGGTGCGCTCTAAATCTTCGCACAGCGAAAAAGCGCCGTTTATAATATCGTCCCCGCAGTCGGCGGTGACGGTACAGACGGTGTCAAGCAAAAACCTCGTTTCTGAATTTTCCGTTTCCCCCGAATTGCAGCCGCAAAGCAGGAGCAAAATCAACATCATCGGAAGCGTTATGTTTTTTTTCATACCCTTTATTATACAATGACTTTCTTTTTTTGTAAAGGTGTGTTAAAATAAAATATACCTGTTTTTTGTTTTTGGAGTGCGAAAAATGCTTAAAAAGGGCGATATTATAATAATTATTACGGTTTTGGCGCTAACTTTAGCGGCTTCGGCTCTGCTCCTTTTCGGAAAAGGGGAGGGCAGAACCGTCACGGTCAAGGAGAATAATAAGACGGTTTATAAAGGCTCGCTTTATGAAAATAAGGTAATTGAGCTTAAGGGCAACACGGTCGAAATAAAGGACGGCGCGGTTACGGTAATTAAAGCTGACTGCAAAAATCAGATATGCGTAAATCACGCGGCGATAACCAAAAAGGGGGAGAGCATAATCTGTCTTCCCAATAAGGTAATCGCCGAAATAGAGTAGGTGGGAAAATGGCAAAAAAAGTTGCGCTCTACGGCATTTTAACAAGCCTTGCGCTGATTTTAGGGTTTTTAGAAAGCCTGTTTTCCCTTTCCTTTATAGCCCCCGGGGTAAAGCTGGGTCTTGCGAACTCCGTTGCCCTGCTTTTACTTTGCTTTAAGGATTTTAAGGGTGCGCTAATCGTTAATATAACCCGTATTTTGCTTTCCGCTCTGCTTTTTTCCTCCCCGTTTTCGCTTGCCTTTTCCCTTACGGCGGGGGTTTTTTCGGTAGTGATAATGTGGTTTTTGTCGGGAATAAAAAGCGTTTCGGTTATAGGCTTCAGTATTTCGGGTGCGGCGGTGCATAATTTTGTTCAGCTTACGGTGGCTTCATTGCTTTTCGGACGGGCGGTTTGGTATTATTTGCCCTTTCTTCTTATCTCGGCATTATTAAGCGGCGGCATAATCGGAATATTATCTTCAATTATTTTCAAAAAAATAAAGACAAATACTAAATTATAGTGTATAATAAGATATTATATCCTTTAAAGGAGAGTTTTTATAATGTGTGGCTTTACGGGCTTTACCAATTTTATAAAGGACGACGGCACGGTGCTCACTAAAATGATGAACCGCATTGTTCACCGCGGACCTGATTCGGCGGGTCAGTTTGTGGACGGCGATATTGCGCTGGGCTTTAGAAGACTCAGCATTATCGACCTTGCCGAGGGCGGTCAGCCGATGTTCAACGAGGACAAATCGTTGGTGCTTGTCTTTAACGGCGAAATATATAATTTTAAGGAGCTAAGACAGGAGCTTGTCGCCGCGGGGCATACCTTCTCTAATAATTCGGACAGCGAGGTATTGCTACACGGCTACGAAGAATGGGGCGAGGACTTAGTGCCGAAGCTTCGCGGAATGTTCGCCTTTGTGATTTTCAACAGGCGCGACCGTTCAATTTTTGGCGCGCGGGATATGTTCGGAATAAAGCCCTTTTACTACACCTTTATGGGGGAAAGCTTTATTTTCGGATCGGAAATAAAGTCGTTTCTCGACCACCCCGATTTTAAAAAGGAGCTTAACGAGGAGGCGCTCGCGCACTACCTTTCCTTCCAGTACTCCCCTACAGAGGAGACCTTTTTTAAGAACGTATTTAAGCTCCCGCCCGCCCATTATTTCACATATAAGGACGGGGAAATGAAGAAAACCCGCTACTTCCGCCCCGACTTTAAACCGCAGAGCGGCGTGCTCGAATATTTCGCCGACCTTACCGACAAGGCGGTGCGGGAATCGGTAAAGGCGCATAAGATAGCCGACGTTGAGGTAGGCTCCTTCCTTTCAAGCGGTATCGATTCAAGCTATATCGCCGAGGCGGCAAAGGTTGACAAGACCTTTACAGTAGGCTTTGAAAGCCCCGACGGCGACCGTTATAACGAAATTCACTTCGCAAAGAAATTTGCAGATACAATAGGGGTTGAGAATATTTCAAAGGTGATTACCCCCGAGGAATACTGGGACACCTTCCCCGAAATTCAGTATCATATGGACGAGCCGCTCGCCGACCCCGCCGCAATAGCCCTTTACTTTGTAAGTAAGCTTGCAAGCGAGCACGTAAAGGTGGTTATGTCGGGTGAGGGAGCGGACGAGCTGTTCGGCGGCTACCGCATTTATCAAGAGCCGATAACCCTTACTGCTTACGACAAGCTGCCCTTTGCCGTTCGCCGCGTTATAAGCAAAATCTGCGAGCATCTGCCGCAAAAGCACGGAATTAATTATCTTGTCCGCCGAGGAAAGACGATTGAGGAGCGGTTTATCGGCAACGCCTCTATTTTCAGCCTCAAGGAGCGCAACGCCCTTTTAAAGAGCGATACCGCAAAGCGCGCCGCCGCGCCGCAGGTTTTGTGCGATAAATTCTATAAAGAGGTCGCCGACAAGGACGACATCACAAAAATGCAGTATCTCGACATTAATATGTGGCTTATGGGGGATATTCTGCTAAAAGCCGACAAAACGAGTATGGCAAACTCCCTTGAACTTCGCGTGCCCTTCCTTGACAAAAAGGTGCTGGAATTAGCCGAGACCATACCCCTTAACTGCCGTGTAAGCACCAAGACCACTAAGCTTGCTTTGCGCAAGGCGGCGGAAAAGACCTTACCTAAGCTTACCGCCGAAAAGGATAAGCTGGGCTTCCCCGTGCCTATCCGCGTGTGGCTCAAAGAGGATAAGTATTACGAAAAGGTTAAGACCGAGTTTACAAGTGATATTGCCGAAAAGTTCTTCGATACCTCGGCGCTTGTGGGTCTGCTAGATAACCACCGCGCAGGAAAGGCAGATTTAAGCCGCAAAATCTGGACGGTTTACACCTTCCTTGTATGGTATAAAGAATTTTTTGTGAACGCATGAGATATTAAAACGCGGGCGGTGAAAATTCACCGCCCGCGTTGGCTTGTAAAGAATTTTTCATTCAAGTATATAGATTTCAACATTACGCACGCCAAAGCTTCTGCAGGCGCTTTCGGTCGACATAAACAGGTCGACGCCTGTCGGGTGATTCTTTACGAATCCGCCCGTGTCCGCCGCAACGGCATAGCCGTAAATTACGCTGCCGTCTGCGGTTTTGATATACATTTTAGTTCCATAGGGTATAACCTTTGGATTTACCGCGATATAGCCCGGCTTAGGCGCTACGCCAGTCGCGCAGTTGTTGCCGGTATAGGTGTAGGCGGTGGCTCTTGCCGTCATTTTTGATTTGTAGCTTACCGGCGCGCCGTTTTTGTCAAGCTCAATGGGTGAAGAGGGGGTGAGTACTGAAACGCATTTTACTGAAGCGGAGGTCTTGACCGCGCTTGCAGACGCTTTTTTTGTACCAATAATCTTTTTGCCGTTGACGGCGGTTTTTAAAATCTCCTCGCTTGTGACGGTTTTTTCCTGAGAAACTCCGTTTACAAGCTTTTCGGTGTAATTTACCTGCTTTAAGCCATCCGAACCCTCGGTAAGGGAGGTGGTACCCGCCGCTTTAGCCGAGGAATATACTGTTTCAACATTATGGGGAACAGCCTCGGTGAAGCTTCCGTTTACATACTCAATATCAGTATAGTCTATATAAGCTGTTTCGTTAATAACAGTGTCTGCTGCAGGCTCGATAAAATCATGGCTGTCAGGTTCGTAACCCGCCGCTAAGAGAGCCTCAGCCACAGTTCCACCCGTAAATTCGATTTCTCGTGTTTCGTCTCCCTTGGTAATGTATACGGGGAAGGCGTAAGCGATTTCAACCGATGTCATACGGTTGTCAACCGTAGTCTTTGTTATCTTATATCGCTCGGACTTCAAATTAAGGTTTGAGAGAACGTTGGCTACGTTCGTATTTAGGGAACGCACCGTGTATGTCTGTTCACCGTCAAATATTTCAACGGTATTTAATGATAGCCCGAGTAAAGTAACAACCGCAATCGTGACGGCGGTCATAACCGCTATGCAGCTTATGCGCGTCTGTGCGGAGAGCAGTTTCTCTGACAAACGGTACTTTATTTTTTCTAACATCAAATGACTCCTTTGAAACAATCTCGCAAGCCGTTTGCTATTATAAAGCATTAAAACCACTATGTCAAAGCGACAAAAATTAATGTTTTTAGTCAAAACCTCTAAAAAAAATAGGTTTCAAAAAAGTTACAAGCTTGTAACCTTTTGTAACAAGTACAATAATGGAAAATTTTGACATATGACTTGTGCAATCCTACAAAATCGAATAAAGTGGCGCCGGCTAACGCTTGTACTATACTATTTTACACCAAAAGTGGGGGAATTATGCAAGAATATTAAATTGCGGCACAATATAGAGTATAAAAAATATTTTTGAAAATGTTAAAAAACTCTTTACAATTATAAATATGTATGGTATAGTAATTAAAGTTTAAATCCCTTTAAGACGGTACGGTGATACCGGCAAGGCTCTGATTGACAAACGGTATAAAGTATATTTAATATATGTATATGTATATGCCGATTTTTTGTTAAGTATTCAAGCGTCTTGCTGCGTGCAAGACGCTTTTTTTCGGAGTGATTGTTATGGAAAAATTTAAAGCGACCCTTATGGATGAAGCGGCGGTTACGAGAGCGCTTAAACGCATTTCTCATGAAATACTTGAAAGAAATAACGGCGTCACCGAGCTTTGTATTATCGGAATAAAGCGGCGTGGAGTGGCGCTTGCAAAAATTATTGCGGACAACATATATAATATAGAAGGCGTACGTCCGCCTACAGGCGAAATTGATATAACATTTTATCGCGATGATTTGACCGCGATTTCACCTGATCCCGTTATACATTCCGCTGAAATGACGGTTTCTATTATAGGTAGAAGGGTCGTTTTGGTTGACGACGTGCTTTACACAGGCAGAACGGTGCGTGCGGCAATGGATGCAATTATGCGTTTCGGGCGTGCTGCTTCGATCCAGCTTGCGGTTCTGATAGACAGGGGACATAGGGAATTGCCTATCAGGGGCGACTATGTGGGTAAAAATGTTCCGACCTCAAAGTCGGAGCTTATTGCGGTCAAAATACCGCCTTATGACGATATAACTGCCGCTGAGCTTTACGAGGTATGAGCAGTCGAAAAATATGACTGTTAATATAGAAAAACGCACAGGGCGGAGCTAAGACTGTCCGTACTGTGCGAAATACGGAGGAAGTAAAATGAAAATGTACTACAATGTAGAAGACAAACCGAAGTTCGGTCAGCTAATTGTCTTCGCAATCCAGCAGTTACTTGCGATTATGGCGGCCACCTTGGTTGTTCCGGTAATTATCGGCAACGGTATGAGCTCGGCGGCGGCACTTTTCGGCGCGGGCGTAGGAACCCTTGTTTACGTGCTTTTCACCGCTAAGAAAAGCCCTGTTTTCCTCGGATCTTCCTTTGCGTTCATAGGCTCTATGTTCGCGGCGTTTGCGGGCGGAGTATCGATGGCTCTCGGTTATGTTGGACTTATTTTAGGTGCAATTTTTGCAGGTCTTGTATATGTGATTATCGCTGTCATCGTTAAGTTTGCAGGTGTCGGCTGGATTAATAAGCTTATGCCTCCCGTTGTTATTGGACCGACAGTTGCCATAATCGGTCTCTCCCTTGCATCAAATGCGGTAGGCGACCTTCAGAAGGGCGGCGTTCTTGACGCAAAGGGCAACTCGGTTGCAAATGTTCTGCTTTGCGTGCTTATTGGTGTTATCACCCTTATTGTTACAATGCTCTGCTCAACCTACGGTAAAAAGTCCGCAAAGCTTATACCATTTTTTTTAGGTATCCTTGCGGGCTATGCTGTAGCTACTGTATTTACGGTTATAGGAACTGCGGCAGGAATCGATGCTTTAAAGCTTATTGATTTTAGCAAGTTTACCGCGCTTGTAGCAGGCGGCGTATCGGTTGAGACCTTTATAAGCGTTCCCGATTTCACATTCTTAACTGCTTTTGGCGGACTTAAGGAGCTTAATGTTGCGTATGTCGGCACTATTGCGGTTGCGTATGTACCTGTTGCCTTCGTTGTATTTGCGGAGCATATCGCTGACCACAAGAATATTTCCTCAATAATTGAAAAGGATTTGCTTGAAGAACCCGGTCTTCACAGAACCCTTTTAGGCGACGGTGTAGGCTCAATGGTAGGAGCTTTCTTCGGCGGCTGCCCGAACACTACCTACGGCGAGTCGGTGGCCTGCGTCGCTATTACAAGAAATGCTTCGGTTGCTACAATTATCGCAGCGGCGTTTGCGGCAATAATAGTTTCCTTTATCAACCCCTTTGTTGCGTTTGTTAACTCAATTCCGTCCTGCGTAATGGGCGGCGTTTGTATGGCGCTTTACGGATTTATCGCGGTAAGCGGTCTTAAGATGGTGCAGAAGGTTGATCTAAACGCTAACAAAAATCTCTTTGTTGTGTCGGCAATACTCATTGCGGGCATAGGCGGGCTTTCTCTCACATTCGGAAAAATCACGCTTACGGCTGTTGCAACCTCTCTTATCCTCGGAATAATAGTCAATCTTATTCTTTCTGGTAAAAAAGAGCAGGATGTTGAGACAGAAGAATAATTAAGAGATATTTAAAAGCTCCCCAACGGATTTAATGTCCGTTAGGGAGCCTTTAAAAGAGTAAATTTTAAGTTAGGACTTTAGAGCGCGCTCAAGCCATACAAATCCGAAATCAAGTGCTTCAAAAAAGGAGTCTTTAACTGTTTCTTTGGAAATTCTGTCCTTATCTGAAAGCTGAGTATCGCTTTTTAAAAGCTCGACCTTAACCTTGCCGGGGATTTCATTATCTCCTGCCTTTACTGTGGAAAGTACGGTAAATCTTATAACGTAGGGCTCTGCCATATCGCCGTAATATATTTCATTTCCGCATTTAACGAGGGGTTTTTCCTTATAGGTTAAAAAGTTATTGTCGGCCATTTTGTTTACTGCTCCTTTGGCATTTCGCCGTAAAGATTGAACCTGAAGAGCATTGTCTCATCCTCAGGATTTGTACAGCGAATATTAGCCTCGGTAACTTCAGAATTGTTTAAGATGGTGCTTAATCCGATCATCTGGCAAAGTTTGGATTTGAGATTAAGAACGTCTCCGTCCTTAGTTTCAAGATAAACATCGCCTTTGCACTCGTCAATAGCCTTTATAAAATCATCAAAATCAACATTGTGAAGTTGAATTTTTCCGTTATCCATAATAATACCTCCCAATAATTCTATGCTAAGATTATAATTGATATACATTAATATGTCAAGTTAAATTAGTAAAGAAATAGCTACAATGTAATTATTATCAAAGTAACTATACACATACGTATATAAGGTTTAAATTGACTAATGTTCGCTTTTATGATATAATTTAACTATGGATAAATTAAATTTTATTATTGCAAAAAACCTTTCCGAGCTGAGGAAAAGGAACAAACTTACACAGTTGGAGCTTGCCGAAAAGCTTAATTATTCCGATAAGGCGGTGTCAAAGTGGGAGCAGGGCGAATCGCTGCCCGGTATTGAGGTGCTTTGTAAACTAAGCAAGCTTTACGGAGTAAGTCTTGACTATATTGTAGGGGAAGACGCCGCAAAGTCGTCACCTATTCCGTCGGAAAGAAAAAAATATAATATAATTACCCTTCTATCGGTGCTGGCGGTCTGGCTTTTGGCTACAGTGATATATATTTTTTGTGAAATTTTCGCCGGAGTGAAGCCCTGGATAGCGTTTTGCTGGGCAGTTCCGTTATCGCTTGTTGTAGCTTTGGTTTTTGATGTTATATGGCATCAAAACAGACTTTTTTTTCTGATAGTGTCACTTTTGCTTTGGTCTTTGCTTTTGTGCTTTTGTCTTCAATTCCTTAATTATAATATATGGATAATATTAGGAATAGGAGTCCCGCTTCAGGCCGCAACGCTTTTGTGGTGGAGGCTTGTGAAATGATATGGTGAAATTAGGCAACGATTGGGATGAAATCTTAGCGGATGAATGGGAAAAGCCCTATTATAAACGGCTTCACGCATTTTTAAAGAGCGAGTATTCCACAAGGCGGATTTATCCCAATATGTACGATATTTTTAATGCACTGAAATACACCTCTTTTTCAGATACAAAGGCGGTAATAATAGGACAGGATCCGTACCACGGATCAGGGCAGGCGCACGGTCTCTGCTTCTCGGTAAAAAAAGGAGTTCCTCTGCCGCCCTCACTTGTAAATATTTATAAGGAAATAACCGATGACTTGGGAGTAAAAATGCCCGAACACGGCGAGCTTACGGGTTGGGCGAAGCAGGGAGTACTTTTGCTGAATACTGTACTGACCGTAAGGGAAGGGCAGGCAAACAGCCATAAAGACAAGGGCTGGGAAATATTTACCGACCGCATTATTTCTGAGCTTAATAAAAAGGAACAGCCGATTGTTTTCTTGCTTTGGGGTGCTAATGCCGAGCGAAAGGCGTCTGTTATTACTAATCCAAACCACTATAAGCTTACTGCCCCGCACCCAAGTCCGCTTTCGGCTTATAGAGGCTTTTTCGGCTGCCGTCATTTTTCAAAGGCTAATTCGTTACTTGAGAAGAACGGCATTGAAAGTATAGTATGGAATAATTTGTAATTATAAAGTTTGTATTTAGAAGAAATATTGACAAATTATGACTAATTATGTTAAAATAAGTCAAAGCTTAAGGAGGTATAAAAATGAAATCAACAGGAATGGTTCGTGCAGTTGATAAGATGGGGCGTGTCGTGATACCCAAGGAAATCCGCAAGCAGCTAAAGGTTGAAAATGATGTTGACAGTTTTGAAATCTATATGGATAACGATAAGGTTGTTCTTAAAAAATATCAACCAACCTGTATTTTTTGCGATTCACTCGCAGACAGCGTTGAATTTGAAGGATATAATGTCTGCAAAAGTTGTATTGAAAAACTGTATAGAATTAAGGATAATGCCGAATAAAATATCTTATAGCCTGTTAAACACAAAATCGGACAATCAAAAGGAGATTGTCCGATTTTGTCAGCTTATGCTTTCTATAATCTGATTCTTAATTTCTTTCATTCCCTTGACTGTGGGATGTCCCCCGCGTTTATCAATATTTTGCAAAGCGACGTACTTAATGCCGAAATGCTCGCAGGCGGTTTTAAAGCCTTCCGCAATTTTCGGTTTTAGTTCTGTGTTGATTATGCATACTATATCGGCGTTTGGAAGAAGCTGCTTTAATTTGTTTATAAAAAAGCAAAATGCGGGCAGAACCGAATACAGGTCTGATTTTTCCCAATCGGAGTATTTAAGCTCGCCTGTGGGAGAACCTGCCCAGCTGTCGTTTGTGCCGCCGAATACAAAAACGGTATTGATTTCGTTTTCTCTAAAAAATTCAGTGTCAGTAAGCTTATTAAGTCTGCATATAAACGAAGAAGTTTCCGAGCAATCTCCCTGGTATCCCGTATAGCAAATTGTGGACCCTGACCAGCTGTTATTTTGTATGAGTCTTGAATCAGTTTCCTTAATCAGAGGATACCACCATGTTTCCTCAACATTTTTGACGTCGGTTTCTCCGCTGCCTGTTTTTGAATAATAAACAGCGAATCCGTTTGGTATATATCCCTCAAATGTAGAATAGCTGTCGCCGAAAATAAGTACGTTTTTAAAATTCATGTGTTCAATCCTCAACTATATTGTAACAAATATTATATGGACGCGTTTTGTGCGCGTCCATATTAGCCGATTACATTTTACTTTGAATATATTCCACAACGTCCCCTATGGTTTTCATATTCTCGATTTCCTCATCGGGAATTTCAACCTCAAACTCGTCTTCGATAGACATTAACAGTTCTACAACATCAAGACTGTCCGCACCCAAATCTTCAGCGATTTTGGTGTCCATTGTCATTTCTTCGGCGTCAGCGTCAAGCTGTTCTGCCAATATTTCTTTAATTTTTTCAAAAACCATAATTTTGCCTCCTGAAAATTTACGGAAATAAGCCCAAAAACGAATTTAGGCTTTAAAATATCGCTAAACAAATAATATGTTTTTCTAATGCGTTTGTCAATATATTTTTATACTTTTTTTAAAAATAATTACGAATTCTAAAAAATCTTGCAAAAATCTTTGAATTGTTTTATAATATCATCATTGCGAGTATAACTACTGATATGAAAGGTGGGACGCGGAGCGGATTGTACGCTCCCTGATATGGCAAAAGAAAAATTAGTGAAGTCAATTACCTCAATGGACGAGGATTTTGCTAAATGGTATACCGACGTTGTGCTTAAAGCGGATTTGATAGATTATTCCTCGGTGAAGGGCTGTATGATAATAAGACCCTACGGCTACGCGATTTGGGAAAATATTCAGCATATTGTCGACGGTATGTTTAAGGAAACGGGACACGAAAACGTATACATGCCTATGTTTATTCCTGAAAGCCTCCTACAAAAGGAAAAGGATCATGTTGAGGGTTTTGCTCCGGAGGTTGCGTGGGTAACCCACGGAGGCGACGAGGAATTAGAGGAAAGGCTCTGCGTCAGACCTACGTCAGAGACTCTTTTCTGCGATCATTTTAAAAACATAGTTCACTCATACCGCGATCTGCCAAAGCTTTATAACCAGTGGTGCAGCGTTGTGCGCTGGGAGAAAACCACGCGCCCGTTTCTGCGCTCACGAGAGTTTTTATGGCAGGAGGGTCACACGCTTCACGCAACCGCCGAGGAGGCGAAGGCGGAAACTGTGCAGATGCTTAACATTTACGCCCGATTTGCCGAGGAATATTTATGTATCCCCGTTATAAAGGGCGAAAAAACCGAAAAGGAGCGTTTCGCGGGGGCGGAGGCGACCTATACGATAGAAGCTCTGATGCACGACGGTAAGGCACTTCAAAGCGGAACATCTCACTATTTTGGCGACGGCTTTGCAAAAGCATTTGAAATTGAGTACACCGATAAAAACAATAACCCTGTAACCCCGTTTGAAACCTCATGGGGCATCTCTACCCGCCTTATCGGCGCTATCATTATGACTCACGGTGACGATAACGGTCTGGTGCTTCCGCCAGCCATCGCTCCGATTCAGGCTGTGCTCATTCCGATTGCCGCCCACAAAGAAGGGGTTACCCAAAAGGCAAATGAAGTATACGAAAGAATGAAGAAGGTTTGCCGTGCTAAAATCGACGCGGGAGAGCAGTCTCCGGGCTGGAAGTTTGCCGAGTATGAAATGAAGGGCGTTCCGCTGAGAGTGGAGCTTGGACCTAAAGATATTGAAAATAACAGCTGTGTTATCGTGCGCCGCGATAACGGTGAAAAAACGGTTGTTTCCCTTGACGAGTTGGAGACGAAGCTCACAGAGCAGCTCAAGGCAGTACATGACGGCCTTTACGCCAAGGCTGCCGAGCGCAGGGCAAATATGACCTTTGACGCTCACAACCTTGAGGAAATCAAGAATATAGCCGACAATAAGCCCGGCTTTATCCGCGCTATGTGGTGCGGAGACCGCGAATGTGAAGACAAATTAAAGGACTACGCTGGAGTAACCTCACGTTGTATACCCTTTGAACAGGAGGAGCTGGACGGTAAGTGCGTCTGCTGCGGGAAAAAGGCAAAGCATATGCTTTACTGGGGCAAGGCCTATTAATATCTGCCCGATAATTTTCGTTTTATCATTATTAAAGACCCTCAGTAAAACCGAGGGTTTTTCTATATTAAAAATTTTGGGAGGAGCAAAAGCCCCTCCCAATTCAATTAAATACTTTCGATTAATCAAGACCTATATAAGAAATCGGATTAACGCGCGTGCCGTTAACCATCACTTCAAAATGAAGGTGATTTCCCGTTGAATAGCCTGTGCTTCCGACATAGGCAATAACCTCGCCCTGTAATACTTTCTTTCCTTTGCTCACGCAAAGTGCGCTCGCGTGGGCGTATCTCGTTTTAAGTCCGTTTCCGTGGTCGATAACAACACTGTAGCCGTAATTACCGTCATAGCCCGAATAGGTGACAGTACCTCCTGATACGGCATAAATAGGAGTACCCTTGTCGGCGGCAAGATCCATACCCTTGTGCCCCCTGCCGTCGCCGTAGTAGGCGCTTACGGTAAAGCTTCCTCTTTTAAGGGGGCAGATAAAGCCCGCACTGCGTTCCGCTGAGCGCTGAGCCGCGCTCGCGGTAGTTTTTGCCGTGCCCACGGTCGTAATCTGGGTCACGGGTTCCTTTATAACCTCGTTTGAAAGTTCCGTGCGTGAAATTTCATTGCCGTTTATCATTTCAACGCTTTCGGTTTTGCGGTTTATTCCGTTTTGTCCTACGGTAGTAATCTTTGAATATCCTATATATTGTTTCGCAGTCTTAACCGTTTTTTTCGAAAAGGCGATCTCGGTTTCGGTTGTAATGACCGAAACAGTCCTTACCCCGATATTTTGGGCTGCCGCCTTTAGCTCTTCGCTGTCCGAAATTTCGGACTTCAGGTAGTAGCCGTTTCGGAGCTGAACATCGTCGGTAAACTCAGATTTACATTCCGAGCCGTCGGGTTCAAATCTGGTGCGGCTGTATTCAAGATATTCACGAAGTTTATATGCCTCGCCGCATGCTACGCGTTTGCCGTTTACGATAAGTGCGGAAGCCTTGACTATATCGTTTGTGTTTTCAATAATCGCGTCTGCAAGCGCTACGGCATTGTCAAGCTTGTCCGATACAGTCAAGGTCATTTTAAAGCTGGGGGTTTCAATCGCTCTGACGGCGTCCTTGCTTTCAATATTAGCGACTGCAATACTTTTAGCGTCTTCAAAGACGCCGGCATTTCTCACCGTTGCTATAACCGAGCCCGCATAATTGACCTTAAAACCTAAAGTTATACCTACCGACACAATGCTTACACCTAAAGCCAGCATGCCCACTAAGCAAATAGAGCTTGCTCTAAGAATAAGGCGGTTATTTTTTATGAAATCAAAAACGCGTTTAAATATATTGTAACGGGACAGCTTTTCCGTCAGGATTTCTTTATTAAAAAAAGCATTAAGGATAACGGTCACTTCCTCTAAAAGTTACATTTTGTAATTATTACAACCAACATTATAACAAAAAGGTTACAAAATTGCAACCCTTTTTGTAATTTTTTTTAAGGAATAATTTACCGAATAATAAGAAACACCTTAAAAAAGGACCGAATTCGCTTTAAAAAGTTAAATTTTTTAAAACTTAAAATTTTTGACTGGTAATATAACGAGATATGTAATATAATGTTGTTATGTCTTTTAGCCGTCATTCGGCGGCGCAGAGAGGAGTTATTATAATGAGGATTACAGATGATATACGTTATGTGGGTGTTAATGACCATGACGTTGATTTGTTCGAGGGGCAGTATAGGGTAAAAAACGGTATGGCGTACAATTCCTACGCTATAATCGACGAGAAAATCGCGATTATGGACACGGTAGACGCGCGCTTTACACACGAGTGGCTGGATAATATTGAAACCGTTTTGTCCGGAAGAAAGGTCAGCTACCTTATAATTCAACATATGGAGCCCGACCACTCGGCGAACATTTTAAACTTTATGAAGCTTAATCCCGATACGACGGTTGTAGCTACCGCTAAGGCTTTCAATATGATGAAGCAGTTCTTCGGCACGGATTTTGCCGATAACAGAATAGTTGTCGGCGAGGGGGACACCCTGACCCTCGGCAAGCACACCCTTACCTTTGTGACCGCGCCTATGGTGCATTGGCCCGAGGTTATGGTCACCTATGACAGCACGGACAAGGTGCTTTTCTCGGCGGACGGCTTCGGAAAATTCGGAGCAAACGACGTAAAGGAGGACTGGGCAGACGAGGCGCGCCGCTATTATATAGGTATAGTCGGCAAATACGGCGCTCAGGTTCAGGCGCTGCTTAAAAAGGCAGCGGGACTTGATATTTCGGTTATCGCCCCTCTGCACGGACCTGTGCTTAGCGAAAATTTAGGTTATTATATAAACCTTTACAATACCTGGTCGTCATATACGCCCGAAAGCGACGGAATCGTTATTGCGTATACCTCTGTTTACGGCCATACTGCAAAGGCGATGGACAAGCTTGCTTCACTCCTTAAAGCTAAAGGTTGCCCCGAAGTTGTTGTACATGACCTTGCGCGCTGTGATATGAGCAAAGCGGTGGAAAACGCTTTTAGATATAGCAAGCTGGTTCTTGCAACCACAACCTACAACGCGGGGATTTTCCCCTTTATGAGAGAATTTATTGAGCATCTGACCGAACGCGGTTATCAGAACCGCACCGTTGCGTTTATAGAAAACGGCTCCTGGGCGCCTCAAGCGGCAAAGGTTATGAAAAATATGCTTGCCGACTCAAAAAAGCTTACCCTTGCGGAGCCTACGGTTACACTTCACTCGGCGCTTAGCGATGAAAGCGGAGAACAGCTTGAAGCTCTCGCGCAGGAGCTTTGCCGCGAATATATGGCGCAGGACGGCGAGACTGCCGATAAAAATGACCTTACCGCCCTGTTTAATATCGGCTACGGGCTTTATGTCGTCACCTCGAACGACGGTAAAAAGGATAACGGACTCATTGTAAACACCGTTACGCAGGTAACAAACACCCCGAACCGCATAGCGGTCACTATTAATAAGCAGAATTACTCCCACCACGTAATAAAGCAGACGGGGGTTATGAACATTAACTGTCTGTCGGTTGACGCGCCGTTCAGCGTGTTCGAGAATTTCGGCTTTAAAAGCGGAAGAAACACCGACAAGTTTACGGGCGAGGATGTGCTTAGAAGCGACAACGGGCTTATCTTCCTCAGAAGATATATTAACTCCTTTATGTCCCTTAAGGTCGAGCAGTATATTGACCTTGACACCCACGGTATGTTTATATGCAGTGTGACCGAGGCGCGGGTCATCTCCGACGCCGAGACGATGACCTACACCTATTATCAGAAGAATGTTAAGCCCAAGCCCGAGACCGAGGGCAAAAAAGGCTTTGTCTGCAAGATATGCGGCTACGTTTACGAGGGCGACACCCTGCCCGAGGATTTTGTATGCCCGCTATGCAAGCACGGCGCGGCGGATTTCGAGCCGATAAGCTGATAAAACCTCAAAAACCTCCCGCAAGGGAGGTTTTTTACTGCACTCCCTCCAAATCAAAGGTCGGGATATATTTTTTATCGGAGCTTTCGCGCTCTTGAATATATACATTTTCAAAGCCGCTGTCACAAATATGGATTAATACCTTTTCGTACTCCCGCTTTGTCACGCCGCGGTTAATTATTGGCATATTTTCCGCCCTGCCGCAGGGGGTATACTGGCTCATTATACTGAAATAGGCGTTAGGAATGTTATTTCTTACCCAGTCAAAAACCTTTATCGCCTCATTTGTGCCCTGCGGGAGCAAAAGATGCCTTACAACAAGCCCTTTTTGCATAATCCCGTCCCGAAAATCGCAGACGGGCTGTGTTTTGTAACATTCTCTTATCGCCGCCGTGGCGTATTCGGGGTAATCGGGTGCGCCGGAATAAAGCGCGGCACGCTCGCCCGAAAGATACTTTAAGTCCATAAGGAAAATATCGATATAACCCTTAAGCGCCTTTATTTCCTCCGACGAGTCATACCCGCCCGAATTGTAAACAACAGGGATTTTAGGCTTATAAATGTCAAGCGCGCGGATTATGGCGGGGACAAAGTGGGTCGGGGTCACAAGGTTTATGTTGTGCGCGCCCTTTTCCTCTAATTCCTTAAAAATATCCGCTAACCTTTGGTAGGTTATAATTTTTCCGAAGCCGCCATGGGATATATCGTAATTCTGGCAGAATACGCAGTCAAGCGTACAGCCGCTGAAAAAGACCGTACCCGAGCCGTTCTTGCCGCTTATACAGGGCTCCTCTCAAAAATGCAAAGCAGCCCTTGCTACTTTAGGTAACAAAGGCATTTTGCAAAAACCGTTTAAATTTTCATCATTAGTGCGCTCGGCGTTACACCGTCTCGGGCACAGACTGCATTTCATCTTGGCTTTTCTCCGTCTTAGGCTTTAATTCGGTTATTCTTTTGCGGACAATTAAATCATCATAGGTCTTTTTAAAGGAAACCCTGCCGCAAAAGCGCCTGCCGCAGTTTTTACATTCAAATTTCGCCGTAAACCAGCGGTTGCGGTAGCGCCATTTTGTAATGCGCTTTGCCTTTTCACCGCATTTGTCACAGCAAAAGCGCAGATCGCTCCTGTTAATCCGCTCGTCGTTTATATCCGAAATATTAAAGGGCTTAAAGCGCAGTCTTTTATAAAACTCGGGGTCGGCGGTATCCCGTATCAGCGCCGAAAAGCGTTCCTCATTGTAGCACTTTTGAAGCAATGCCACGCTTAAAAGACTGTCGTCCTTGGCAGTATGAAGCTCAAAGCTGTCGGTCTTAATACCTAAAAGCTCCGCCGCCGCACCTAAGGAAATCTGATTTTTGTCCTCATAGCCGCCGCGTTTAAGCTCGCCCTGAACAAACTTCTGCAAATCAAGGTACTTTTCAATCGCAAATTTCCTGCCCCCGAGCAGACATTCCTCGTTTTCCTTTATTGTATAAAGGTCGGAATCGCTCCAGGTCATAGTGACGGTGTTCTGACCCGCCCAGGCGTTATAGCTGTCGACCGCTGTATCAAAGGGAACCCCCGCCAGCATCTTTTCGGCGGTTATACCGGTAAGCCTTGAAAATCTGCCCGTAACCCTTTTGGAAATATCGGATTTGACCGTTTCTTCAAAGGTATCGACAATATTAAAATTGCCGTCCAGCTTTACCGCGCCTATCTGCAAAATCTGATTTATAAACTTCTTATGCTGTGTAGAATAGGCGCTGTCCCATTCCAAATCGAGAATAATATAGTTCATTATTTTTTTCTCGACTCCGCCTTCATACGCTCTTCTTTGTTAAGAATACGCTTGCGAAGCCTGATGTTGTGGGGCGTAACCTCAACAAGCTCGTCCTCTTTTATAAATTCCAGCGACTGCTCAAGGGAAAGTCTTGTGGGGGGTACAAGCCTTAACGCGTCGTCCGAGCCTGCGGCACGGGTATTGGTCATCTGCTTTTTCTTGCAGACATTGCAGACAATATCCTCATTCTTCGGATTTTCCCCTACAATCATACCCTCGTAAACGGGTGTTCCCGCGCCTATAAAGAGTCTGCCGCGGCTTTGGGTGTTAAAGAGTCCGTAGCCCGTCGCCTCCCCCGTTTCGTGGGCGATAATCGAGCCTGTGGAACGCTGTTCAATGTCCCCCTTATAGGGCTGATAGCTGTCAAAAACATGGTTCATAATGCCGTTGCCGTTGGTGTCTGTAAGGAACTGTGAGCGGTAGCCCAAAAGTCCGCGGGTGGGTATTAAGAATTCAAGGTGGGAAACACCGCCCTCGCGGGTACCCATATTTTTAATCTCCGCCTTGCGGGTGCCGAGTCTCTCCATAACAGAGCCGACATATTCTTCGGGTACTTCTATCATCAAAAGCTCGATAGGCTCTAATTTCTCGCCGTTTTCACCCTGCTTGTAGATGACCTCGGGGGGCGAAACCTGAAATTCATAGCCCTGACGGCGCATTGTCTCAATAAGAATAGAAAGGTGCAGTTCCCCTCTGCCTGAAACCTTAAAGGTATCGGCGGAGTCGGTTTCCTCAACCCTGAGGCTTACGTTGGTCATAACCTCCTTAAACAGGCGGTCGCGGAGATTGCGGGAGGTTACAAACTTGCCGTCCTTGCCCGCAAAGGGGGAATTGTTTACCATAAAATTCATAGCAAGGGTCGGCTCGTCTATCTTTACAAAGGGGAGCGGTTCAATGCAGTCGGGCGCACAGGCGGTTTCGCCTATTTCAAGCTCCGAAATGCCCGCAACCTGAATAATATCGCCTACAGAGGCGCTTTCCTCCTCAACACGCTTAAGCCCTCTGTACATAAAGAGCTTTGCAATTTTAACATTAGAGGTCGTGCCGTCCTTGTGGCAGAGCGCCACGGTTTGACCGACCTTAACAGTACCTCTTATAACCCTGCCTACGCCGATTCTGCCCAAATAATCGTCATATTCAATGTTTGAGAAAAGAATTTGTGTAGGGCCGTCGGGGTCGCCCTCGGGCGGAGCTATCTCCTTTACAATCTCGTCAAACAGGGGCTTCATATCGGTGCCCGGAGTTTCGGGGGAATAGGTGGCGTAGCCGTCCCTGCCCGAGGCGAAGATGACGGGAAACTCAATCTGCTCCTCGTCCGCGCCTAATTCTATAAAGAGGTCTAACACCTCGTCCACAACCTCGTGGGGGCGCGCCATGGGACGGTCGATTTTATTCACCACAACAACCGCCTTTTTACCCAGCGCCAGCGCCTTTTTAAGCACAAACCTCGTCTGGGGCATACAGCCCTCGAACGCGTCCACAAGCAGAAGAACGCCGTCTACCATCTGCAGAATCCGCTCAACCTCGCCGCCGAAATCGGCGTGACCGGGGGTGTCTACGATATTAATCTTTATACCGTTATACATAACGCTTGTATTCTTTGAAAGAATGGTGATTCCGCGCTCCCTCTCAAGGTCGTTGGAATCCATTACGCGCTCGTTTACGGTCTCGTTGGCACGGAATGTACCGCTCTGCTTTAAAAGCTGGTCTACAAGGGTTGTCTTGCCGTGGTCAACGTGTGCGATTATAGCAACGTTTCTTAAATTTTCTATCTTAGCCATTTTTCTACCTCTTTTTTTATCTTCCAAATAACATATTATAATATATAACTCTTTTTTTGTCAACTAATCGGAGCTTATCATAATAGCAGTAGCTATAAATATTTGAAATTTCATACTTGATATGGAGTATTTTGTACGCTATAATAGAAATATTCACAGTTTGTTTAATTTTTTCGGAAATTTGTCTGATATTATAGGCTGGAAAGAAGCAAATGCAGTACGCTTTTGACTGCTTTATGTCTCGGCAGACAGTGAAAAATTTTTCTTGGAGGAATACAAATGATTGAAGTCACCGGACTCAGCAAACGGTACGGTACTCATCTCGCGGTTAAAGATGTAAGCTTTAACATTGAAAAGGGTGAGGTTATTGGGTTTTTAGGACCCAACGGCGCCGGCAAATCCACGATTATGAACATACTTACGGGCTATCTTTCCCTTACCCAGGGCAAGGTAGTTATCGACGGATATGATATTACGGAGTATCCCGAGGACGCGAAACGCCGTATAGGCTATCTGCCTGAAATTCCGCCGCTTTATGTCGATATGAAGGTCAGAGAATATCTAAACTTCATTTACGACCTTAAAAAGGTGAAATTTCCGAAAAAGCCGCATATTGACGAGATTTTAAGGCTGGTTAAAATAGACAACGTCCAAAACCGTCTTATAAAGAATCTCTCAAAGGGCTACAGGCAAAGGGTCGGCTTCGCGCAGGCGCTTATCGGAAATCCCGACGTACTTATTTTGGACGAGCCGACGGTAGGTCTTGACCCGAAGCAGATTATTGAGATACGCAACCTTATAGCAAGGCTGGGCAAAAATCATACTATAATTCTTTCCTCCCATATACTTTCGGAAATTCAGGCGGTTTGCAAGAGGGTAATCATTATCAACAAAGGTCAGATTATTGCCGACGATACACCTGAAAATCTATCAAATAAGCTTTCAAGCGACCACTCGCTTGTCGCGAGAATTGTATGCGCGGAGCAGGATATGCTTGACGCGCTTAAAACCGTCAAGGGTGTAAAATCCGTTACCTCTTTGGGTCGAAAGGAAGAAAATTCCTTTGACTTTCTTATTGAGCCCGAGACGGGGGAGGATATTCGCGGCGAGGTCTTTAAGCGTGTTGCCGCAAGGGGAAGAACCCTTTTATCCCTTACAAGCAACAAGGTATCCTTGGAACAGATATTCCTGCGTCTTACCGAAGCCGCCGACAACGACGAGGCAAAGCGACTTTTGGGAATTGAGGAATTGCCCGAGGAAAACGCTCAGGAAGAGCAGATTAATATCGAAATTTCGGAAGACGACACGGTTACCGTCAAGTCAGAAAACGATACTAAGGAGGATAAATAATGCGTGCGGTATTTAAAAGAGAGTTTCGGTCGTATTTTTCCACGCCGATAGGTTTTATCGTTTTGGCGGTGTTTTATTTCTTTTTAGGACTGTATTTTTCAATGATTTACAGCTACGGCAGTCCTGATACAGCGACCGTTATAGTTGCTATGTCAACAGTAATAGTCTTCACAATGCCTGTAGTTACAATGCGTCTTATGAGCGAGGACAGGCGGCAGAAGGTCGATCAGGCATTGCTGACCGCTCCCGTAAGCCTTACCTCAATTGTACTGGGTAAGTTTTTCGCGGCGCTTGCACTTTTCGCAATCGGATTTGCGCCGACGGTTATTTTTGAAATAATTGTGGCTTCCTATGTAAGCGTAAACATAATGTCCTATATCTACGCTCTGTTCGGTATGCTGCTTTTGGGCAGCGCGCTTATCGCCATCGGTATGTTTATATCATCCCTTACCGAAAGTTCGGTAATTTCGGCGATCTTAACCTTAGTAATCAATATACTTGTGCTTTATATGTCAAGCTTTGCGAGTATGATAAATGTAACATGGCTTGCAAATATTATTGAAAAAGCCGCCTTTATCACCGCGTTTGAAAATTTCGGCGAAAATGTATTTTCGGTATTCGATGTGGTTTATTTCTTAAGCATCAGCGCCGCCTTCCTCTTCCTGTGCGTGCGTTCGCTTGACAAGAGAAGATGGGCATAAGGAGGGAAAGCGAAATGGACGAGAATAAGAATTTGACACCAGAAACAGAGGAGAATGTAACCGCGGCTGTAAACGAGTCCGCAGATACCGCTCCCGAAACGGACAAAAAGGTAAAGAAAGAGAAAAAGCCGAAAAAAGCAAAGCAAAAAAAGCCCCAAAAGCTTAAAAATCAGGCGCTTTTACGTAAGGGCGGCTTCTCTGTCGCGATAACCGCGGCTGTACTGGCGGGAATTATAATCCTTAACGTGCTTGTAGGCGCGCTTTCAAAGCGTTTTGTATTGGAATTTGATATGAGCGCCGAGAAGGAAAACTCTATGAGCGAGGAAAATATTGATTACCTTAAAAATCTTGATGCCGAGGTTCAGATAACCGTCTGTGCCACTCCCGAGGATTATGAGGGAGGATATATGAGTTATTATGCGCAGAATCTTTACGGCGTAACCTCTGACGCGACGGATTATTATAAACAGACAATCAAGCTGCTCGATAAATATCCGGCGTATAACGATAAAATAAGCCTTCGATATATAGATACTCAAGACTCTAAGTTTACCGAAATTTCCTCAAAATATTCTAACGAAAAACTGAGTTACGGTGATATAATAGTTTCCTGCACCAAGAACGGCAGCGAACGCTATAAGATTGTTGGCTTCAGTGATGTTTACAATCTTTCAGAGGACAGCACCTACGCCGCTTACGGCTATACCACAAGCACGGTCGGCGGCAATAATGTTGAGACAGCGGTTACGAGTGCGATTGCTTATGTCACAAGCAATAAGACCAAAAAGGCGGCGCTCATAACAGGTCATTCCAAAAATGATTATACATCCGACTATCAAACCCTTTTAAAGGAAAACAATTATGAAATTACCGTAATTTCAGACAGTATGATAGGCAGTATTTCCGACGAATACGACGCGGTTATTATCACGGCTCCTACCGCCGACTTTTTAGGTGCGGAGCTTGACGCGCTCTCCGAATTCCTTGAAAACGACGGCAAGCTCGGGAAGGGACTTATTTTCTTTGCTGACGCTTCAGCCCCGTATCTTACCAACCTTTACGATTTTCTTGAGCAATGGGGAATCGCTGTGGGAGAGGGAATACTCTTTGAAACAAATTCCCAGAATTATATGCCCGACGACCCAATGACTATGGGAACCTATCCCACAAGCAGCGATAACGACATTACAAGCGGTATGAATCTCTGCATTACGGGTTATAACGTGCCGATTACCGCCGCTTTTGAATCCGAGGGCAATATTACCGTAACCTCGCTTATGAGCACCCCCGAATCCGTCGTAGCGGCACCTGTGGGAACGGCGGCAAGCTGGACGGGCGCAGACGATTATACAAAGCAGAGCTATTCCTCTGTAATTCAGGCGGAGATGTCCGACTATGATGACGACAATAATGAGATTTCAAGCTATGTTTTAGCCTTCAGCAGTATAGAGTTCATTCAGTCGGAATATAACGAGCAGCCCTCTGTTGCAAACAAGAATATAACCCTTGCCGCCGCGGAGCGTGCAGTCGGAGCGGAGAACACAGGTATTTCCTTTATCTCAAAGACTATCACGAACGAAAGCTATTCGGATTCCGTAACCGATTCGTCGGCGGGAATAATCAGGATTTTGTTTATGTTCATACTTCCGATTGCCTGTATTGCTTTAGGAATATACATCTTTATTAGGAGAAAGAATGCGTAATGAGTAATTTTCCCGAAAAGGATAACAAGGAGCAGGAAACCGCTCAGCCGACGCTTACGTCTGAAGAGGAGGTCTCAACTGTTTTTTCCGACCCTGCCGAGCATAAAAAAAACGCGGTAAAAAAGAAAAAGCTTTTGCCTACCGTTATAGCCGCCGTTCTTGCCGTGGCAGTGCTTGCGGGCGGTACCGTCGCAGTTATAAAGCTTATTCCGGAACGCGAGGAGGAATCCTCCTCCCCCTCTATTGAGACAATAAAAGTGCTCGACTTGGACTCCGACGATTTTAAGTCTGTCACCGTTACAAACGAAAACGGCACCTTTAAGCTGTATTCGGTTGAGGAAACCGAGGCCTCGGATTCATCCGCTTCGTCTGACGTTTCAAGCAACGAGCCTACCGTAAACTGGTATCTTGACGGATATGATAAAGAGGTTATCAGCACCTCTTCTGTCGGAAGTATCGCAGGCTATGCCGCTTCGCTTGAGGCTGTAAGGGAGATTACGTCAAAATCCGCCGAGGAGTGCGGTCTTAAAAACCCGACGGTAAGAGCGGATGTGGTAAAGAACGACGAAACAGAGTTTTCCATACTTGTGGGAAGCGAGTCTCCCGATAACACGGGAACATACGTTAAGCTTTCAACCGACGATAAAATTTATATAACAGAAAGCGATATTAAAAGTAATTTCACTTTTGACGCTCTAAGCTTTGCGGAGACAAGTGCTGTTCCGGGTATTACGGTTACCGATGCAATGAAAAATTACACCGACGACGACGGCGCTCTCGCTTCATTTGATACAATAACGCTTACAGGCAAAAATTTCCCCGAAAAGGTGGTTTTAGCGCCTAACACCGATGAAAACCTTTCCACATACGCGGCGTATATGACTATTTCCCCCACAAGGCGAATTGCTGAAAATGTCGACGGCATATTTGATTTGTTTAAAAGCGGAGTTTCGGTTTCGGGAGCATATTCCTTTGATACCTCTGCCTCCGCGCGAAAGAGGCTGGGACTTGATAATCCCGACCTTACCGCGTCAATAAAAATCGGCTCTTTTACCGAGACCTATTTGTTTAAGCAACAGGAAGACGGGGGTTATGCGGTATGGTATAACGGGGCAAAGCTTATAAAAAAGGTTTCGGAGTCAAGCCTTTCCTTTATAGATTATAAGGTGAACGATTATTACGCCTCCTGGGTCTGCCTGCAGTCGATAAACGAGCTGTCGAATTTTACCCTTAAAACACCCGATAAAACCTACAGCTTTGATATTGTGTACGATGACAGTGAGGATGCTGAGGAGACATATGTTATAACCTATGAGGGGAAGAAGCTCGTAGCCGAGAATTTCCAGAATTTCTATCAGGAATGCATTTCCCTTTCATGTACTGATTTTACCGTGGATAAGCTCAGCGGCGAGCCGAATATTTCTATTGTTTTCACATATTCCGACACCTCGCGCGAAAAGACTGCCGTCGAGTTCAAAAAAGCGAGCGAAACTAAATATCAGTACAGCATAGACGGTATTGATATGGGTAAAATCAATTCTTCGGCGCTTAACAAAATTTTAAGGCTGGCGCAAAAGGTTGCTAACGGTGAAAGCATAAATTAACAGTTGACAAAACAGGTTTTATAGTTTAAAATATGAACGCAGTAGGGGCTGTGCTTTCGGAAAGAAAAGCGCAGCCCAATTTCTTGCGCTGTAAAAATTTTTAAAGGATGATATGAAATGTCCCCGAAAAAATATGATGTTGCTATAATAGGCGGAGGGATAGGCGGTCTTATGGCGGCTTACCGCCTGCACAGGAATCTGCCCGAAGTTAAAATTGTAATTACCGAGCGCGGAAACACACTTGAAAACAGGCATTGCCCCGCGGGAAAGAATAATACCTGCGTACATTGCAAGCATTGCTCGATAACCAGCGGCTATGCGGGAGCGGGCGCATTTTCTGACGGCAAATTCAACCTCGGCACCGCCTACGGAGGAACTTTGGGCGAAGAATTGGGAGACGATACCGCCAATAAATATATAAACGAGGTTGATAAGATTTTAAATACCTATTGCACCTCGGGCGAGCCTAAGGTTTATAAATCAAACGAGTCGTTAAAGCTTAAATGCCTTCAAAACAATCTGCGACTGCTTGATATGAATGTAAAGCACTTAGGTACGGATAAAAACTATCTTACAATGCAGAATCTTATCCGCGCACTGGCTGAGGACGGCACGGATATGCTTGCATTCTATGACTGCGAGAGGGTAGAGAAGACCGACGGTGGCTATAAGCTTTACTATACGAACGGAGAAACGATAGAGGCGGAGAAGATTATTATCGCCACAGGACGCGGCGGAGCAAATTTTGTAGCGGATTTTTGCCGTGACTTCCAAGTGCGTATGCGCTCAAACCATGTTGATATCGGCGTAAGGGTTGAGATGAAGGATATAATTTGGAGCGAGTTTTCCGACCAAATTTATGAGCCGAAAATTCTTTACAAAACCAAAACCTTTGAGGACCGCTGCCGTATGTTCTGCTTTAATAAGGGCGGACTTGTCTCTGCCGAGAACAACCACGGCATTATAACCGCTAACGGTCACTCCTTTGCCGATCCCGATAAAAAGACCGACAACTGCAACTTTGCAATTCTTTCAAGCATACGCTTTACAGAACCCTTTAATCAGCCTACCGAGTACGCCGAGAGCATTTCCCGCCTCGCTAATATGATAGGCAAGGGCAATGTGCTTGTTCAGCGATTCGGAGATTTGGTGCGCGGCAGAAGAACAAACGACCACAGACTCGGTCAGAATACCGTTGTGCCGACCTTGAAGGCTACGGCGGGCGATATTTCGCTTGTGCTTCCGCACAGAATATTAACCAATATTATCGAAACCATTTATGCCCTTGACCGCGTAGCGCCGGGAACCGCCAACGACGATACTCTGCTTTATGGATGCGAGAGCAAATATTACTCAATACGCCCCGTATTTATGAACGATAGGTTTGAACTTATTGACGGAGTTTACATTATAGGCGATGGCAGCGGAATCTGCCGTGGACTTTCTCAGTCCGGAGCAATGGGAATATACGTTGCTGACTGCATATCAGAAAAATAACGATAATTGTCATTTTTCGACAATTTGTGTAGACGAGAAAAAGCTAAATTGTAAATATGAACAAATTTCTAAAAACAAATTCTAATTTATTGACTTTAGCTTGGTAATATGATACGATAGCAATATACAATATGATTATTAAATATCTGCCAGTATAGGTTTGGAGGTACGGCCCAAACGTTTCTACCGCACGCCACTAAGTTGCGACTATTGGTTCAGGCTCGGTATTGGCAGACTTAAAAGTATTTTAGGTCTGCCTTTTTTAGGTTTTTGTCACCCGATAAAGGAGAACAGTAATAGATGTTGGCTTTGGAGGAAAAGATACTTAAAGAGGGAAAAGTGCTGCCCGGCAACATTTTAAAGGTCGGCTCGTTTCTCAATCATCAGATAGATGTTGACTTTATTATGGAAATGGGAAAAGAAATATCAAGACTTTTCGGCGAAGAAAGGATCACCAAAATCCTTACTATTGAAACTTCAGGTATTCCGATAGCCGTCGCTGCGGGAGCGGCGATGCATATTCCCGTTGTTTTCGCAAAAAAGCATAAGACAAGCAATGTTTCGGGCGGAGTTTACAAAGCTGTAGTTCATTCATATACCCATGGCACCGACTATACCGTTGTTGTGGAAAGTGATTATCTAAGCTCGGAAGACAACATTCTTATTGTTGACGATTTCCTTGCAAACGGCAAAGCGCTTAAAGGACTTCTTGATATTATCGCTCAGTCCGGCGCTTCTGCTGCGGGCGCGGTTTGTGCCATAGAAAAGGGCTTTCAGCATGGAGGGGACGAGCTTCGTGCCGACGGAATAAGGGTTGAATCCCTCGCGATTATTGACAGTATGGAGAACGGAAAAATCGTTTTCCGCAAGCAATAAAGGATATATGCGGCAAATCCGCTTATCATAAATTTTTTTGGAGGAAGAAAAAATGAAGAAAATTACAGCAATGCTTCTATGTCTCGCAATGTTATTCGCATTTGCAGGCTGCGGCAGCAAGGACACAGGCTCAGGCAGCACCAACGCGAAAAAGGGTGTGACCGAGGACATACTTCCGCGTCTTGACGTTAAGTCAGAGGTTACTGTACCTGATGATTTCAAAATCGGTATGATTTGTCTTCACGACGAAAATTCCACCTATGACAACAACTTCATTCAGGCTCTCAAGTCCGTTCAGAAGGGTATGGGACTTAAGGACGATCAGGTGGTTATCGTTACCGGCATCGGCGAAGATAACAACTGCTATAACACAGCGGTTGACCTCGCTAAAAACAAGGGTTGCAAAATTGTATTCGCTGATTCATTCGGTCATGAGTCTTTCTTAAAGCAGGCGGCTGCTGAGTTCCCGGACGTTCAGTTCTGCCATGCGACAGGAACCTCCGCTAAAAGAGCGGGTATCGCAAACTTCCATAACGCCTTTGCTTCTATTTACGAGGGTAGGTATCTTGCGGGTATTGCCGCCGGTATGAAGCTTAACGAAATGATTAAAGACGGCAAGATAAAGGCTGAAGAGGCCATTATCGGTTATGTAGGCGCTTACACCTATGCTGAGGTTATCTCCGGTATGACTTCTTTCTTCCTTGGCGCACGCTCTGTTTGCGAGTCTGCAACAATGAAGGTTCGCTACACCGGTTCTTGGTATGATCAGGCTAAAGAGCAGGAAGCTGCTACCGCGCTTATTGAAAAAGACAAGTGCGTTCTTATAAGCCAGCATGCTGACTCTCTCGGCGCTCCTACCGCTTGCGAGCTTGCGGGAGTTCCCAATGTTTCCTATAACGGAAGCACATATTCTGCAGGAAAGAACACCTTTATAGTTTCTTCAGCTATTAACTGGGCTCCTTACTTCCAGTATATCATTGAATCGGTTGTAAGCGGCAAGGCTATCGACGCTGACTGGTGCGGCGACATTGCTACCAACTCGGTTGTTCTTACCGGAATTAATGCGGATGTTGCGGCAGAAGGCACCGAAGCTAAGATTAAGGAAGCTATCGACGGCTTCAAGGCAGGAACTCTCCACGTATTTGACACCTCTAAGTTTACAAAGGACGGCAAAAAGCTTGACGAGTATCTTGCTGATGTCGACGGTGATTTCAAGGGAGAGACCAATGTTATTCACGACGGATATTTTGACGAATCAAATGCCAAGGATTTCCGCTCGGCTCCTTACTTTGATATGATAATCGACGGCGTAACGAACCTTAACGAGAAGGTATAATAATATTTTTTCGCTGTAATTTATTAGACACAAGGGGAATTATAATTCCCCTTGTGTATTTTGATTTTATTAACATTCAGGGAGGGTGCTTGTGAACGCGCTCGAGATAAGAAATGTAACAAAACGATTCAGCAAGGTTGTTGCAAATAAAAATATAAATTTAACAGTAAAAAAGGGCGAAATTCTCGCCGTTCTCGGTGAAAACGGATCGGGTAAGACAACGCTTATGAATATGATAGCAGGTATCTACCATCCTGACGAGGGCGAAATTTTCGTAAACGGCAAGCAGGTTGCAATAAACTCGCCGAGAGACGCTTTTGATTTAAAAATCGGTATGATTCATCAGCATTTTAAGCTGGTGGATGTTTTTGACGCTACCGAAAATATCGTTTTGGGTATTGACGGAGAAAAGCGATTTAATATTAAGGAGGCGGCAAAACGTGTTGCCGAGATTTCGGAAAAATACGGTTTTGAAATCGACCCCAAAAAGAAAATATACCGTATGTCTGTATCTGAAAAGCAGACGGTTGAAATAATAAAGGTACTTTACAGGGGCGCGGATATACTGATTTTAGATGAGCCGACTGCCGTACTTACTCCGCAGGAAACGGAAAAGCTTTTCGCAGTCTTAAGACGAATGCGTGACGATGGAAAATCTATAATAATAATAACTCATAAAATGCACGAGGTTCTTTCGGTATCTGACAGGGTTGCCATACTCCGCCGAGGCGAATACATAGATACAGTAATCACCAAAGAAACAAACGAGGCTCAGCTTACCGAAATGATGGTAGGGAAAAAGGTATCGCTTAATATTGAACGCGCTGAACCCGAAAATTCCGACGACAGGCTTTTAATAAGGGGACTTGACCTTTACGATCCAAACGGCATAAAGGTGCTTGACGATATTTCGTTTACTGCAAAAAGCGGCGAAATTTTAGGAATAGCGGGAATTGCGGGCAGCGGTCAGCGCGAGCTGTTAGAGGCAATAGCAGGGCTTCAGCGCATAAGCGGCGGCGAGATAATTTATAATAATCCTAAAAACGGGAATCAAGAAAACCTTAGAGATAAAACTCCTTTGCAGATAAGGGAACTGGGCGTTCGTCTTTCATTTGTGCCGGAGGACAGGCTTGGTATGGGGCTTGTCGGAAATATGGATATCGTAGATAATATGATGCTCAGAAGTTATCGCAAGGGTAAATCAATTTTTTTAAACCGCAATTCGCCTAAAAAGCTTGCAGAGGATATTATAAACGATTTGGAAATAGCCACCCCGAATGCAAACACTCCGGTCCGCCGTCTGTCCGGCGGAAATGTTCAGAAGGTGCTTGTAGGGCGTGAGATAGCCTCGTCTCCGACGGTACTTATGGCGGCATACCCTGTAAGAGGTCTCGATATAAATTCCTCTTATATGATATACAAGCTTCTTAATCAGCAAAAGAAAAACGGTGTTGCCGTTATATTTGTCGGTGAGGATTTAGACGTTCTTATCGAGCTTTGCGACCGCATCATTGTTCTCAATGCAGGCAGAGTCACCGGTATTGTCGACGGCAGAAACACAACTAAAGAAGAACTTGGACTTTTGATGACAAAATCGGGAGGTAATGGAAATGGCAAGTGAAAAAAGACATAGTCGGGAACCTCTCGCCTATATATCAAAAAGAGATAACGTTCCGTTGAGCTCGCGTATTCTCGTGCGAGCCGTCGCTATTGTTATTGCCCTTATCGTTTGCGGTATAGTTACCAAGGTGCTTACCAGTGATGATCCGCTGTCAATATACAAAACTATAGTACACGGTGCTTTTGGACGGGGAAGACTGCTTGTTACCGTTCATGATATAGCCATACTGCTTTGCGTTTCACTTGCGGTAACTCCGGCCTTTCGTATGCGTTTCTGGAATATCGGCGCCGAAGGTCAGGTGCTTATCGGATGTCTTGCGACCGCCGTGTGTATGTTCTCATTGGGCGGCAGGGTAGCTGACTGGCAGCTTATGATAATTATGACGGTAGCCGCCATATTGTCAGGTATGCTGTGGGGTGTAATACCGGCAATATTTAAGGCACAGTGGAATACCAACGAAACGCTCTTTACACTTATGATGAACTATGTCGCAATACAGCTTGTTGAGTATTTCCTTAAGATTGCGGATAAAAGCGGTTCTAATGTTGTCGGTCCTGATCTTTTGGCGCACGGCTGGCTGCCAGATATATTTGGCGTTAAATATCTGCTTAACATTATCGTAGTTGCAGTTATTACCGTTTTAATGTACATTTATCTCAAATACAGCAAGCATGGCTATGAAATATCGGTAGTCGGTGAAAGTGAAAATACCGCGAGGTATATAGGCATCAACGTTAAAAAGGTAATAATCCGTACAATGCTTATTTCCGGCGCGATATGCGGAGTCGCAGGTCTTTTGCTTGTCGGAGGATCCTCACATTCCATCGATTCTAATCTTGTCGGTGGCAGAGGCTTTACCGCAATAATGGTATCATGGCTTGGAAAATTCAACCCTATTACGATGATACTTACAACCTTTTTGCTTGTCTTTCTCGGTCGGGGAGCAGACGAGGTTACCTCCAAATTCGGATTAAACGGCGACTTTTCCGATATACTTACGGGAATTATTCTTTTCTTTATAATCGGTTGTGAATTTTTCATAAACTATAAGATTAACTTTAGTCACCGCAGGAAGGAGGCAAAATAATGGTAACGGTAATCAATTTTATCCAGCGCGCAATTTTGCAGGGTACGCCTTTGCTTTACGGTGCAACAGGAGAGATACTCACCGAAAAGTCGGGAAATCTCAATCTTGGCATACCGGGCATTATGTATATAGGAGCTATATCAGGCGTAATCGGCGGATTTATGTATCAAACTTCCGTTGAGGAAGTTATTCCTATTCTTGCGGTTCTCATTCCGCTTTTCTGCTGTCTTTTGGGCGCTTTTTTGGTATCGCTGCTTTATTGCTTCCTTACCGTAACTTTAAGAGCCAATCAAAATGTTACGGGTCTTGCAATTACCACCTTCGGAGTAGGATGCGGCAACTTTTTCGGCGGTTCTCTGATTAAAATAATAAAAAGTGATGTTCCGTATCTTGCGCTTGTTGATATAGCAAGAGCCTTTAAAACTACACTGCCTTTCGCGGAAGACTTTGGGGACATTGGGAAACTGGTTTTTTCGTACGGATTTATGGTATATCTTGCTATAATAATTGCTGTTGCGGCTTCTGTATTTCTTAAAAAAACAAAACACGGGCTGAATCTCCGCGCTGTTGGAGAAAACCCTGCCACGGCAGACGCTGCGGGAATCAATGTTACAAGATATAAATATTTTGCCACCTGTATTGGCGGTATGATAGCAGGTATGGGCGGTCTTTTTTATGTAATGGATTACAGTAACGGAATCTGGTCAAACAACGGCTTCGGCGACCGCGGCTGGCTTGCGATTGCCATAGTTATATTCGCAACATGGAAACCCTCTCTTGCAATTCTCGGTTCGTATCTTTTTGGTGCACTTTATATTCTTTTCAATTATATAAACGTTCCTATGCAGGCAATACCGCTTATTCAAATGCTGCCTTATGTAGTGACAATTATCGTGCTGATAGTGGTAAGTATCCGCAAACGGCGTGAAAATCAGCCTCCTGCGCATTTGGGACTTTCATATTTCCGCGAGGAAAGATAAAAATTTTGCTTACATTTAATTTTTAAATGTGCTAAAATAATAATGCAACGAGTTGTTCCGACGAACGTAAGTCCGGTTGTCGGAACAACTTTTTTATATGAATTATTAGAATGAGAGGCAAAAAATGTTTAATATTGGAGATAAGGTTTTTTACGGTCAAACAGGGGTATGCATTGTTGAGGATATTTCGGAAAAGGCGTTCAACAAAAACCTAAAAGGGCTTTATTATACCTTAAGACCTATATATCAGCATAATAATATTATATATGCGCCTGCCTGCAGCGATAAGATTTTTATACGCAAAATTATTTCAAAATATGACGCGCAAAAGCTTATTGAAATCGTCCCCGAGTTATGGAAAAAGGCTTTTGACGGGCAGAGCGAGGAGGATTACAAGTCAGCGCTTGAAAGCCACAGCTGCGAGGAGCTATTAGAGCTTGTGATTAAAATATATTCTAAAAAGCAGGCAGCAAAGCAAATAAAAAAGCTTGGATTTACTGATGAAAAGTATTTAAAACGCGCCGAAGAATTACTCTTCGGCGAACTTGCCGCCGCGCTTGATATTTCTTTAGAGGAAGTTCCGAAAGTGCTTTTTGAAAAGCTTTAATGAGCCGTTTTGCATAGAGTCGGACAAATGAAAATATTTTGAAGAAAAATGTTGACATTTAAGCAAAATAAATATATAATTATAAAGCTGTGTATTTTATAATACGAGGTGTGGCTCAGTTTGGTAGAGCGCTGCGTTCGGGACGCAGAGGCCGCAGGTTCAAATCCTGTCACTTCGACTACTTGGCAGGGGCGCCGAAATTCTTGGAAATCAAGAGTTTCGGTGTTTTTTTGCGTTTAAAAAGAGATTCCGGAAAATGGGTGTGAAATCAACGGTCACGAATTTAGTCACGAATTTTTCAGACCGATAGGAAAAGAGTACACGAGGAGGAAATTTTTGTGAAAGCATTATTTTTTGATATTGATGGAACGTTACTGAGTGAGATTACAAAAGAAATTCCGCAGAGCGCGCTCGATGCATTGAAAAAGACAGCGGAAAAAGGAAATCTTACGTTTATTAATACCGGCCGCACCTGGTCGGAGCTGCCCGGGGAGCTGAAAAAGCTTCCGTTTTCCGGATTTCTGTGCGGCTGCGGGACCTATCTGCGCCGGGACGGCGAAATCCTGATGCATCAGACGATTCCGAAAAAGCGCTGTGAGGAAATCCCGGTTATTTTAAAGGAGTGCAGGATCGGCATGATCCTGGAGGGAACAGATAATGTTTATTTCCCCTCGGAGGTATCCCGTTTTCAGGAGGTCGAGCAGACGCGCGCCCATTTCGCTGCTGTCGGAATCGGACTCGCAGAGACAGCAGAGACAAAAGGAATCATATACGATAAATTTTGCATCGTAACCG
>URGJ01000005.1 GCA_900547445.1 uncultured Oscillospiraceae bacterium | reverse complement strand
TTGATGAAATCGTAACAGTTACAGATGATGAGATCTCCGCGGCGATTTTAGCTCTTATGGAACAGCACAAGCTTGTAACCGAGGGTGCGGGCGCGGTAGCCGTAGCAGCGGCAATGTTTGGTAAGGTTGACCTTAAGGGTAAAAAGACCGTTTGCCTCTTGTCCGGCGGTAATATCGATGTAACAATACTTTCCCGTGTTATCACAAGAGGACTTTTAATGTCGGGCAGACATTGTCAGTTAATGATTGAGCTTGTTGACAAGCCGGGTCAGCTTATGACCGTTTCCCGCATTGTAGCAGAGCAGGGCGGCAATGTTATCTCGGTGCATCACGAGCATTCAAACGAGGGTTCCCATGTCAACGGCTGTTATTTAAGGCTTACCCTCGAAACCAGAAACTTTGAGCATATTGAACAGATTAAAAAAGCTTTGACCGATGAAGGCTTAAAGCTTATTCAACCGTAATATGAGAATTAAAGGAGAAAGTGAAAATGATTAATAAAATTTCTACCGATAAAGCCCCCAAGGCAATAGGTCCTTATTCGCAGGCAATTCTTTGCGGCGGTATGCTTTACACCTCGGGTCAGATAGCCCTGTCCCCCGAAAGCGGCGAGCTTGTAGGCGAAAATATTGCCGAGCAGACAGAGCAGATTATGAAAAACCTTTCCGCTGTACTTGAAGCCGCGGGAACAAGCTTCCAAAATGTGGTAAAAACCACATGCTTTTTAACAGATATTGCAGATTTTGCCGTTTTTAACGAGGTCTACGGCAGATATATAACCTCTGCCCCCGCCCGCAGCTGCGTGGCGGTAAAATCCCTACCCAAAGGCGCACTTGCGGAGGTCGAAGTAATAGCAAAGGCTGAATAGGGAGAGAAATTAATGAAAAATACACAGAAATACACACGCCAGTTTTTCCCCGTCAAAAACCCGACGAGGAAGTGGGCGGATAAAACATATATAGAAAAAGCGCCGACCTGGTGCTCGGTTGACCTTAGAGACGGCAACCAGTCCCTTATTATTCCTATGAGCTTAGACGAAAAGCTTGAATTTTTCAAGCTTTTGGTTAAGGTGGGCTTTAAGGAGATAGAGGTCGGCTTTCCCGCCGCCAGCGAAACCGAGTACACCTTTTTGCGCACCCTTATAGACAATAATATGATTCCCGACGATGTTACGGTTCAGGTGTTGACGCAGAGCCGCGAGCATATTATCCGCAAAACCTTTGAAGCCTTAAAGGGCTGTAAAAACGCCGTTGTGCATCTTTACAATTCCACTTCTTTAGCCCAGCGCGAGCAGGTTTTCAGAAAATCCAAGGAAGAGATTAAGAAAATTGCCACCGACGGCGCGGAGCTTTTCAATAAAATTGCCGCCGAAACGGGAGCGAATTTCCGCTACGAGTATTCCCCCGAATCCTTTACGGGAACAGAGCCGGAGTACGCCTTAGAGGTCTGCAACGCGGTGCTTGATGTCTGGAAGCCCACGCCCGACCGCAAGGCAATTATAAACCTGCCTGTAACTGTGGAGCTTTCCTCACCCCATGTTTACGCCGACCAGGTGGAATATATCTGTGACAATCTTAAATACCGTGATGCAGTTGAGGTTTCTTTGCATCCGCATAATGACCGCGGCTGTGCCGTGGCGGACTGTGAATTAGGTCTGCTTGCAGGTGCGGACAGAATTGAGGGTACTCTATTCGGAAACGGCGAGCGCACGGGAAATGCCGATATTGTAACACTCGCTCTTAATATGTACGCTCAGGGCGTTGACCCCGAGCTCGACCTTTCAAATATGCCCGAAATCGCCGAGCTTTACGAAAGGGTCACCCGTATGCGTGTGTATGACCGTCAGCCCTATGCGGGTAAGCTTGTATTTGCCGCTTTCTCAGGCTCCCATCAGGACGCTATCGCAAAGGGTATGAAGTGGCGCGAGGAGAAGAACTGCGACACCTGGACAGTTCCGTACCTTCCTATCGACCCGAGGGATGTTGGCAGAGAGTACGAGACAGATGTTATCCGCATAAATTCCCAGTCGGGCAAGGGCGGTATAGGCTATCTGCTTGAACACAACTTCGGTTATGTTCTGCCTACAGGTATGCGCGAGGAGGTCGGCTATACCGTAAAGAGCGTTTCCGACCACGCCCACGCCGAGCTTTCACCCAAAGAGGTGCTGGATGTATTCACCGAAAATTATGTTAATATAAATAGCTGTATTAAGCTTGTGGACTATCACTTTGTCCGCACGCCCGAGATTAACGTTACCTTGACGGTGGAAATTGACGACGAGGAAAAGGAGCTAAAAGCTACCGGCAACGGCCGTCTTGACGCGGTAAGCAATGCGGTTAAAAAGCAACTCGGCATCGAGTTTTCCGAGCTTACCTACGAGGAACACGCCCTTACAAAGGGTTCCTCCTCACAGGCTATAACCTATGTAAGCATAACAAAGCCTGACGGTAAAAAGGTTTGGGGAGCCGGTATTCACGATGATATTATCGCTTCGTCAATTAATGCCTTATTCTCCGCAATTAACCGCAGTTTAGAGGAGAAATAATCTATGGGAATGACGTTAACACAGAAGATTTTAGCCGCCCACGCGGGACTCGAAAGCGTTACCGCGGGACAGCTTATAAGCGCTAAGCTCGATATCGTTTTGGGCAACGATATTACCACCCCCGTTGCGGTAAACGAGTTTAAAAAAGCGGGCTTTGACGAGGTGTTTGATAAGGACAGAATCGCTATAGTCCTCGACCACTTTGTGCCGAATAAGGACATAAAAGCCGCCGAACAGTCCAAAACCTGCCGTGAGTTCGCCTGCGGACATTGCGTAAGCCATTTTTATGATGTGGGCAAAATGGGCATTGAACATGCCCTTTTACCGGAACAGGGTGTTGTTACCGCGGGCGACTGCATAATCGGTGCGGACAGCCACACCTGCACCTACGGAGCGCTTGGCGCATTCTCAACCGGTGTCGGCTCAACCGATATGGCGGCGGGAATGGCTACAGGCAAGGCTTGGTTTAAGGTTCCCTCCGCTATAAAGTTTAACCTTACGGGGAAACTCCACGAAAATTGCAGCGGTAAGGATGTAATTTTAACCATAATCGGTATGATTGGGGTTGACGGCGCACTTTATAAGAGTATGGAGTTTGTCGGCGAAGGTGCGCACACATTATCAATGGACGACCGTCTCTGCATTTGCAATATGGCTATAGAGGCGGGGGCTAAAAACGGCATTTTCGCCATTGATGATGTAACCCTTGCCTACCTTGACGGCAGAAGCGAGCGAAAGCCCGTAATTTATGAAGCAGACCCCGACGCTGAATACGAAAAGACAATCGATATCGATTTATCCAAAATCGTTCCGACCGTAGCCTGTCCCCACCTGCCCGAAAACACAAAGCCCGCAAGTGAGCTCCAAAATATAAAAATCGATCAGGTGGTTATCGGAAGCTGTACCAACGGCAGAATGGAAGATATGGAAACCGCTTACGCCGTTCTTAACGGAAATAAGGTTGCAGACGGCGTGCGCTGTATTATAATTCCGGCTACAATGCAGATTTACCGAGAGTGCGTTGAGCGCGGATATGTCACCGCGTTTATTGACGCGGGCGCGGTTGTGTCCACACCTACCTGCGGGCCCTGCCTCGGCGGTTATATGGGTATTTTGGCGGCGGGCGAGCGCTCTATTGCCACAACAAACCGCAACTTTGTGGGCAGAATGGGTCATATTGACAGCGAGGTATATTTAGCAAGCCCCGCGACTGCGGCGGCAAGCGCGCTGACAGGCTTTATCACCGCTCCTAAGGAGGTAAAATAATGAACACACAGGGTAAGGTATTTAAGTACCCCGATAATGTTGATACCGATGTAATTATCCCCGCCCGTTATTTAAACACCCCAAATGCCGAGGAATTGGCGCTTCACTGTATGGAGGATATTGACGCGGATTTTGTAAAAAAGGTAAATGCGGGAGATGTTATGGTTGCGGGCTGGAACTTCGGCTGCGGCTCTTCAAGAGAACACGCTCCGCTGGTTATCAAGACCTGTAAGACAGGCTGTGTTATAGCTAAAAGCTTTGCGAGAATTTTCTACCGCAACGCCATTAATATCGGTCTTCCTATCTTGGAATGTGAAGAAGCCGCAGAGGAAATTAACGCGGGCGATGAGGTAAAGGTCGACTTTGACACAGGCGTTATCACCGACATCACCACGGGCAAGACCTACAAGGCACAACCCTTCCCGCCCTTTATTCAGAACATTATTAAAAAGGGCGGTCTGCTCAAATCATTAAAGGAGGAAACCGCTGATGAATAAAAAGATAACCGTTCTGCCGGGCGACGGCATCGGTCCCGAAATTGTAGCCGAGGCGGTAAAGGTATTAAATAAGATTGCCGATAAATTCGGTCACTCCTTTGATTACACCTATGTTGACATCGGCGGCTGTTCGATTGATAAATTCGGCGTGCCGATTACCGATGAGGGAATGGAAAAGTGCAAGGAGTCGGACAGCGTGCTGTTAGGCGCTGTCGGCGGCCCTAAGTGGGACGGCTGTGACCCCTCTATCCGCCCCGAAAAGGCGCTTTTAAAGGTTCGCAAGGAGCTTAACCTCTTTGCAAACCTTAGACCTACAAAGCTCTTCCCCCAGCTTAAGGACGCGTCTCCCCTTAAACAGGAGATTGTAGGGGGCGGCATTGATTTGCTTATAGTCCGCGAGCTTACCGGCGGCGTTTACTTTGGGCAAAGAAAGACCGAAGAAGTAAACGGCGAACTGGTTGCCACCGATTATATGCCCTACAGCGAGAGCGAAATTGAGCGCATAGGCAGGGTTGCTTTCAGCACCGCTATGAAGCGCGGCAAGCGGTTAGCCTCGGTCGATAAGGCGAATGTGCTTGATGCCTCAAGACTTTGGAGAAAGACAATGCACCGTTTAGCAGAGGAGTATCCGGAGGTTGAATACAGCGACATTTTGGTTGACAACACCGCTATGCAGCTTATCAAGAACCCGACCCAGTTTGATGTTTTGGTTACTGAAAATATGTTTGGCGATATACTCTCGGACGAGGCTTCAATGCTTACAGGCTCAATAGGTATGATGCCCTCCGCCTCACTTTCCTCGGGAACCCTCGGTATGTACGAGCCTATCCACGGCTCCGCGCCCGACATTGCGGGAATGAACATCGCAAACCCGCTCGGCACCATCCTTTCCGCCGCTATGATGCTCCGTTATTCCTTTGATATGGCAAAGGAGGCAGACGCTATCGATGACGCGGTCAACAAGGTGCTTGACGGCGGCTTCCGTACCGGTGATATTATGCAGGAGGGCTGTAAAAAGGTCACCTGCTCGGAAATGGGCGATTTAGTAGCTGAAAGAATATAAACCTTAAAACCCTCCCGAATTTTTTATTTTTTGTTTTTCGGCAAATGCGGTAATTTCAGTGCAGTTAAGAAAAAAGGTCCACTATTCGTTCGATAGCTGCTTTCAGTCCTGAAAAGGCTTATATTTTCACTTTTGATATAATTGACTAATACAGGGATGGCGTAAAATATTTTCGAAAAAGGGTTGCGATAAAAACAAATAAATGCTATAATTGAAAAGAATAAATGTTCGATAGGAGGAGCGCTATGTCAAAAACTCCGTTGACCGAAAAGCAGGAAAAGGTTTACCGCTTTCTTGTGGAGGAAATGTCGTCGGGCTTTCCGCCCACAGTAAGAGAAATATGCGCCGCTACGGGTATTAAATCCACCTCAACTGTTCATGCGATTTTAAACGCGCTTGAGGAGGAGGGGTATATCGTCCGTGACGCGAAATCTTCAAGGGCAATAAGGCTTGACCTTGAGTACGATTCCGCAATGGTTCCTGTCGTAGGTAAAATTACGGCGGGTCAGCCTATACTTGCGATTGAAGAGATTGAAGACTATATTCCTTATCCGTCAAAGGACGCGGAGGGGCTTTTCGCCTTGCGAGTTTCGGGGCTGAGTATGCGTGACGCGGGTATTTTGGACGGCGATATTATTATAGCCGATAAAAACGCATCTTCTCGAAGCGGAGATATTGTAATAGGTATGGACGGGGACGATGCTACCGTAAAGCGACTGCTTATAAAGGACGGGCAAATAATCTTTATGCCCGAAAACCCCGATTTTTCGCCTATTTATCCCGAAGACCCTCATGTTATCGGCAAGGTTATCGGCTGTTACAGAAAGTATTAAAATATGAAGCATATCGATATTTTTACCGACGGTGCCTGCTCGGGCAACCCTGGACCGGGCGGCTGGGGAGCGGTACTGCGCTATAACGGAGTCGAAAGGGAACTTTCGGGCGGAGAGAGACAGACCACCAACAACCGAATGGAGCTTACCGCCGTTATAAAGGCGCTTGTGGCACTAAAAGAGCCTTGCGAGGTGAGGCTTGTTACCGACTCGAAATATGTTGCGGACGGCATAGGCAAGGGCTGGGCGAAATCGTGGCAAAAAAACAACTGGCGCAAGGCGGACAAAAAGCCTGCGCTTAACGCCGATTTGTGGGAAGTCCTGCTTAATCTTCTTGAAATTCATAAGGTGAAAATCGAGTGGGTAAAGGGTCATGCGGGGCACCCTGAAAACGAGCGGTGCGACCGTCTTGCGGTGGATTTTTATAAAAAGCTTTAAAAAATCCCGAGGGAGAAATTTAGATGGTAAAGCGTAAAAGTAAAATCGAATTTATCGTAACAGGCGCGCTTATCGCCGCCGCGTATGCGGGACTTACATATTTGTGCAGTATTTTTTCACTGGCTTACGGACCTATTCAGCTCCGTATTTCGGAGGTTTTGACCCTGCTTCCGATATTTACGCCGGCGGCAATCCCGGGCGTCACAATCGGGTGCTTTATCGCGAATATCGGCTCGTTTAACGCGCTTGATATGATTTTTGGAACGGCTGCCACACTTATCGCGGCGATACTTACATATTATTTAAGGAATATCAAGTTTAAAGGCTTGCCGCTTCTTGCGATGCTGCCGCCCGTCATTATAAACGCGGTGGTAATAGGGCTTGAAATTGCCTTTTTCTTTCTGCCCGAGGGTTTTACGATTTGGGGCTTTGTTGTTTCGGGTCTTGAGGTAGGGTTAGGCGAGCTTATAGTGTGCTACGCCTTTGGAATACCCTTTTATTTAGCCGTCAAAAGGTGCGGAATATTCAAAAATCGCGAGCAATAAAAGGCTTGATTTTGGGGTGAAATCGAGTGAATAAAGAGCTTTTAAACAGGCTTTCAAAAATAACCGATGAAGAAAGAAACATATTAAACGGCGGAGCGCTTGATATGAGCGTTTACTCTGATAATATGCCTTCGCTTGTCGACAGTCAAAAGCTTTTAGAGGCAGGAAAACTGTTTACAATAAGACCAAACACCCGCTTTATCGCCTTTCCCGAACACAGCCATAATTATGTTGAGATGATATATATGTGTTCAGGCTCACAGCGCCATATTATAAACGGTTCGGCGGAGGTCGTTTTAAAAACGGGCGAAATTCTGCTTCTTAATCAGCACGCCAGCCACCAGACCGACTCCGCCGGCTTAAACGATATAGCGATAAACCTTATAGTTTTGCCGCAGTTTTTTAATACCGCAATTGAAATGATAGGTCCTGACAATAAGATAAGCCAGTTCCTTTTTTCGGGGCTTGCGGGCAAGGGTCACGGGATAGGCTATATGCACTTTAATGTCACCGAGTCGCTCCCCGTGCAGAATTTAATGGAAAACCTTATTTGGAGCGTTGTCAACAAGCAACCCAACCGCCGAAATATCAATCAGATTACAATGGGTCTTCTGTTTTTACAGCTTTTAGGTCTTACCGACTGCCTTATTACAGGCGAGCCTGATACAGTGCCCAACACGATAGTTATGTCCGCCCTTACCGAGATTGAGCAGAATTACGTAAACGCCAGCTTAAATAACGTCGCAAAACGCTGTAATGTTTCGGCGGCGTACGTCAGCAGTACGGTAAAGGAGGCTACGGGCAAAACCTTTAAGGAGCATTTAATGGAAAAGCGCCTTACAAAGGCGGCTTCGTTGCTTAAAAGCACGACCCTTTCGGTGGGGGATATAATACTTATGGTGGGCTATGAAAACACAAGCTATTTCTACCGTATTTTCACCGAAAAATACGGTATGAGTCCCAAAAGCTACCGCATGGCAGAAAGGGAAAAAACAATTTAAGACTCTGTTAAATAAGGACGCTTTTTTTGAAAAGTAATGTCCTTATTTTTTTATGTATTATAATATATAATTGATATGTTGAATAATAAAACGGAGGTAACGGTATGACAAGATATGAGGAAGCAAAAAAAAGCTATGCTAAGTTCGGTGTTGACACCGACGCGGCAATCGCAAAGCTAAGAGAAGTGCCTGTTTCTCTGCACTGCTGGCAGGGCGACGATGTCGGCGGTTTTGACAGCAAGGACGCGCTTTCGGGCGGAATTTTAACAACGGGCAATTACCCGGGAAAGGCGACAACCCCCGAACAGCTTATGCAGGATATGGACAAGGCGATGTCTTTGTGCCCCGGCAAGAAAAAGCTTAATCTTCACGCAAGCTACGCGATTTTCGAGGACGGCGAGTTTGCCGACCGCGATAAATTAGAGCCTAAGCACTTTAAAAAATGGGTTGAGTATGCTAAGGAAAGAAATATGGGTATCGACTTTAATCCCACCTTTTTCTCCCACCCGATGGTAAAGGACGGGCTTACCCTTTCAAGCCCCGATGAAGAGGTGCGCCGTTTCTGGATTAATCACGGCAAGGCGTGTATCCGCATTTCCCAGTATTTCGCTGAGGAGACCGGCGTTCCCTGCGTTATGAATATCTGGACGGGCGACGGCTATAAGGACATTCCTGCAGACAGAATGGGCCCGAGAATGAGATATAAGGAAGCCTTTGAGGAAATCCTTTCCGAGCCGCACGACCCCGCTATGGTTAAGCCCTGCGCCGAGTCAAAGGTTTTCGGCATCGGCGTTGAGTCCTTCACCGCGGGCAGTGCGGAGTTTACCTTAAGCTTTGCCGCAACCCACCCCGGCTGTCTTCCCCTTATGGATAACGGTCACTATCACCCGCAGGAGTATGTTTCGGATAAAATTTCGGCGCTCCTTTGCTTCTTCCCAGAGCTTGCTTTACATATTACAAGGGGCGTTCGATGGGATTCCGACCATGTAGTCCTCCTTGATGACGAGACTAAGGAGATGGCTAAGGAAATCGTTCGCAACGGCGCGCTCAGTAGGGTTTATATGGCGCTCGACTTCTTTGATGCGAGCATAAACCGCATTTCCGCCTGGACGGTGGGCTTTAGAAGCTGGCAGAAGGCTCTGCTTAACGCTATGTGTCTGCCGAACGAGAGCCTTAAAAAGCTTCAGGACGAGGGTAAGTTTACCGAGCTTATGGTAATGCAGGAGGAGGCTAAAATGCTGCCCTTCGGCGATGTTTGGGAGCATTACTGCGAGGTTGAAGGCGTTACTGCGGGTTCCGAGTGGTTTAATGAAATTAAGAAATACGAAGACGAAGTTTTAAGCAAGAGAGGTTAAGCAATATGGGAATTCTTGACGTTCAAATTATAAAAGAATATATCCGTATGTGTAATGACGGTTGGGAGCAGGGCTGGCACGAGCGCAACGGCGGCAACCTTACCTATCGTATGAAGCCCGAGGAGGTCGAGCAGTGCCGCCCCTATTTCACCACAGACAAGCCGTGGGTGAATATGGGAGTTCAAGCCGACAATTTAAAGGGCGAGTACTTCATCGCCACAGGCTCGGGCAAATTCTTCCGCAACGTAATTTTAGCCCCGCAGGACAATATTTGTATTGTTGAAATAAATGACGTGGGGGACAGCTACCGTATTGTTTGGGGTCTCGAAAAGGGCGGCAGACCCACAAGCGAGTTCCCGAGCCACTTTATGAACCACAGCGTTCGCAAGGCAGCGACTAAAGGCGAGTACAGGGTTATTTACCACGCCCACCCCGCAAATATAATCGCCCTTACCTATGTGCTTCCCCTTACCGCTAAGGATATTACAAGAGCGCTTTGGCAGAGCGCTACCGAGTGCCCCGTGGTTTTCCCGGGCGGCGTAGGCGTTGTTCAGTGGATGGTGCCGGGCGGCGCGGATATTGCCCTTGCTACAAGCGAGCTTATGAAGAAGTTTGACGCGGCGGTTTGGGCGCATCACGGTCTTTTCTGCTCGGGTCCCGATTTCGACATCACCTTCGGACTTATGCACACAATCGAAAAGGCGGCGGAAATTTATGTCAAGGCGCTTTCCTGCGGTCAGGGAATCCGTCAGACCATTACCGACGACAACCTCCGCGCAATCGCAAAGGAATTCGGCGTAACCTTAAACGAGGATTTTCTTGATTAATGATGTTCAAGATAGATAACGAGCTAAAGAGCGCGAATGTAGCGAGGACGGTGCGTTTTACCGAGTCTTTGTTTGAGAAACTCAATAAAACGGCAACCGATAATAATATTTCCTTTAATTTACTGGTTCTGCAATGCTGTAAATACGCATTGGATAATATGGAAGAAAAGAACAATTAATTCAACCCGCACCGATTTATTGAAAAAATCCGATAAATCGGTGCGGGATTTAAAATATTCGGCATAGGGGCTTGAAAAGGGAAAACAATAATGTTATTATTTATCGGGGATTGATATATGTTTAAACTGTTAAAGTATTTAAAAAATTACAAAAAGGAATGTGTTTTAGCACCGTTTTTCAAGCTGACCGAGGCGGTTTTTGAGCTTATCGTTCCGCTTATTGTTGCGGCTGTTATCGATAACGGAATTGCGGGCGGAAATAAGCCGTATATTCTTAAAATGTGCGGTGTGCTGGGTATTTTTGCTATATTGGGGCTTGTATGCGCTGTTGCGGCGCAGTATTTTGCCGCTAAAGCCGCGGTGGGCTTTTCCGCTAAGGTGCGGCACGCGGTGTTCTCCCATATAGGTAAGCTGTCCTTTTCACAGCTTGACGAAATAGGCGCGCCGACCCTTATTACAAGGCTTACGGGGGACATTAATCAGGTGCAGTCGGGGGTAAACCTTACCTTCCGACTTGTTTTGCGTTCCCCGATTGTCGTTTTCGGCGCGGTGATAATGGCGTTTACGGTGGATGTACCCACCGCCCTTGTCTTCGCGGTCGCCGTGCCTATATTAGCGGTCATAATATTTGCGATAATGCTTGTCTGTATTCCCCTTTACCGCAAGGTACAGCAAAGGCTTGACGGCGTGCTGGCGAAAACCCGCGAAAACCTTTCGGGCACTCGCGTAGTGCGTGCATTTTGCAAGGAAGAAGAGGAAATCTCGGATTTCAACACGCAAAACCGAGCGCTTTCTGATATGCAGATTGCGGTGGGCAAAATTTCCGCATTTTTAAATCCCGTAACCGTGCTTATAATCAACATAGCGATAATAGCGATAATATATATCGGCGGAATAAGGGTAAATATCGGTGGAGCGACAAGCGGCGAGGTTGTGGCGCAGTACAACTATATGTCGCAGATTTTGGTTGAGCTTGTAAAGCTTGCAAACCTTATAATCTCTGTAACAAAGGCGATTGCCTGCGGAAATCGTATACAGTCGGTCTTGGATATTAAGCCCGATATGCCGTCGGGCAAGCTTAAAGAGGGCGATTTGAACAGCCCCTATGCCATTGAATTTAATAACGCAAGCCTTTCCTACGGCGGGGGCGGGAACGCCCTTAGCAATATTAATCTTAAAGTTAAGCGGGGGCAAACTATCGGCATTATCGGCTCGACAGGCTCGGGCAAAAGCTCGCTTGTAAATTTAATACCGAGGTTTTACGATGTAACCGACGGCAGTGTGCTGGTTGACGGCGTTGATGTAAAGCATTACGATATTACCGCGCTTAGAAATAAAATAGGCGTGGTTTCCCAGAAAAAGGCGCTCTTTAAGGGTACTGTAAGGGATAATATCCGCTTCGGAAAGCCTGACGCAACAGATGAGGAAATATGGCAGGCGTTAGAGACCGCACAGGCTAGTCAGATGATACTTGATAAGTCGGGTCAGCTTGATTTCTGTCTTGAGCAGGAAGGCAAAAACCTTTCGGGAGGGCAGAGACAGCGAATGACTATTGCCCGAGCTTTAGTCAGGAAGCCCGAAATACTAATACTTGACGATTCGGCAAGCGCCCTTGACTATGCTACAAGCGCCGCGCTTAACTCGGCTTTGAAAAACACCGATTTTTCGCCGACGGTGATAACCGTTTCACAGCGGGTTTCCGCCATAAGAAACGCCGATATTATCGCCGTGCTTGACGAGGGCGAGTGCGTTGGCATAGGCACAAATGAGGAGCTTTTAAAAACCTGCGAGGTTTATAAGGAAATCTGTGCTTCACAGCTTGAAAGCGAGGCGGCGGGAATATGAAAAATAAATCGGTTTTAAAGCGGGTTTTGTCGGTTATAGGTCACTTTAAGGTCTCCCTTATTTTATCCCTTATAATATCGGTCGCGAGCGTTATTCTAACCCTTTATATACCCGTGCTTGCGGGCAACGCGATTGACGGAATAGCAAGCATTGGCGGGGTGAATTTCTCAGTAGTAAAAAAATCGCTTCTCGGTATTTTAATCTGTGCTGTTTTGAGCGCGTTGCTTAACTGGCTGATGACGGTCATAAACAACCGCATAGCTTACAATACGGTGCGTGAGCTTAGAGACCGCGCATTTTCGCATCTGCAGGCTCTTCCCGTAGCCTTTGCGGACGCCCACCCCCACGGCGACATTGTAAGCCGTGTAATCGCCGATGCCGAGCAGTTCGCGGACGGCTTGATTTTAGGATTTTCACAGCTTTTTACAGGGGTTGTAACGATTATCGTCACCCTTGTATTTATGCTTACTATTTCACCTCCTTTAGCGCTGGCGGTGGTGGTGTTGACTCCGCTTTCACTATTTACCGCGCGGTTTATAGCCAAAAGAAGCTACGATATGTTTAAAAAGCAGTCGGAAACGCGGGGCGAGCAAACCGCCTTTATAAACGAGATGATAACTAACCAAAAGACCGTTCAGGCATTCTCTAAAGAGCAAAAAACGGTCGATGATTTTGATGAAATCAATGAAAGACTTCGCCGTTATTCTTTAAAGGCGATATTCTTTTCTTCACTTACTAACCCGACAACGCGGTTCATAAACAATATAATTTACGCAGTTGTGGGGCTTGTGGGCGGAATTTTCGCGGTAAATGGCATAATGACGGTGGGCGGCTTTGTGAGCTTTCTTGCCTATTCAAACCAGTACACAAAGCCCTTTAACGAGATTTCAAGCGTTATAACCGAGCTTCAAAATGCGCTTGCCTGTGCCGCCAGAATTTTCGAGCTTATCGATGAACAGCCGGAGGTCTCCGACAGCGGAAATAGGGCGCTTGATAATCCCAAGGGAGATGTTGCCTTTAACAATGTTGCCTTTTCCTACGATAAGAATAAAAAGCTTATCGAGGGCTTTGACTTTTTCGCCCCCGCCGGCAAAAAAATCGCGGTGGTAGGTCCCACGGGCTGCGGCAAAACCACACTTATTAATCTGCTCCTGCGGTTTTACGATGTCGATTCAGGCAGTATAACCGTGGACGGCGAGGATATTAAGAATATCACCCGTGAGTCTCTTAGAACCCATTTCGGAATGGTGCTTCAGGACACCTGGATTAAAAAGGGTACGGTTAAGGAAAATATCGCTTTCGGTAAGCCGAACGCTACCGATGAGGAAATAATCGCCGCCGCCAAGGCCGCCCGCGCCCACAGCTTTATAAAGCGGCTTAAAAACGGGTACGACACCGTGATAGGCGACGACGACGGGCTTTCGGAGGGCGAACGCCAGCTTTTGTGTATCGCGAGGGTAATGCTTATGAAGCCGCCGATGCTGATTTTAGACGAGGCGACCTCCTCAATCGACACCCGCACCGAAATTAAGGTGCAGGACGCCTTTTTACGGCTTATGGAGGGCAGAACTTCATTTGTTGTGGCGCATAGACTTTCGACGATACGCGACGCCGACTGCATACTTGTTATGAAGGACGGCAGGGTATACGAGCAGGGCACCCACGAGGAATTGCTTAGCAAAAACGGCTTTTACGCCGAGCTTTATAACAGCCAGTTTGCGCAGTAAAACACGACAGCCCCCGAGGCTTATTGCTTCGGGGGCTTAGCTTATGGCTTATTTAGGGTAAACTCCGCAATATCGTTTATAACCTGATTCTTGCAGGAGTCGTTATGGATTTCGTGGCGGCAGCCGTCGTAAAGCTTTAGCGTTACGTCCTTTACACCGGCGGCTTTAAGCTTGTTATAAACCCTTGTCACGCCCTTGCCGTAAGCGCCCACGGGGTCGTCGCTGCCCGAAATCAGCAGAATGGGCAAATCCTTTCGGATATTTTTAAACCACGCGGGGCGGTTTGCAAGCTGATTAAGCTTTACAAGGTCGTGCATTGCCGAGACCGTGAACTTAAAATTACAGTATTTGTCCGCCGCATATTTATTTATTACTTCGCGGTCGGTTGTAATCCACTCAAATTCGGAATTCCCGTCAAAACGCTTGTTGTAAGCGCCGAAGGCTAATTTATTCACAAGCTCGGATTTATGCTTTTCTCCCTTTAAAAGCCGCATAATATCGGTAGCTAGAAGACCGAAGGGAGCCGCGGGGTTTGGACCGCCCGTACCGCAGATAATGAATTTTTCGATTCCGTCACCGTAATTTTCGGCGGCGAGTCGCGCAATAAAAGAGCCCATAGAATGTCCCATAAGGCAAAGCGGTATATCGGGATATATCTTTTTGACCGCGTCCTCAAACGCTTTTACATCCCTTACAAGATATTTCCAGCCGTCGCGGTGGGCGATAAAGCCGAGCTCGTTTTCGTCCCTTGCGGTTTTGCCGTGACCTAAATTATCGTAGCCGCAGCAGACATAGCCGCGCTCTGCAAGGGAGGCAAATATGTGCGCGTGGCGCCCGATATATTCGCACATACCGTGAACAAGGTGAAAAATCCCCTTGATTTCGCCCTCGGGAATGTAGATTAGCCCCTTAAGGGTGTGAATATTATCGGTACTTTGTACCTCGATAGACTTAATTTCATAGGTCATAGCTGTTGTCTCCTTAAGCTTTTTCGGAAAAAGCTTGTGCGCTTTAGCGGTCACTTGTCTCTCCCTCGTCGAGGGCGAGAATATACTTTTTCATTCTTTTTTTCCTTTTACCGTAATTCTCGGCACTCGCGGAGAAATTCCGCATATAATTTCATAATTGATTGTGCCGCACATATCGGCAAGCTCCTCTACGGGAAGTGCTTTGCCGAAGAGGATAACCTCGTCGCCCTGCTTTACATTATCTATATCCGAAACGTCAACCGCCATTTGGTCCATACAGACCCTGCCGATTATATTTGCCCTTTTGCCGTTTATAAGTACATAGCCTTTATTTGAAAGCAGTCTCGGATAGCCGTCGGCATAGCCTGCCGTAACGGTTGCGATTTTCATTTCTTTTTCCGCCGTAAAGGTTCTGCCGTAGCTTACAGTGTCGCCCTTTTTAATTGTTTTTACCATTGATACAACCGATTTTACGGTCATAACGGGAACAAAAGCTTCCTTTAGCTTTAAATCGCTCGATGGGGTAAGACCGTAGAGTATAATACCCGGTCGGCACATATCAAAATGCTTGTCGCTGTCAAGGCAAAAGGCGGCGGAGTTACAGCAATGGCGGTATTTCGGCCTGATCCCCGCCTTTTCAAACCGCTCTGCGGCGGTACAAAAGCGGGAATACTGCTTATCGGTAAAGCCGTCCTCGCTTGTTTCGGTGCGGTCTGATGCCGCAAAGTGGGTGAAAATCCCCTCGAAAATAAAGCCCTTTAGCCTTGCGGCGGTTACAGCGTCCTCGATTCCCGAAAGCTTTTCGTCACGGCAATCAAACCCTAAACGGCTCATACCGGTGTCAAGCTTTATATGCACCTTTACCTTGACTCCGTCCGCACAGGCTCTTTCCGATAACGCGTCGGCATATTCAGGGGAGTAAACGCATTGTGAAATGTCGTTTAAATAGAGCTGTGCCGCCATACTCACAGGGGTATAGCCTAAAATTAAAATAGGTCTTGTTATCCCGCAGCCGCGAAGCGTAATTGCCTCCTCGATATTTGAAACGGCGAAAGCGTCCGCGCCGTGCTGTTCGAGTATGGGGGCGACAATTCGTGCCGAGTGGCCGTAGGCATCCGCCTTTACGACCGCCATAAGCTTTGCGCCTGCGGCTTCCTTTTTAATAATGTCAAAATTATGTACAAGGGCATCGATATCAATCTCAGCCCAGGTTCTGTGCAGAAAATCCAAAATGCGTTCCACCTTGCAAGTAATATATAAATATTATATCATAAATCCAAAGGCGTTAGCCTTTGAAACGGCAAAGCCGTTGCCGCACCGCAGTGCGGCAGATTTAGTGATTCAATGTTTTTAAACGAAAACGCAAGTTTTCAAATGCCTGTGGCATTTCGGCGGCGTTCCACCGCCGTCGGTTTAAAGTTATTATACCACTTATTTCAGTTTTTTCAATCGCTTATTGAGTTTTCCCGCAAACGGTATGCAGACAAGGCTCAAAAGCACCCAAAGGCAGGAGTATGGCATACAAATCTGACCGCCTATGTTCATCGGCATTTTGCTGTAGTCCCAGACGTTCTTTTTTAAAATGATATTGAAGACAACACCGAAGACAAACTCTATTCCCGTTACAAAGGTGCTGCCTATAAGACTCTTGACGAAAAGCCCCGCTTTTTTGAATTTTTCGCTTATCGTTCCGAAGAACATAAAGCATATACCGCCGGCGCCTAACATTGACCAATGGGTGTAGCCCCGCCAGATTATTTCAATTAAGCCGTAGCCCACAGCACCTATTGAAAAAAGCATAAATTTAATTTTTCCTTTTTGCATTTTATCACCCTAAAATATTATCGGTGAAAAAATACAATGCTATACAATAGAAAAAACGGATTTTAATTTGCCTTTAAATGCAAAAAAAATTTAAATTGTTTTCGGCTCCCTATTAAGGGAGCCGAGTGTTTTAATTTGCTTCGTCAATTATTTTTTGTGCAAGAGCGGCGGGAACCTCCTCGTAGCGCGCGGGAGTTAGAGTAAAGGTAGCCGTGCCTTGGGTTATTGAGCGCATAGCCGTCGCAAAGTCTGACATTTCAGCCATAGGCACCTCGCCAACAATCTCCTGCATTTTGTTTTCGGCGGGATTCATACCGATAATTCTGCCGCGGCGCTTGTTTATATCGCCTATAACATCGCCGAGCATTTCGTCGGGAACGAGCACCTTAAGCGTGCCGATAGGCTCAAGCAGTACGGGGGACGCCTGCGGAATACCCTCCTTAAAGGCGATTGAAGCCGCCGTTTTAAATGCCATTTCCGAGGAATCGACGGGGTGGTACGAGCCGTCAACAAGGGTAGCCTTAATTCCGACCATAGGATAACCCGCGAGCACGCCCTTTGCCGTGCTTTCGCGAAGTCCCTTTTCAACGGCAGGGAAGAAATTTTTGGGTACAGCGCCGCCGAAGACCTTTTCCTCGAATACAAGCTCTTCCGACTCGCAGGGCTCAAACTCAATCCAAACATCGCCGAACTGACCGTGACCGCCCGACTGCTTTTTATGTCTGCCCTGTACCTTTACGGGCTTTCTTATAGTCTCGCGGTAGGCGATTTTCGGCTTCTTAAGCTCAACCTCCGCGCCGAATTTTGATTTCAGTCGGGATACGATTACATCTATATGCTGCTCGCCCAGCGCTGACAGAATCTGCTCATGGGTTTCACTGTCGGTATGCACCGAAATGGTGGGGTCTTCTTCGGCGATACGGTTAAAGGCGGCGGCGATTTTTTCCTCATCACCCTTTGCCTTGGGATAAACCGCCACAGAAAGGCAGGGAGCGGGAAATTCTACCGAAGCCGCGGATACCTTTCCCGAAGACGATAGTGTATCGCCGGTTAAAACGTTTCCGAGCTTTGCAACAGAGCCGATGTCGCCCGCTTTTATACAGTCGGCATCCTCCTGCTTGCCGCCCTTGAGCCACATAACCTTTGAGAGGCGCTCCTCAGCGCCGGTGCGGCTGTTTATAAGGCGGGTATCGTTTTTAATCCTACCCGAAAGCACCCTGAAGTATGAAAGCTTGCCTACAAACGGGTCGGCTATAGTCTTAAATACAAGCAGAGCGTTTTCACCGTTCTCGTCAAATTGCTTTTCCTCGCCGTCAGCAAGATAATAGTGCGAATCCGCTGAGGAGGGTGTGATTTCAAGCAGAGCGTCTAGGAGCATCGGAACAGCCGCGCCCGTCTGCTGAACGCCCGCGAATACGGGACATATATCGCCCGAGCAAACGCCTTTTTTGAGTCCTGTTTTAATTTCCTCGGGGGTAAATTCCTCGCCCGCGAAATATTTTTCCATAAGGGCGTCATCTGTTGTGGCGACCGCCTCAAGCAGCATACTGCGCATTTCGTCGGCGTCATGGCTTACGGGCATACGCATCTCTTTTAACTCAAGCCCGTCGCAGGCATACGCCTTGTTTTCTATTAAATTTATGTAGCATTTAACCTCGTCATTTTCAAGGTACGGTATTGTTACAGGGCATATAACCGCGCCATAGCTTCCCACAAGAGCGGAAATTACTCGGTAAAAATGCGCGTGGGTGGAATCAAGCTTACCGACAAAGAAAGCGACGGCCTTTTTCGCCGCGCGCGCCTTCGCAAAGCTGAGCTTTGCGCCCGTGGTAAGACCTGATTTACCCGAAACAGCGATAAGCGCGGTATCAGCCGCGCTGAGCGCCTCGCATACGCCGCCTGCAAAATCGAAAAGTCCGGGCGCGTCTATAATATTAAGCTTCTGATTAGAGATTTCAAGCGCGTAAACAGAAGCGGAAACAGAGGTTTTACGTTTTTTCTCTTCGGGGTCAAAATCCATAACGGAGGTGCCGTCAGCAGTCTTGCCGATTCGTTCGGTTGCTTTGCCGTAGCAAAGTATTGCTTCCGCAAGGGTGGTTTTGCCTGAACCGCCGTGACCTAAGAGGGCGATGCTCCGTGTGAGATTCATAGGATAGTCTTTCAATACAATGCACTCCTTTAATTACTGCGCCTTATTGCGCGGCAATATGTTGTTAAAAACATTATAACACATTTCATTAGCATATACAACTAATAATTATTATAAAATTTTAAAAAAATTATTAAAATGTCATAAACAAAGAAAATATGTAGAATTTGTGCATTTTGCAGAGGAATTTGTATTTTCGACTGCGAAAAAATGTTACGGATTTGATACAATTTGTAACCGAATTGTATCTGCAATTTATGACGCTTTTGTGTATAATAAATATGTAAGCTTTTAAAGTAGGGAGGCGGCAAAGTGAAAACAAGATATTTGATTTCTTTGATAATGGCCATGGTAATGCTCGCCTCTTTTTCGGCTATTGCCGTAAATCCCGCAGAGTCTGACGGTATACTTCCGACCGATAAAATGGCGGAAAGCGAAACCGCCGATAAGCAAAAGGTGCTTGAAACCCGATTTCTTAATATGCTTAATCACAGCTTCGCATACGGGGAGGAGCTTGCTTATGCCGAAGACTTAGTGAACTGTGCGGTCACAGCGCTTTGTGTTATGAACGGCGGCGCGGACAGCTCTTTTATTGAGGAAAGCAGGGTAGAAGACTATCTTTACAATATGTACGGCGTAGAGGTTGAAAATTTGTCCTCCGTAAACGCCGATTTTCCTAAAAAGGACGGTTATGTTTACATTATTCCCCGTGGCTACACGGTTTATAAGCACGAGGTTGCCTCCGTAAGGCTTAATGAGGACGGAAGCTATACCGTGACTACAAATGTGACCATCGATTCTCACGACTCAAGGGAAGAGGGTAAGGCGGTTACTCTTTTTGTAAGAAACAATAATTCACAGTTTGGCTTCAATATAATTTCTTCAGAGATTATTTCAGATGCTTTTGAAGCATAAAATGTGATAGAAAAAAATCGGCGGTAGGTTGCATACTTACCGCCGATTTTCTTAACCTTTGAGATTTTATTGTCATACATTTCAATAAGCTTTTTCCTCGGTTTTATCTGTTCTCTTTTTTAACCTTCAGGCGCGCCATAGCTCTGGCGAGGGATATTTCGTTATGTTTGTGTTCCTTAAGGTTCTGCGCGTGTTCAATGCGGTCAAGGGCGCGGCGGCGGGATTCCTCGGCTCTTACTCCGTCGATTTCCTCTGGCCATTCGCAACACTGGGAAAAGATTACTACCTCGTCGTTTCTTACCTCCATAAAGCCTTCGGAGATAAAGGCGCTCTTCCACTTGCCCTCTGCTTTAATCTTGATTTCCCCTATTTCAAGGGAGGCGACCATAGTCTGGTGCCCCTTTAAGATTCCAAGCTCCCCTGTTTCGGTCTGGCAGGTTATCTGCTCAACCATTCCTTTAAAGAAATGCTTTTCGGGCGCGATTATTTCAAGCAAAAATTCACTCATAGCCGCCACCCTGATTAAAGCGTTTTAGCCTTTTGCTTTGCTTCCTCGATATTGCCTACCATCGAAAAGGCAAGCTCGGGCAGGTCGTCAACCTCGCCGTCCACAATCTGACGGAAGCTTTCTATAGTTTCTTCAAGCGGGACAAATTTGCCCTCCACACCCGTGTACGCCTTAGCGACGCTCATCGGCTGGGAAAGGAAGTTCTGGATTTTTCTCGCCCTGTAGACCGTCTGTTTGTCCTCCGCGGACAGCTCCTCCATACCTAAAATAGCAATTATATCCTTAAGGTCATCGTACCTTTGCAGGCACTCCTGAACCCTTCTTGCGGTTTCGTAGTGCTTTTTGCCGACAATTTCAGGCTCAAGCACACGGCTTGAGGAATTAAGCGGGTCAACCGCGGGATATATTCCCTGCTCGGCTATGTTTCTTGACAAAACGGTGGTTGCGTCAAGGTGGTTGAATATTGTGGCGGGCGCGGGGTCTGTAAGGTCGTCCGCGGGAACGTAAACCGCCTGAACCGAGGTTATAGAGCCGTTATTTGTGGAGGCTATGCGCTCCTCAATAGAGCCTAACTCCTGTGCTAAGGTGGGCTGATAGCCGACCGCGCTCGGCAGTCTGCCCAAAAGGGCGCTAACCTCGTTGCCCGCCTGAACAAAGCGGTAGATATTATCGATAAACAGCAGTACGTCCTGATGCTTTTCGTCCCTTAAATACTCCGCCATTGTAAGTCCCGTCATAGCAACCCTCATACGGCTGCCCGACGGCTCGTTCATCTGACCGAAGGCAAGTACCGATTTTCCGATTACCCCGCTCTTTTCCATATCGTGGATAAGCTCGTTGCCCTCGCGGCTGCGCTCGCCTACGCCCGTAAATACCGAATATCCGCCGTGATTTACGGCGACATTATGAATCATCTCCATAATAAGCACGGTTTTGCCTACGCCCGCACCGCCGAAAAGACCGATTTTTCCGCCCTTTGCATAGGGCACAAGCAAATCTATAACCTTTATTCCCGTTTCAAGAAGCTCGGTGGCGGGCTTTTGCTCATTAAGCGCGGGAGCGCTGCGGTGAATAGGCATATACTTTTCCGCCTTAATCTCGCCCTTTTCGTCTATCGGTCTGCCCAAAACGTCCAAGGCGCGTCCGATAACGCCGTCGCCGACCGGCACCTCAATGCCCTTACCCTCCGAAACAACGCTAAGATTACAGCGAAGCCCCTCTGTAGCTTCAAGCGCAATCGCACGTACAACGCCGTTTCCTAAATGCAAAGCCACCTCGGCGTGCTTAGAGTATTCCTCAACCGTGATAAGTGAGTTGATCGGCGGCACCTTTCCGCTGAACCTTACGTCAATAACAGGACCCGAAATCTTTATGATTTTTCCCTTATACAATGCGTTTTTCATTAAACTCACTCTCCCTTTAAACCGCGCCCTTTATGTCCGCCGCGGCGGCAATCTCGGTTATTTCGTTGGTTATCATAAGCTGTCTTGCGGCGTTGATCTGCGCGCCCAATTTCGCTATCATTTCATCGGCGTTTTTTGTCGCGTTCTGCATAGCGGTCATACGCGCCGCGTTCTCGCTCGCCGCCGACTGCATCATAATATCGTACATCATACCGATAATATACTGCGGCACCATACGGTCGAATACGGTCTGCAAATCAGGCTCGTAAAGTACGTCCGCCAAATACTTGTTTTCGTATTCCACATCATCAAAATCGCGCCGCAGAAGCGGAAGCACCCGCTTGCAGACGGGTCTTTGCACCGCGGAATTGACATACTCGGTGTAAACTATATAAACCTCACTTACCGCGCAGTCGTCATAAAGCTCGACAATGCGCTCGCCTAAAGCCCTTGCCGAGTAAAGCGAGGGGCGCTGTGACGCACCGTACATACTGTCGTCGGGCGTTATGCCGTGGTTTAAAAACATCTCGGTTCCCTTGTGACCGTACGAATAAACAACCGGCTTTTCATATTCGCGCATTTTATCCATAGCGAGGTTAAAAACCGCGGAATTATAGCCGCCGCAAAGCCCCTTATCCGAGGTTATCACGAAAAAGAGCGCCTTGCCGCCCGCGGTAAGCTCAATAAAGGGGTCGGTGAGCATATTATGCTTTGTTTTTGAGATTATGTCCTTAATCGTTGCCCGCAGCTTGCGCATATAGGCAAGGTTGTAATCGATATTCTGCATCGACTGCTTCATACGCGAGGTCGAAAGCAGATACATAGCGTTTGAAATCTGCCTTGTCTGCTCGATCGCGCGAAGATGCTGCTTTAATTCACTGATGTTCTCCATTTGAACAAATTTCCTTAAAACTTATTAAAGAATCGGCAAGCCGCTTTGCGTCTTCATCCTCAAGGTCGCCCGTGGCGTTTACCGCGTTTTCCACACTCGCACAGTTGTTATGCAGGTAGGCGAGCATTTCATTTGCCAGCCGCTTTATATCCGCGGGCTCGGCGTTCTCAAAGATATTGTTTTTATAAGCGGTCAAAAGCGCCACCTCCTCAAAGAGGGAATAGGGCTTGCTTTTCGCTTGCTTTAAAAGCTCGGTCAAAATATTGCCGCGGGCAAGCATTTTCCTTGTGGATTCGTCAACATCACTTCCGAAGCGGGTGAACACCGCCATCTCGCGGTACTGCGACAGCTCGATTCTAAGGGTTCCCGATGCCTTGCGCATCGCCTTGTGCTGTGCGGCTCTGCCCACGCGGGAAACCGAAAGTCCTATATTAACAGCAGGGCGAACACCGCTGTGGAAAAGCTCGGTCTCAAGGAAAACCTGACCGTCGGTAATGGAAATTACATTAGTCGGGATATACGCCGAGATGTTGCCCGCCATAGTCTCGATTATAGGAAGGGCGGTAATACTGCCGCCGCCTAATTCCTCACTCATACAGGCGCTTCTTTCAAGCAGACGGCTGTGAAGATAAAATACATCGCCGGGGAAGGCTTCACGTCCGGGCGGTCTGTGTAATAGAAGTGACATTGTACGGTAGGCAACGGCGTGCTTTGAAAGGTCGTCGTAGACCACAAGCACGTCCTTCCCCTCCTTCATAAAGCCCTCGGCTACCGCGCAGGCGGCATAGGGGGCTAAATACTGCATAGCGGGACTGTCCGACGCGGTCGAAGCCACAACAAGGCTGTATTCAAGCGCGCCCGCGGCTTTTAGGGTATCTATTATCTGCGCTATGTTGGATGCCTTCTGCCCTATGGCGCAGTATATACATATTACGTCCGAATTTTTCTGATTGATAATAGTGTCAAGCGCAATAGAGGTTTTACCTGTCTGACGGTCGCCGATAATAAGCTCGCGCTGACCTCTGCCTATCGGTATCATACTGTCGATAGCCAAAATTCCCGTTTCAAGCGGCTTATCAACGGGTCTGCGCTCCATAATGGTGGGGGCGGGACGCTCGCAGGGAAGATAGTCTCTGACCGTTAAGGGCTCGCCGTCAAGCGGTCTGCCGATAGGGTCAATAACCCTGCCCAAAAGCGAATCGCCGATAGGGATTTCCGCCACAACGCCTGTTCCCTTTACGCTGTCTCCTACATTTACGGAATCGGAATTGTCCATAAGCACGGCACCCACGCCGTCCTCCTCCAAATCGAGCGCCATTCCGTAAACGCCGCCCTCAAACTCCAAAAGCTCGCCGTAAAGGCGGTCGGGAAGCCCCTTTACCCGAACAACGCCGTCGCCGACCGTCGCGACATTACCGCAGCGGTAAACTATCGGCTCAACCTGAAATTCGGCGATACGCTTTTTTAAAAAGCCGCCGATTTCCTCCATTTGTATATCAGGCACTTCTCCTGCACCACCCTAATTGCTAATCTGTTTCTGCATTTTCTCTATTTGCGAGGCAATGCTCAAATCAAAAACCTCGCCGTCAATATCGGCGATAAAGCCGCCGATTATCTTATCGTCGGTTACGCGTTCAAAGGTAAGCTCGCCCAATTTTTCGGCAAAGCCCCGGCATATCCGCTCATAGGTTTTGTCCGACATATTGGAGGCAACCGTTATTACAGCTGTTTTCATAAACTCACCCTTGATACTTTGCAAAGAACGCGTCGGCAATACGCATATTGTCCCCGTCTGTTACCTCGCGTGAAAGCACCTGCCTTGAAATATCAAAGGCAATATCGGTAATGTCGCCCTTCATAGCGGCAATTTGGCTTTCACGCTCTTTCTTAGCGTTTTCACGCGCCTTTTCGGTAATTTCGGCGGCTTTTTGCTTTGCGGTCTCAATAATCTCGGCGGCGTTTTCCTTTGCGGTACGCTCCGCCTCGTTTATAATTTCAGTACCCTCTGCCTTGCTCTTTTCGGTAAGCTCCTTATATTTAAGGGCTTCCTCCTCTGCAGTCTGTCTTGCCTCCGCCGCGTCCTTAAGCTCCTTGGATACACGCTCCTTGCGGGCGTCGAGGAACTTTTTTACGGGTTTATAGGCAAGCCCCCGCACGATTACGAACAAGACTATTATGTTGATAATATTGATTATCAGATCCTTTACGGCATCCGATATAACTAATCCTTCCATAGCTTTCTCCTACTTAGCCGCCAAGATAAGGGCTACAACGAAGGCGTAAATCGCGGTCGATTCCGCAAGCGCGCAGCCGAGCAGTAAAATCGCGTTAATCTTACCCGAGGCTTCCGGCTGGCGGGCTACCGCCTCCGCCGCCTTTCCTGTGGCTATACCCATTCCGAGTCCTGCGCCCAAGGCCGCAAGCATTGCCAATCCTGCACCGATAGCTGTCATTTTAAATTCCTCCTATTCAATAGCTTCGTTTATAAAGGTTAATGATAAAATAATGAAAATATATGTCTGAATAAGCGGGTGGAAAAGGTTGAAGTAAAGCCCCGCCACCGCGGGAATACCGCTTGCGTAGCCGCCCAGCACGGATTTCAACAAATCCATAACTATCATACCGCCTATCATATTGCCGAAAAGACGGCAGGCAAGGGAAACAGGCACTGCAACATCGCTTAAAACCTTCATCGGGAAGATTACGGGGGTTGGCTTTGCAAGGCTTTTTACCCTGCCGCCGAAGCCCTTTTTCCTTACTCCGTAAACATTGATTAAAACAAAGGTTATAAGTCCCATAGAGAGGGTTACAATCAAATCCGAGGTAGGCGGTCTGACCCCAATTAGCTCGGACGCGGCGCACATTACCATAAATACCGCAAGGGAGAACATATAGGGCGCAAGCTCGTCTGAATAATCGCCGAGGGTGTTTTTGGTGAAATTCTCCATCGCCTCAACCGCTAATTCCATTATATTCTGAAAGCCTTTTGGGTTATCGGGGTCAAATCTCGGGAAAATCACAAATCTGAAAATCAGACCCAATACCAATACGATAGCCGTTATTATCCACATAACAAGGCTTGTTTTCGCCATAGAAAATCCGAAAAGGCTTACCCGCTCGCTGAACATCTCAAATTCGACGTTCATTCCCGCCTTGCCGTTCCAAAGGGAGGTTATCGCCGTGCCGATAAAAAACCACGCCGCGATAATCATAAGGACAAGCAAAAGCCTTGACTTCTTTTTAAGCTCTTTGGTTTTTCCGTGCTGCTTTATTGAAGCGTGAACAGCCGACCAGCCTATAAGACCCGCGGCAAAAATTACCGCCGATAACGCAAACTCAATTATTGTTACTATCTTCGTTTCTACCATCTCCCGAAGCTTCGTTTTTAGCGCGAAGAGTATTTATTATAAACCAAACCGTAACCGCCGCGGGAAGCCCTGCCGCATAGCCGATTACACAGCTGATAACATAATCCGAAAATAGAAATACCAAAATAAGCGCCGCCGCGCCGTAGGCGATAAGCTTTATAATCAGGCAGAGCGCCGCTCTTTGATAATTCCCCGCCGTAAAGGAAAAAAGAGTAACCTTAAGCAAGAACGCCTGTAAAATTCCGAAAGCAAAAGCAATTACCGCGCCTGCCAAAATACACCCACCCTTACAATTTTTATTATTCAATTTTAGTACTTTTATATAATAAAGTCAATGCAGAATTTTCACAAATTCAGTCTTTTACGAAAATTTAAAACTGTTAATATTTTCACAGGTTATAAACCGAGGCTATTTTAAAAAAATTCACGGCTGTATTAAAGCCGTGAAAGCGTCTATTTTACAGCAGTAATTTTTTTGTTCTCAATCCTAAATATTCTGTCGCATACCTTAAGGCTTGTGTTTCTGTGGGTTATGAAAATAACGGTTTTATCGGTCATATTTTTAATGTTTGTAAGCACAAGCGTTTCAGTGACCTCGTCAAGGGCGCTGGTAGCCTCGTCGAGCAGAAGCACAGACGCGTCCGAAAGGAGCGCCCGAGCTATCGAAATGCGCTGAATCTGTCCCTCGGAAAGTCCTCCTCCTCTTTCAGACAGCACCGTGTCAAAGCCGTCGGGGAGTGCCTCGATATAATCGTAAATTTCGGCGGCGCGCGCCGCTTTTTCAAGTTTTTCCTCATCGATATCGGGATTGCAAAGGGTGATGTTATCCCTCACCGTGCCCGAAAGCACCATATTTCCCTGCGGCACATAGGAAAAAAGTCCGCGCACGGAGGTATCCGCCGCAACAGTCCCGTTTACGGTAATGCTGCCCGACTGCGGCTCGTAAAGCCCCAAAATAAGCTTAAAGAGGGTGCTTTTGCCGCTGCCCGACTCGCCCGTAACCGCGGTTATATGTCCGCGCTCGGCTACAAAGCTGCAATTTTCAAGTATTTGCTCGCCGCCGTAGGTAAAGCATACATTGTTTATATCGAGCGTACGGAAATCGGACTTAATTGTGCTGAGTTTGTCCTTTGACAGAGACTCTTGCTCTTCATCTAAGTATTCAATTTCAATAAGCCGCTCCGCCGACGCCAACGCCGCGTAATACTTTGGTATTATGCCCGAAACGTTCTGAAGGGGCGCGCGCAGCTGTGAAATAAGCTGTAAAAACGCCATAAGCGTGCCATATGTAAGGGTTCCCGCCGCTATTCCGCCGGCTCCCCAAACCAAAACGGCATAATATCCCACCGTAAAAAAGGAATAAAGGCAAATATGCGCCAATACCGAAACGACCGTTCTTTTCATTTTAACCTTAAAATTTTCTTCCATATAAAGACCGAGCCGAGCAATAAAGGGCGCCTCGCTTATAAAGGTTTTAATGACTACAATATTTTCAAAACACTCCTGCAAAAAGGAGCGGGTTTTCCCCTCGGTTTTTTGGCATTCCTTGTGAAGACTCTTGTATCTTTTATTAATCAACCTGCCGATTGCGGGGACGGCAATTCCGAGCAGGAGTATAATACCTGCGAGATAGGGGTTAAGTATAAGCATTGCTCCTATTCCCGCGGCAATTTTCGCAATCATGGCGGTGACGCTCGGAATAATTGAGACCGCACTTGAAACCACAACCTCAGTGTCCGAGGTAAAGCGGTTTAAGAGATCCCCCGAATGATAGGCGGAAATCCCCTCGTATTTCTTTTTGCAGACCGTAGCAAAAAGATAATTCCTAAGCGAAACGGTCAGCCTTCCGCCGGCAAAAGCGCTCATAAAGGACTGCGCCGCGCTCAAAAGTATCTGAACCGCTATAACAGCAAAAAGCGCAAGCCCCGCCGCCGCAAGGCTTCCTTTGCTGTCTTTCGTGGCTATATCGAAAATCCTCTTTGTCACAAGGGCAAGTCCCACTCCTGTGCAAGCGCCTAAAGCCGTCACAGCCGAGAGGGCGATTATAAGCGGAATATATTTCTTAATTCGCTGATAAATCCATTTAAGCGTGTTTTTGTTACTTTCTTTTCTTGCCATATCAATCTTCTGTTATACCGTTTTCCTTCATTGTTCTTATAAACACATCGATGTCGCCGAGGGCTAAAACTGTTGAAATATCGAAGTTTTCAAGCAGCGCATTTAACATCTCGGTCTTTGAAGTATCCTTGGCTTTAAGTAAATTCCACAGGAACAGCGCCGTGTCGGTAAGCACAATTGTGTTTTCAAGCTTGCCGTTATCGGCGACAACGGTGTACTGACCATGGAGGTTTTTAACGCTGAAGCCGTCTTTAATACGCACAAATAGCACCCCACTTGTTAATAAAAGGTAAATTTATTATATACTAAAACAAAAAATATTGCAAGTGCAATACATTTAGGTGTATAATGTATATACATTATATTACTTTTTCCGAGGAGATATGATATGGATACTTTTTTTGAACAGATAATTGCGGTAAGAAAAACCGGCAAAACCGTTGCCGCGCTTGTAGGTATATGGCTTGCGGCATTTTTGCTTTGCTTTTTGCTTTTTATGTTTTCCGGCTATCTCGGCGCGTTTTCCTTTCTGCTTATTGCGGGCGCGCTTTACGGCGCGTTTAAGCTTTCCTGCCTTTTAAATGTTGAATATGAGTATATTGTAACCAACGGAACGATGGATATTGATAAGATAATAAATAAAAGCTCCAGAAAGCGGGTGCTTTCCTTTGAACTCCAGACCGTCACAAGGATAGAAAAGTACAATCCCGCGCTGTTAAACTCGGTTAATTCAAAGGAAATGCTTATCGCCTGCGACTCAGATGATAAGGACGCTTACCTTATGGTTTCCTCAACCGAGGGAAAGGGTACGAACTACCTTGTTTTTGCTCCCGATGAGAGGGTGCGCGGCGCGATAGTCAAATTTGTGCCTAAGTTTATTGCGAACAGCGCGTTTAAGGATTAAGATATTATGAAAATACTTACAACGGCTTTAATAAGAGAGTCGGAGGAAAGCGCCGTCGCAAGCGGCGCTTTTTCCTTAAGGGACTTAATGTTCCGCGCGGGAAGCGCCGCGGCGGAAATAATAATGAAAAAATACGATTGCCGCGCAAAAAGAATAACCGTGGTCTGCGGCAGGGGCAACAACGGCGGTGACGGCTGCGTAATAGCGGGGATATTAGCCGAAAACGGTGCGGACGTTACTGTTTCAACCCCCTTAGGCACACCCGTGACCGAGAACGCGGCGTATTATTACGACCGCCTTAAATTAGTAAAAAAGACCGATAAATTTATTCCCGACGCCGATATTATTATAGACGCGGTTTTCGGTATCGGGCTTAACCGTGCGCCGGACGAAAAGACGGCGGAGCTTATAAAAGCCATAAACTCTTCGGACGGTATACGCGTTTCGGTCGATGTTCCGAGCGGAATTGCCGCCGACAGCGGACGGGTTTTGGGCTGTGCAGTAAATGCCGATTTGACCGTTACCTTTATAGCTCTTAAGCCTTGTTTCGTACTGCCGGACGGCTCGGATTACTGCGGAGAAACGGTTGTGGCGGATATAGGCGCGCCGCCTGTCGGCTGTAGTTATCTTACAACCGAGAAGCCGATATTTAAGAAACGGCGGCATAATTCCCACAAGGGCACCTTCGGTACGGCACTTATGCTTTGCGGAAGCTACGGTATGGCGGGCGCGGCGGTGCTGGCGGCGAGGTCGGCGCTTCGGAGCGGACTCGGTATTTTAAAATCGGCGATTTGCGATAATATATACTTTCCCTTTACGGTTTCCGTTCCAGAGGCGGTTTGTGTTCCCGTAAAACCTAATAAATCAGGCACGCTCTGCCCGGACAATCTTAACCTACCCGAGCTTTTAAGGGGCTGTTCCGCAGTGCTTATCGGCTGTGGAATGGGCAACAATGAAGATACCGCGCGTCTTGTGCGGGAACTCGTAGAAATTTCGGAAATTCCTCTTGTTATAGACGCAGATGGCATAAATGCCCTCCAAGGCGGCATAGATATTATTAAAAAGAGCAAGGCTCCTATCATACTGACTCCCCACCCGGGCGAAATGGCAAGGCTTTGTTCAGCGACAGTTCGCGAGGTGGAGGAAAACCGCGTGGAAATTGCACGGGATTTTGCCGTAAAGTACGGCTGTGTACTTGTTTTAAAGGGCGCTAACACGGTTGTTGCTACGCCGTCGGGAGAACTGTATTTTAATATGACAGGTAACCCCGGTATGTCAACAGGAGGCAGCGGAGATACACTTGCGGGGATCACCGTTTCGCTTTTGGCGCAGGGTTTCAGCACGGAAGAAGCCGCAAAAGCGGCGGTCTATCTGCACGGCGAAGCGGGCGACAAAGCTGCGGCAAGGCGCGGGGAGAGGGCAATGCTGCCCTCAGACCTTATAGAGGAGCTTTAGCAACAGCGGGTTATCCGCCCTGATAGGAGTGCTTTAGCTTGAAAAAAACAATATCGGTTTTACTTTTAACGGTCTTAATGCTTTTTCTCTGTGCCTGCGGGGATAAAAAATCCGGCATTACCCCCGTTGTAATAGGAATATCCTTTACAGCTGAGCTTACATACTATAACGAATGTTATGAGGCGAACGTCAAGGTCGGAGAAAACGGTGAAACGGATATGGAAATAACCTCTCCGGATACAATAAAGGGGCTCGAGCTTCATTTTGACGGCGAGGACGTGACCGCTAAGTACGCAGGGCTTGATTACAAAACCGATTTCGCGTCGTTGCCCGAGGGAGCCTGCTGTATGCTTCTTTACAGAATATTAAAGGACGCCTGTAGGGAGGACGTATTCATTATTTTCGGAGGCGATGAATACTATATTCAGCGCGACGAAGCGGATATAGGCTATAAACTGTTTCTCGGAGCGACGGGACTTCCTATTTCCGCTGAAGATTCCGAAAACGGCTTTACCGTTAATTTTAAAAATGTGACAATATTAAATTGAAAATGTAAAACTCCCGTCTTTGAAAAGATGGGAGTTTTTCCGCGGTTTTTTAATCAATGAGCTTTAGAGTACCTAATAGCCTAAAAGTCTCTAAATCGTAGTACTGTAATTCGTGCGGAGCGGCAATATAGAAAATTTTTCCTATATATAAGCCGCGGCAGTTCTGTTGGTTTTCAATATTAAGCTCTGTCTTAAGCTTTTGAACAAATTTACCGTCTTCATAGGAATAAACAAAGTATAGCAACCCACTATTGCCATATGCGGGGAAGCCGATTATATTTTTTCCGTAATCCGCAATTGTCGCCTTGTGGTTGTAAAGCGCATCGGAATATTTTGCGGAAATATCGGTTTTGGAGCTTTCGGTCACATTGGAGGGATCGCTTATGTCGAACATAGAAAGCTTCATAAGTCCCGATCTGCCTGTTTGTTCGTCGGCGTTTTGGCCTATCCCTAACAGCTTATCGCCGTAGGGGAAAAGATAGCGTGAAAAGCCAGGGATTTTAAGACTGCCGATTATTTTGGGACTGTAAGGGTCACTTACGTCGGCACTGAAAAGCGGGTCAACCTGACGGAAGGTGACGAAATAGGCGGTATCTCCCATAAAGCGCACCGAATAAACCCTTTCGCCCGGCGCTAAGTCGGTGATTTTTCCCGTTTCCTTTAAATTGCTGTCAAGAATTACAAGGGAATTAATCTCGGTTGAAGAAATCGAATAAGAAGGTGCAGATACCGTTTCGTTGGTCTGACTTGAGAGGTAATTATAATCGGTAAGCACAAAACGGAAATATCCCTTGTATTCGTCGATTGAAAACTGGTTTAAAAGACTGCCCTTAAGCAAGCCTGACGCCTTTAGCGTAATTTCGCCGCCGTCAATCGAGAACCGTGCGACCTGCGTTAAGCCGTCCGAATCAGTAAAGCCGCAGGTTATAATATTTTCGGTGCCGGCATAGACTGTGTAGCTGCCGCCCAAAACCGATTGCGTCCCGCAAAGCGAGCCGTCCTTAATATCATAGCTTGAAATCACGGTATACTGCGGATAATTGCAGTTGTTGTAAAAATGCACGCTCTCCGCCGCTACAGCGCCGTTATAATCCTTACAGCTTACCGACGGGACATAGCTTTCCGCCCTGCCTTTTGTGATTTCGTCGGAATTTATGGTAAAATTGGAAAACATATAAAGCCTGCCGTCTATAAGTCGTGAATCCTGATAATTTCCGCTCTGCTTTAAGCGGGTAAGCTCTTTAGGCTTGTTAGGGTCGGAAATATCGTAAATTACTGCAGTTGCGGTTGACTGCTTTTCCGAATTTCCTTCGCCGAGCAGTATAAGCCTGTCGCCGCTTAGGTACATATCACAGTTGAAAATATCCTCTGTCTTAATGCTTGTAAGCTGTCGGGGCTTTTCCCCCGTAACGTCGACGATTTTCACCCTTCTTTCATAAAACGAAAGAATATAAATATTTTTCCCGTCGGTCTTTACAACATCGGCTTCGTCCACGCCCTCTACCTGAACGTTGGTGTCGCTGTGGTCCGCCGAGTTATCGGTGTCGGCGCCTGCCGACTCGTTTTTTAAAGTACTTCCGTTAGTTCCCGTTGCCGCGCTTCCGTTCATTGCGCCGTCATAAGCCTCTTCTATAACCTCCATGTCGTCTGAAGCGTAGTTCCTGATTTTATCCCAAAAGGTAGTTTTGAACTTTTTGATGTTGTTGTATATATCGCCGTAGGTTGCGACGGTTTTCATAGCGGGGGTGTTTTCGCTTTTATTAACCTTTACCGTACGCCGTCCCGTGACGATTCCCGCGGAAAAAAGTATCGCGCCGCAGAGTACTGCCGCCACCGCTGTGCCGAAAACCGCCCTGCCGCTCCTTTTGGGAGCGGATTTTTCATTTTTCTCCGCCATTTTGCGGCGGGTTTTGTCCTTAATATAGCCGTCGGGCTTTATGTTATCAATCTCTATTTTATAGCTGTCTTTAAATTTCATAAATCCTCCGCCTCCAGAGTTTTTTTAAGCTGTCCGCGTGCGCGGGAGAGTCTTGTTTTAACGGTTGAGGGGTTGGTTTTTGTAAGCTCTGCTATCTCCGCGACCGAATAACCCATATAATAATACAGGTGAATCACGGTGCGGTATTTTACGGGAAGCTTTAAAACCTCGCTGAGCGCGCTTTCCGCGGAATTAGCGTACGAGGCGGAAATATTTTCGTCAAGCGGATCGGTCTTCTTAAACCAAGCGGAAGTAAGCAGACTGTTGCTGCAGTTTACGGTAATGCGGATAAGGGTCGCCTTGACGTGCTCCTCGGACTGCATATTCTGCCATACCTTCATATACCGTAGGAATACCTCCTGCAAAATATCGTCGCTGTCGTTCCGAGAGCCTGTGCGCACAAAGGCAAGCCGATAAACCGTGTCGGCGTATTTTCGGAACGCCGCCTCGGGTAGCGCGTAATCCTTTTCGGCAATATTTTCCGTATACTCCATTTAACTTCTCCCTCGCCTATAATACCGATGAGCGCCCAAAAAGGTTTCAAAAAATTTACTTTTAAGGAAAAGATTATTTAAGCTATGGCGGCTAAATGTCATTAATAAAGGAAACTCCACCGCCGGTAGAGCGTAAAAATCGGACTCTACCGAGCGGGTAAAATCAATAGATAAAAGAAAATGCGCTGTATCTTGCGGCGGTTTGCGGTAAATATTATAATAATAGAGCAATACATATTTCAAGGAGAATTTACTATGTCGAATTTTGCGATTTTAACCGACTCTGCTTCAAACCTTACCGCGAAAATGCTTCGCGATAACGATATAACCGCAATCCCACTGCCTTATTTTTTTAAAGGAAAAGAATGTGCCTGCGAAATCTTAGAGACATTTGACGATATGGCGTATTACGCCGCTCTTAGGGGCGGTGAAAGGGTTACCACCTCCCAAATTAATCCGCAAAAATATATGGATTTTTTCCGTCCTGTTCTTGAAAGCGGAAAGGATATACTCTTTATTGGGCTCTCCTCAGGGGTAAGCGGCTCCTTTTCCTCCGCGAAAATGGCAAGTGAGCAGTTAGCTGAGGAGTTTCCCGAGCGCAAAATTGAGCTTATTGACAGTCTGGGGGCGAGTCTCGGCGAGGGTCTTCACGTCTTGAGGGCGGCGAAATGCCGCGCAGACGGAATGAGCCTTGAGAAAACGGCAGATGAGGTATGTAAACATATACCGAAAATGTATCAGGTCTTCACGGTTGACGATTTAATGCACCTTAGGCGCACGGGCAGACTTTCAAACCTCAGCGCCGCCGTGGGTACGGTACTTGGAATAAAGCCTATTCTTAAGGGAAACGAGGAGGGCAAAATCGTCTCCTTCGGCAAAGTCAGAGGCAGAGCAAAAATAATAGCCGCTTTAGCTCAGAAATACGCCGAGCTTGTAAAAAATTCCGAAAGCCAAACGGTCGGCATAAGCTATGCCGACTGCAAAGAAGACGCCGAGCATTTGGCGGCGCTGATAAATAAGGCGAATACGCCCAAGAAAATTGTAACGGTAAAGCACGAACCCGCGACAGGCTCACACTTAGGACCGGGTGCTCTGGCGCTCTATTTCGAGGGCGAAAATGATGTAAGGAAATTCTGAAAAGGGTGTTGTCGGCTTAAATAAATATTAAAAGAGAACAGGATAGCGGCGTAAAATATTTTTCGATTTCACGCCGCTGCTTTTTTATAATTCTGCGTAGCTTAATCCCTTTAAGGCGTTGTATTCCTCGGCGATGGCGTACCAGGTGCTGTGACCCACAAGTCCGCTTATCGGCAGCCCGAAAAGGCGCTGAAAGGTGTATACCGCGTCCCTTGTCTGCTCGCCGAAATAGCCCGTAACTGGAATTTCGGGAATTTCGGGATATACGCTCCCGATATACGAAAGATAGGTCTGAAGATCACTTACATCGTCATTTCGCATACCCTCGCTTAGGACATAGCCGGGGTAAATTTTCGCGCGCTCTCCCTCATAGCCCTCGGGCAGGGTAGCGGCGGTGTCCCTGTAAATTTTAAAAATGAGATTCCAGGTGTCTTCGTCAACAAATCCGGTCTCGGGCAGGCCGTAAAACCGCTGAAAAGCCTTGACCGCCTGCTCGGTTCTCCGGTCGAATACCCCGTTTATGGGTATTAGCTCCAGCGCGGGATTAAAGTAGGAAATAATATCGAGATAGTATTGTAGGGTCCTGATTTCCGCACCTTGCATACCGAGTCTTAACCCCTCGGTCGGGTAGGGCAGGGTAGCTTCCTCTATTGTGATCCCCTCGGAAACAAGCTCGGCTAACTGCTTTACGCCGTTATAGTAGCGCTTTATCGCGTACCAGGTAGCCTTATCCACCGTTCCCGTCACGGGCAGAGAAAAGATTTCCTGAAAGCTTCGCACGGCTTCCTCGGTGTCGTTTCCGAAAAGTCCGTTTTCAAGGCGGATTTTGGGTATGGCAGGGTAATTTTGCGCTATGCGGTTCAATTGGGTCTGAATAATTTTGACCTCGTTTGAAACGTCGCCGAGACGCAAGGGTGTGCCCGGGTAGGACTCGGCGATGTTTTCAACAGGGACGTCGGTAAGTATGCTTATATTGTCGCCGTAGTAGGTCTGCAAAATTTCGTAGGGGGTAAGCCCCTGCTCCGCAAGGGTTACCGTACCCCATTGTGAAAGACCCTCGCACTGTGAGGTCGTTCCGTTGCAAAAGGCGGTGAAAAGGGGCTGTATGTTGCCCTGTCGGACAACATATTCGTCAAAAATATCATCGACTATATCGCTTATGTTTTCAAATATGTCCCTACCCGGGACAAACGCCTGATCGTAGCGGGTGTTGTTTGTTATATCAAAGTCGTAGCCGCGCGAGCGGTACCACTCGGTGTAAATTCGGTTGAGCGCAAAGGTAATAATCGCGTATATGTTGGCTCGCAGGGCGTTTTCGGGCCAGGTAGGGTAAATCTCGCTCGAGGCGACATTTTTAATGTAGTCAACAAACGGCACAGTTACATTTTCGGCGTTTGAGCCGGGCGCGCCCAAATGCACCGTGATATTCTCGGGTATAACGGGCTGAATAACCGCAGGCATTTACTCACCCCCCTAAAGATTAAAGAACGAAAGCTCGTTAAAAACAATCGGTCCTTTGTTTCCTCCGAAGGAGGCGAGGGGAGTAAGGTTTGAGCGTTGAAGAGAGGTCACGCCCCTGAAAATAGGGAGATTTACATGCAGGTTGTCGGCGTAGCCGTCCGCCTCGATAAGCACGTTGTAAAGGGCGTAGGGCTGTGCGCCCGTGTCGGGCTCCATAGAAAGCCCTCTTGAGGGAGCTGGCAGACTGAAGGTTTTGGTTTTTCCGCTTTGGTCTGTAAAGTCGGTGTCAATGATATTCGGCGCTTTATAGTCGCCCGTAAATACCGTGACCTTGGCGTTCTCAACCGGGTATATACTTGAGACCGCCGTCGCCATTACCACAAGCCGTCCGTTTTGGTCGGTGGAATCCTCCTTGTCATACGGCGTACCCTGCTCGTACGCTCCTTGCTTGTCAATCGGCGCTTCCCGTGAGTCGGTTTCGGCTTTAGGCGGCGCGCTTTCCCGCGCCGCGGTCGGCTGTACTCGCGGTGAGGGAGAGGAACGGTACATTCTCATAAGCTCTTTTTTATATTTTTCAATAAGTTCGTTATCCATAAAATCACCTCTTAAAATATTTTATTCCGTAAAGGTGACAGGGTTACACGAAAATTATTGAAATTATTTATCCTACTTGTTGCATGGCGCCGTAAAACATTTTTTTCATAAAAGCACTGCCTTTCTTGCATATTTTAATTATATATTTTCTATATAAATTATTCAATATACAAGTTTAATTTTATTGCCGTATATCTTATTTCGAGCTTTTTAGCTGTATACAATAAATTTTACCGTAAAACCCCGATAAAATATTATTGAAAATTTTTTAAAAAAGGTCTTTTTGTGTCGAAGGTTTTGTGATATTATATATATGTATACCCAAGAGGGGGATTTGAACTTTTTTCAACGGAGGGCTTTTTAATGGCAAGTATCGATTTCAAGCACACACCCTACGGCGACCTCGCGCTTATAAGTATGCGCGGCTGCGAGGACATAGCGTCTCAGGTAGATTACTACTTAAAGCAATGGCGTAGTATTCCTGAGGACGAGTCCTTTGTGGTTTCCGCAAATTGTCCGCGCTTCGGCACAGGCGAAGCAAAAGCGGTGCTTAAGCATACGGCGAGAGGTCTTGACGCCTACATTATCTGTGACTGCTTTAATTACAGCGTAACCTACAAGATGTACGGGCAGACCGTTCCGATGAGCCCCGACGACCATTATCAGGACTTAAAGCGGGTTATCGCGGCATTAGGCGGCAAGGCGAGAAGAATCACCGTTATTATGCCTATGCTTTACGAGGGCAGACAGCACAGAAGAACCGCAAGGGAATCTATGGACTGCGCTATGGCGCTTCAGGAGCTTGTGGCGATGGGCGTTAAAAACATCATTACCTTTGACGCGCACGACCCAAGAGTTAACAACGCAATACCGCTCGACGGCTTCGACAATGTTCAGGCGGCTTATCAGATGATCAAGGCCCTCCTTAAAACCGTCCCTGATATTAAGCTTGACCGCGACCACACTATGATAGTTTCCCCCGACGAGGGCGGAATGGGCCGCTGCATTTACTACTCCTCCGTCTTAGGGCTGGAGCTCGGTATGTTCTATAAGCGACGCAACTATTCGGTTATAGTAAACGGCAGAAATCCGATTGAGGCTCACGAATTTTTGGGCAACGACATTACGGGCAAGGATTTAATCCTTGTTGACGATATGATTTCTTCAGGCGAATCGATGCTTGACATTGCGGCAAAGCTAAAGGAAAAGGGCGCGGGAAGAATTTTCATTTTCTCCACCTTCGGTCTTTTTGTTGAGGGTCTTAAAAAGTTTGACGAATACTACAAAGAGGGCAAAATTGATAAGATTTTCACCACTAACCTTATCTATCAGTCACCCGAGCTGTTATCGCGCGATTGGTATTGCAGCGTAAATATGTCAAAATATATTGCGCTTCTTGTTGACACGCTTAACTGCGACAATTCTATAAGCAGCCTGTTAGACCCCGTTGACCGCATTAAAAAAATTGTTGCAAAGTACGGGCAGGATAAATAAACTGCCTTTCAGCTGTACTTATGAAAAGACTCCGCGTTGGTATATTCCGTGGAGTCTTTTGTGTCTTCGGGTTTCCCCTTGCCGCTTGATGAAAGAATTAAAATCAAAGCAGATTTTTATTTTTTATAATCCCCTAAACAGTGCGGATTTGGGGCGTTTTAAATCATTTTAAGAATATGGTTTTTCAAATTGAAATTGACAAAGCGGCAAAATACGTATATAATACTAAAAGTATTTTCAAATTATTCGGTTAAACTAATAACAACAGTTTTCTTCTGTATTTCACGATTATTTTTGACGGGGGAGTGCCTTATTTGGAGAAATTCGTGATAAACGGCGGCAAGCCTCTCAAAGGCGAGGTCCGCATAAGCGGCGCGAAGAACGCCGCAGTGGCAATTCTTCCTGCGGTTTTACTGTCTGACGAGCCGTGCGTTATTGAAAATCTTCCTAATATATCCGATGTCGCGACCATACTGAAGGCAATGCATGCCTTAGGCGCACATATTAAGCCAATAAACAAATCTACCGTAGAAATTGACCCACGCCATGTCAATTCCTTTGTCGTTTCAAAGAAGATGGCGGAGGGTATGCGCGCGTCAAGTTATTTTTTGGGCGCATTGCTTGGAAGAATGAACCGTGCCAGGGTTGCGCCTCCGGGAGGCTGCAATTTCGGGGTGCGGCCTATCGACCAGCATATTAAAGGCTTTGAGGCATTGGGCGCTAAAATGACGATCGAAAACGGTATGGTAGAGGCAAAAGCCAAAAAGCTTACAGGCTGCTCTGTTTACCTTGACGTTGTATCGGTGGGGGCAACAATAAATATTATGCTCGCCGCTGCCAAGGCCGCGGGACTCACCGTAATAGAAAACGCCGCGAGGGAGCCGCACATTGTCGATCTCGCCAACTTCCTAAATTCTATGGGCGCTAATATTATGGGCGCAGGAACAGGTGTGATTAAAATTCACGGTGTAAGGCGTCTTTCCGGCACGTCTTACAGCATTATCCCCGACCAGATAGAGGCAGGGACTTATATGGCGGCGGCGGTCGCCGCAAAGGGCGATATTTTAGTAACAAATGTGACCCCGAAGCATCTTGAATCGATTATTGCAAAGCTTGCTGAGGCAGGGGCTAAAATCACCGAGTATGATGAGGCGGTTCGTGTTCAGATGAGCGGAAGACCCCATAAATGCAATGTAAAAACAATGCCGCACCCCGGCTTTCCTACGGATATGCAGCCGCAAATGGCAACCGTTTTAAGCATTGCCGACGGCACAAGCATAGTGACCGAGGGAGTTTGGGACAGCCGTTTCAGATATGTCGACCAGCTCACACTTATGGGAGCGGATATTCAGGTGGACGGCAAGATGGCAGTTATAACAGGGGTCAAGTCGCTTAACGCCGCGCCTGTTAGGGCGGTTGATCTGAGAGCGGGCGCGGCTATGATAATCGCCGGGCTTGCCGCTGACGGCACTACCGAAATTGAGGAAATAGACCACATTGACCGCGGCTATGAGGATGTCGTCGAAAAGTTTTCGGCTCTTGGGGCGGATATAAAACGAGTTCCGATTTTTGATAATACAATCGCTCTGAAACAGGCGTAAAGTTATTTAATTTTTTAGGGTTGGTATATACCGATCCGTTTAGTAATAAGCCTGACGGGGGACAAACCTATCAGGCTTATTATTATGACTGGAGAAATAAAAATGTCAAGAATTTGCCCGCTTTTCAGCGGCTCAACAGGAAACAGTACATATATCGCGGGTTCCACAGGTTCGTTTTTGATTGACGCGGGCGTATCACTGCGCTCACTCAACACGGCTCTCGAAAGGGCGGGCGGAGCACTTTCCGAAATCTCCGCAATTCTCATTACCCACGAACATTTTGACCACATTAAGGGCTTAAAGCCCCTGCTTAACAAAACGGGGCTTACGGTCATAGCCTCGGAGGAAACACTTGAAGCGCTGATTGCCTTAGACAAACTCCCCGCAGGGACAAAAACCGCGGCTATCGGCAGTAAAACGCCGCTTGAAAAAGGCGGAACGCTTATTTCCCGCTTTGAGACCAGCCATGACTGCGCGGGCTCAAGCGGATATACCTTTTTAATGCCCGACGGCAAAAAGATTTCGGTCTGCACGGATTTAGGGGTTGTAACAGAAGGGGTAAGGAGCGCGATAAAGGGGAGCGACGCAATTTTAATTGAATCAAATCACGATGTGGAAATGCTGAGTAAAGGACCTTATCCTCCTGAGCTTAAAATGCGTATAATGTCCGAGTGCGGTCACATTTCAAACAATGCTTGCGCCGCGGAGCTTGTCCGGCTTTTAAACGCGGGTACACAGAGATTTATTTTAGGCCACTTAAGTCAGAAAAATAATACGCCCCTGCTTGCCCTCTCTTCAGCCGAGGCAGCTCTTGCGGACGAAGGGGCAAAAAACGGCAGAGATTACATTTTAAGCGTTGCCGCACCGACCGAAAATAAGGTGACAGTAGTATGATGAAAATAACCGTTATTGCCCTCGCAAGCCTTAAGGAAAAATATTTGAAGGAAGCGGCGGATGAATATATCAAGCGCCTCGGAGTATTTTGCGACCTTAAGATTATAGAGCTTGACCCCGTAAGACTGCCCGAAAAGCCATCTCCCGCCGAAATAAGCGCCGCGCTCTGCAGAGAAGCCGAGCTTATCGCTAAAAAAATTCCTGCGGGCGATTTTGTTGTGCCGCTTTGTATTGAGGGCAAACAGCTTTCAAGCGAGGAATTTGCCGAGATGCTGGAGGGGAAAATGAATATCGGACGGGGAGATAGCGGTATAATAGGGACAACCAAGAAAAACCTTGATTTTACAAGGGTTTCGCTGGCTTAGTCGAATTTTGTTATGATAATTTTTCTGTATGGTTGTGTCGAGTAAGTTGCGAAACTGCGAAAAGTGAATGGTTTCTTGGATGCTTATTTTGACCCACACTATAAGCTGAAAAATTATGATAAGGAGGTTTGACCTAGCCTGCGAATGATCTTTTTAATAAGAACATTCACAGGCTAGTCGTCGTGTTGAAGAGCTTACCTAATAAAAATAAATAATTATGAGGAGTGTGTTGAAAATGGGAAGAAAATTATTAATTGTAGCCTCTAAAAGATATGGAGATTATGTGAAAGAGATAGCAGAGTCAATGGGTTGCTTTGAAGAAATCTCCTTTGTAGATAACGACAGAGAAGGTGCTATTGGAAAACTGGAAGAAGCAGAAACTTTTTATCCCGAATATAACTGTGCAATAGCTGCATGTGATGATGGTGCAAAAAGACTTGAATGGAATAAGAAATTAGAAGCACTTTATAATATTCCGGTTTTATTCCATATGGATTCTACAATTTCTCCATCAGCTAACTTAATGCCTGGTTGCATTGTTGAGCCGAGAGCAGTTGTTGGTTGTGGAAGCATTATCGGTCAGGCAACAGTTATAGGTGCTAATACAGTAGTGGAGCCATATAGCTTTATTGGAGATAGCTGTACATTAAAATCTGGAACGATTGTGAAATCAACAAGTGTACTTGAAATGGGAACTAAAACAGAACAGGGAACTGTTTTGTTTACACCACTTGAAAAGAAGTAAACCACAAAATTGAAAAAGAATTATGAAAGGATGAAACCCACCCAATTTTCGTGGGGGGGGGTAAACAATGAATAGAGCGAATGAGAATAATATGAACATGAATCGTACAAAGCAGAACAGTACGCCAAATATCAGATGGATGCTGGTCGGGTATGATTTGATTGTGTATGCAGTAGTAGCAGTAATACTGTTGGTGCTGTACGGAGGGATGGATAAGTTATCAACTACAGGAATACTTCAACAAGTATGCCTCTCTGTACTGTGTATTTTTGTAGCACGTCTTATTGGTAAAATATATGGGCAGGTATGGAGATATGGTGGGATACAATGTTATATCCGGCTGCTGTTTACCGATTCTATTGCTTTTGTTGCCTATCTGTGTCTGGAGTTATTACTTCCAGTTCAAAAAATTACATTTGCCAGAATGCTTTCGCTTGTCTGCCTCAATCTCTTAGGGGCTTTAGCACTTCGTATGATGTATCGCTACGCATATAAGTGCGGAAATCAGGAAACAACAAGAGGAAAAATTCTTTCTACATTATTACATATGTTTTCTGGTATAGAGGCAGGAAATGAAAAAGAAGTTCAGAAAATCAAAGTTGCAATTATTGGCGCTGGTCGAGTAGGAGTCAGTTTAGCGGAGGAACTTTTGAATAACTCAGAAGCAGCTTATATTCCAAGGGGATTTATTGATGTAAACAAAGAGAAAGTTGGGCGTGAAATTCATGACATTCCAGTTTGGTCAGAAGATGAGGCAACACTTCAGAAGTTAGGAGAGTTTGAAGTGCAGGAGATTATTTTTGCTATTCCATCTATGGATGCCGAAAAGAAGAAAGCTCTTTATGAATATTACAAAAACGCAGGATATAAGTTAAAGGTTTACGATTATCCAACCATGTACACTGCAGGTGGAAAGAGGCATCTTAGAGAATTTGATATTGAAGAACTTCTGTTTAGAAAGCCATTAGTGGTTTCTGATGAAAGAACAAATGCTTACTACAAAGACAAGATAGTACTTATCACTGGCGGTGGTGGTTCCATTGGATCAGAGCTTTGCAGACAGTTGGCAAAGATGAATCCGAAGAAAATCATTATCTTAGATATTTATGAGAATGGTGCATATGATGTTCAGCAGGAATTGAAGATTGCCTATGGAAATAAACTGGATTTACAGATTGAAATTTGCTCTATTACGCATAGAAAAGCACTGGAAAAAGTATTTGAAAAATATCATCCGCAGATCATCATCAATGCAGCCGCTCATAAGCATGTTCCTTTGATGGAGCATAACTGTGTAGAAGCTATTTACAACAATGTATTTGGTACACAGAATCTGGTAGAGCTTTGTGAGGAGTATGGTGCAGAACGCTTTATGATGGTATCAACGGATAAAGCAGTTAATCCTACAAATGTTATGGGCGCAACTAAGAGAATGTGCGAGATGATTGTCCAGAGTGCAAGTACACACGGAAAAGTAAAATACAGTGCAACACGTTTTGGAAATGTACTTGGCAGTGCCGGATCAGTTATTCCGTTGTTTAAGCGTCAGATCGCAAATGGGGGTCCGGTTACTGTTACAGATAAGAGGATTATCAGATACTTTATGACAATTCCAGAGGCTTCACAGCTTGTTCTTCAGAGTGGGGCGATTGCGAATAATGGAGAATTATTTGTTCTGGATATGGGACAACCGGTTAAGATTATGGATCTGGCAGAGAATATGATCCGTTTATCTGGTGTCCAGGGAATTGAAATTGTTGAAACTGGATTAAGGCCAGGAGAAAAGTTGTATGAGGAACTGTTAGTTAAGACAGAAGAACTCGATAAAACAGACAACAGTATGATTTTCATTGAAAGAGATAATGCACTGAGTAAAGAAGAAATCTATAAAAAGATTAATGTACTTAGAGATGCATGTGATACAGGTGATGATCTGATTGCAAAAGAAGCTCTCCGAAGTGTTGTTCCAACATTTAAAAGACCGGAAGACGTAAATAATGAGATTGCTTAATAACAAGTTAATACATTCTGAAAAAATGAGATTAGGCGAAAAGAGGTAGAAAGTTATGTTTAAAGAAAATAATAAATTTGAAAAATTTGAGTCTAAAGTATGGTTGAGCAGCCCAACCATGCATGGTCTGGAAATTGAATATGTGAAAGAAGCGTATGAAACAAACTGGATGTCCACAGTTGGTAAGAATATCAATGAAGTAGAAAGAATGGCATGTGAATATATCGGCTGCAAATACGCAGTTGCATTATCAGCAGGAACAGCGTCACTTCATCTTGCAATGAAATTGGCTGGTATTGAAGCATATGGAATGCCGAAAGTTGGACATGGTGCATTAGAAGGGAAAAAAGTATTTTGTTCTGATATGACATTTGATGCAACTGTAAATCCGGTAGTCTACGAAGGCGGAGAACCTGTATTTATTGATACAGAGTATGATACTTGGAATATGGATCCGGTTGCGTTAGAAAAAGCATTTGAAATTTATCCAGATACAAAAGTAGTTGTGGTTGCACATTTGTATGGTACACCTGGTAAAGTAGATGAGTTAAATGCAATCATTAAAAAGCATGGTGCCATTTTAGTAGAAGATGCAGCAGAATCTATGGGAGCTACATATAAAGGCGTGCAGACAGGTACATTTGGAAAATATAACACTATTTCTTTTAATGGAAATAAGATCATTACCGGCAGTGCTGGTGGATGCTTCCTGACAGATGATGAAGAAGCAGCAAATAAGGTTCGTAAATGGTCTACTCAGGCGAGGGAAAATGCTGCATGGTATCAGCATGAAGAACTGGGATACAACTATCGTATGAGTAATGTGGTTGCTGGTGTTGTTCGTGGACAGTTCCCTTACCTGAAAGAACATATTGCACAGAAGAAAGCAATTTATGAGAGATATAAAGAGGGCTTAAAAGGACTGCCGGTATCTATGAATCCAATGGATCTGGAAAACTCTGAACCAAACTATTGGCTGTCTTGTCTGATTATTAATAAGGAAGCCATGTGCAAACAGGTTCGTGGCGAGCAGGATGTGTGCTATGTAAAAGAAACAGGAAAGTCTTGCCCGACAGAGATTCTGGAAGCGATTGCATCTATTAATGCTGAGGGGCGTCCAATTTGGAAACCAATGCATATGCAGCCGATTTATCGTTTGAATCCATTTGTTGTCAGAGATGGAAACGGACGTGCCAGATCAAATGCGTATATTGCAGGCGGAGTAGCTGATGTAGGTATGGATATTTTCACAAGAGGATTATGTCTGCCAAGTGACAATAAAATGACAGCAGAGCAGCAGGATAGAATTATTGAAGTAATAAAGGCTTGCTTTGAATAAGGAAGTGTTTTAGGAGAGATTTATGAAGAAAGAAAAAAATCATAAATTGTACCGTAAAATGGGATTTTACGAAAGATACATAAAAAGAGCGATTGATATTTTTTGCTCTGGATTGGCAATTATTGTATTCTGTTGGCTGTATGCAATCATCGCTCTGCTGGTTCGAATCAAACTGGGAAGTCCAGTGTTGTTTACTCAATATAGACCTGGACTGATTGATCCGAAAACGGGAAAAGAACGAATTTTTAAAATGTATAAATTTCGGACTATGACAGACAAGAAAGATGCAGAGGGAAACTTGCTGCCCGATGAAGTGCGTCTGACAAAATTTGGTGCATGGCTTAGATCTACCTCTTTGGATGAACTGCCAGAAGCATTTTGCATTTTAAATGGAGATAGCGGTATAATAGGGACAACCAAGAAAAACCTTGATTTTACAAGGGTTTCGCTGGCTTAGTCGAATTTTGTTATGATAATTTTTCTGTATGGTTGTGTCGAGTAAGTTGCGAAACTGCGAAAAGTGAATGGTTTCTTGGATGCTTATTTTGACCCACACTATAAGCTGAAAAATTATGATAAGGAGGTTTGACCTAGCCTGCGAATGATCTTTTTAATAAGAACATTCACAGGCTAGTCGTCGTGTTGAAGAGCTTACCTAATAAAAATAAATAATTATGAGGAGTGTGTTGAAAATGGGAAGAAAATTATTAATTGTAGCCTCTAAAAGATATGGAGATTATGTGAAAGAGATAGCAGAGTCAATGGGTTGCTTTGAAGAAATCTCCTTTGTAGATAACGACAGAGAAGGTGCTATTGGAAAACTGGAAGAAGCAGAAACTTTTTATCCCGAATATAACTGTGCAATAGCTGCATGTGATGATGGTGCAAAAAGACTTGAATGGAATAAGAAATTAGAAGCACTTTATAATATTCCGGTTTTATTCCATATGGATTCTACAATTTCTCCATCAGCTAACTTAATGCCTGGTTGCATTGTTGAGCCGAGAGCAGTTGTTGGTTGTGGAAGCATTATCGGTCAGGCAACAGTTATAGGTGCTAATACAGTAGTGGAGCCATATAGCTTTATTGGAGATAGCTGTACATTAAAATCTGGAACGATTGTGAAATCAACAAGTGTACTTGAAATGGGAACTAAAACAGAACAGGGAACTGTTTTGTTTACACCACTTGAAAAGAAGTAAACCACAAAATTGAAAAAGAATTATGAAAGGATGAAACCCACCCAATTTTCGTGGGGGGGGGTAAACAATGAATAGAGCGAATGAGAATAATATGAACATGAATCGTACAAAGCAGAACAGTACGCCAAATATCAGATGGATGCTGGTCGGGTATGATTTGATTGTGTATGCAGTAGTAGCAGTAATACTGTTGGTGCTGTACGGAGGGATGGATAAGTTATCAACTACAGGAATACTTCAACAAGTATGCCTCTCTGTACTGTGTATTTTTGTAGCACGTCTTATTGGTAAAATATATGGGCAGGTATGGAGATATGGTGGGATACAATGTTATATCCGGCTGCTGTTTACCGATTCTATTGCTTTTGTTGCCTATCTGTGTCTGGAGTTATTACTTCCAGTTCAAAAAATTACATTTGCCAGAATGCTTTCGCTTGTCTGCCTCAATCTCTTAGGGGCTTTAGCACTTCGTATGATGTATCGCTACGCATATAAGTGCGGAAATCAGGAAACAACAAGAGGAAAAATTCTTTCTACATTATTACATATGTTTTCTGGTATAGAGGCAGGAAATGAAAAAGAAGTTCAGAAAATCAAAGTTGCAATTATTGGCGCTGGTCGAGTAGGAGTCAGTTTAGCGGAGGAACTTTTGAATAACTCAGAAGCAGCTTATATTCCAAGGGGATTTATTGATGTAAACAAAGAGAAAGTTGGGCGTGAAATTCATGACATTCCAGTTTGGTCAGAAGATGAGGCAACACTTCAGAAGTTAGGAGAGTTTGAAGTGCAGGAGATTATTTTTGCTATTCCATCTATGGATGCCGAAAAGAAGAAAGCTCTTTATGAATATTACAAAAACGCAGGATATAAGTTAAAGGTTTACGATTATCCAACCATGTACACTGCAGGTGGAAAGAGGCATCTTAGAGAATTTGATATTGAAGAACTTCTGTTTAGAAAGCCATTAGTGGTTTCTGATGAAAGAACAAATGCTTACTACAAAGACAAGATAGTACTTATCACTGGCGGTGGTGGTTCCATTGGATCAGAGCTTTGCAGACAGTTGGCAAAGATGAATCCGAAGAAAATCATTATCTTAGATATTTATGAGAATGGTGCATATGATGTTCAGCAGGAATTGAAGATTGCCTATGGAAATAAACTGGATTTACAGATTGAAATTTGCTCTATTACGCATAGAAAAGCACTGGAAAAAGTATTTGAAAAATATCATCCGCAGATCATCATCAATGCAGCCGCTCATAAGCATGTTCCTTTGATGGAGCATAACTGTGTAGAAGCTATTTACAACAATGTATTTGGTACACAGAATCTGGTAGAGCTTTGTGAGGAGTATGGTGCAGAACGCTTTATGATGGTATCAACGGATAAAGCAGTTAATCCTACAAATGTTATGGGCGCAACTAAGAGAATGTGCGAGATGATTGTCCAGAGTGCAAGTACACACGGAAAAGTAAAATACAGTGCAACACGTTTTGGAAATGTACTTGGCAGTGCCGGATCAGTTATTCCGTTGTTTAAGCGTCAGATCGCAAATGGGGGTCCGGTTACTGTTACAGATAAGAGGATTATCAGATACTTTATGACAATTCCAGAGGCTTCACAGCTTGTTCTTCAGAGTGGGGCGATTGCGAATAATGGAGAATTATTTGTTCTGGATATGGGACAACCGGTTAAGATTATGGATCTGGCAGAGAATATGATCCGTTTATCTGGTGTCCAGGGAATTGAAATTGTTGAAACTGGATTAAGGCCAGGAGAAAAGTTGTATGAGGAACTGTTAGTTAAGACAGAAGAACTCGATAAAACAGACAACAGTATGATTTTCATTGAAAGAGATAATGCACTGAGTAAAGAAGAAATCTATAAAAAGATTAATGTACTTAGAGATGCATGTGATACAGGTGATGATCTGATTGCAAAAGAAGCTCTCCGAAGTGTTGTTCCAACATTTAAAAGACCGGAAGACGTAAATAATGAGATTGCTTAATAACAAGTTAATACATTCTGAAAAAATGAGATTAGGCGAAAAGAGGTAGAAAGTTATGTTTAAAGAAAATAATAAATTTGAAAAATTTGAGTCTAAAGTATGGTTGAGCAGCCCAACCATGCATGGTCTGGAAATTGAATATGTGAAAGAAGCGTATGAAACAAACTGGATGTCCACAGTTGGTAAGAATATCAATGAAGTAGAAAGAATGGCATGTGAATATATCGGCTGCAAATACGCAGTTGCATTATCAGCAGGAACAGCGTCACTTCATCTTGCAATGAAATTGGCTGGTATTGAAGCATATGGAATGCCGAAAGTTGGACATGGTGCATTAGAAGGGAAAAAAGTATTTTGTTCTGATATGACATTTGATGCAACTGTAAATCCGGTAGTCTACGAAGGCGGAGAACCTGTATTTATTGATACAGAGTATGATACTTGGAATATGGATCCGGTTGCGTTAGAAAAAGCATTTGAAATTTATCCAGATACAAAAGTAGTTGTGGTTGCACATTTGTATGGTACACCTGGTAAAGTAGATGAGTTAAATGCAATCATTAAAAAGCATGGTGCCATTTTAGTAGAAGATGCAGCAGAATCTATGGGAGCTACATATAAAGGCGTGCAGACAGGTACATTTGGAAAATATAACACTATTTCTTTTAATGGAAATAAGATCATTACCGGCAGTGCTGGTGGATGCTTCCTGACAGATGATGAAGAAGCAGCAAATAAGGTTCGTAAATGGTCTACTCAGGCGAGGGAAAATGCTGCATGGTATCAGCATGAAGAACTGGGATACAACTATCGTATGAGTAATGTGGTTGCTGGTGTTGTTCGTGGACAGTTCCCTTACCTGAAAGAACATATTGCACAGAAGAAAGCAATTTATGAGAGATATAAAGAGGGCTTAAAAGGACTGCCGGTATCTATGAATCCAATGGATCTGGAAAACTCTGAACCAAACTATTGGCTGTCTTGTCTGATTATTAATAAGGAAGCCATGTGCAAACAGGTTCGTGGCGAGCAGGATGTGTGCTATGTAAAAGAAACAGGAAAGTCTTGCCCGACAGAGATTCTGGAAGCGATTGCATCTATTAATGCTGAGGGGCGTCCAATTTGGAAACCAATGCATATGCAGCCGATTTATCGTTTGAATCCATTTGTTGTCAGAGATGGAAACGGACGTGCCAGATCAAATGCGTATATTGCAGGCGGAGTAGCTGATGTAGGTATGGATATTTTCACAAGAGGATTATGTCTGCCAAGTGACAATAAAATGACAGCAGAGCAGCAGGATAGAATTATTGAAGTAATAAAGGCTTGCTTTGAATAAGGAAGTGTTTTAGGAGAGATTTATGAAGAAAGAAAAAAATCATAAATTGTACCGTAAAATGGGATTTTACGAAAGATACATAAAAAGAGCGATTGATATTTTTTGCTCTGGATTGGCAATTATTGTATTCTGTTGGCTGTATGCAATCATCGCTCTGCTGGTTCGAATCAAACTGGGAAGTCCAGTGTTGTTTACTCAATATAGACCTGGACTGATTGATCCGAAAACGGGAAAAGAACGAATTTTTAAAATGTATAAATTTCGGACTATGACAGACAAGAAAGATGCAGAGGGAAACTTGCTGCCCGATGAAGTGCGTCTGACAAAATTTGGTGCATGGCTTAGATCTACCTCTTTGGATGAACTGCCAGAAGCATTTTGCATTTTAAATGGCACGATGACACTGATAGGGCCACGTCCGCAGTTAGTTCGAGATATGGTGTTTATGTCAGAAGAACAAAGAATGCGTCATACTGCAAAACCTGGATTGTCTGGGCTTGCACAGGTAAGTGGCAGAAATGCAATTTCATGGGATAGAAAATTGCAGTATGACTTGGAGTATATAGAACATGTTTCTTTTGGGCGTGATTTAAAAATTCTTTTTAAAACTGTTGAAAAAGCATTTATTAAGCAGGAGGGAATTACAGAAGAAGGTAGTGTAACTGCTGCAGATTATGGGGATTATCTTCTCCAAACAAAACAGATAAGTAAAGAAGAATACGATAAAAAACAGAACGAAGCAAAAGAACTACTAAAAGGATTGAAGTAATGAACGAGTTAGTTTCAATAATAATGCCCTCATATAATACTGCGAAATTTATTAGTAAGACAATAGAATCTGTATTAGAGCAAACATACAAAAATTGGGAACTGTTGATAGTTGATGATTGTTCAACTGATAATACAGATGAGATTGTATCGAAGTATGATGATGACCGAATTATTTATTTAAAAAACAAAAAAAATTCTGGTGCTGCCGTATCAAGAAATAAAGCATTAAAAAATGCAAAGGGTAAGTGGATTGCATTTTTGGACAGTGATGATTTATGGTATCCGACCAAGCTGGAAGAACAAATAAAGTATATGAAAAAAAATAAATACTCTTTTTCATATACTAGTTATGAAGAAATTGATGAAAATGATGTGACGAATGGAGTGAAAGTAACCGGACCTAAGAAGATTACGAAAATGGGAATGTATCGTTATTGTTGGCCGGGGTGTTTGACCGTAATGTATGATGCGGAGAAGATTGGCAAAATACAGATTGCAGATATTAAAAAGAATAACGATTATGCCATGTGGCTGAAAGTAATCAAAAAGGCAAACTGTTATCATTATGATAAAGTGCTGGCACAGTATAGAAAACGGTCAGGATCAATATCTAATCATGGCTATTTAAAATTAGTAAAATGGCACTATAAGTTATTCAAGGAAGCAGATAATAAGAATAGTATTGCATCGTTATTTTTGACTTTACAAAATTTAATTTATGGATGCTGGAAAAAGGTGCGGTACGTTAAAAAGGTGAGTTAATTATGGGTATGAATGATATGCTGCGTAAAATGGCTGTTCTTTTGGAAAGAAGGCAAGACGCATTATTCTCATATGATGTCAGTAAACAAAAAAAATACATTGCTAAATTAGGAAATCCACGAGATGAGATTGAAAGATCGTATTTTCAGTATAAGTGTCAGATGCAGTTTAATGGAAAAGGAATCACTTTTTTGTTAAATCTGGTTTCATTTCCAGTGGTGATTCTCTATTGGTTCAAATATGGAAAAAAGGTTCAGGTGAATCGGCTAGAGCATAAAAACTTGGTATTTTTTAGAGATGGTAAACCGGAAAACATTTTGCCAAAGTCTTTGAAAAAAAGGTATAAAGCAATTGAAAGTAATCCGGTAGAAGGAACTTTATTAACTGCAAAAGATAAAAAGTTTATAAAAGGAATAATATGTAGATATCCATTTTCTTGGCAGTTTATTTTAAAATGTTTGATTAAAATTGGAAGATATAGTTTTGCCATTGAAGAATATTCACCTGAAGCAATAGCGGTTTGTGCGGAATACTCTTTTACGTCTTCAGTACTGACAGCTTACTGTAAACAAAGAAATATCAAGCATATAGATGTCATGCATGGAGAAAAAATGTACTATATGAGAGATTCGTTCTTTAAATTTGATGAATGCTATATTTGGGATGAATACTATGGAAAAATATTAGCTTCTATGAAGGCAGATAAAAATCAGTTTGTTGTTGAAGTTCCGGCTTCTTTGAAATTCGATGGAGAGCTGATCAGAACACAGAAATATGATTATACATATTATTTAGGTGCAGAATCGGAAGAGGTATTAAAGGAAATATCAAAAATATTGGAACAGTTATATAAGAGTGGAAATAAAATTTCAATACGTCCACATCCGAGATATTCTAATATGGATATTGTTAAAAAGATATTTACTTTTGCAGATGTAGAGGATACAACCCAAATTTCGATAGAGCAATCTTTATTACAATCTGGTGCCGCAATTTCGCTTTATTCAACGGTATTGAATCAGGCATTATGCAATTCAATTCCAATAATAATAGATAATATGAGTAATCCTGAAAATTTTAATAAATTGAAAGAATTGGGATATGTTTGTCTTTATAAGGAACATAGACTTTTATCAGAAGTATTGGAGAAAAGCGTATGATAGGAAAAATTATAAAAAAAATACGAACAGGTTTTTATACAAATCTATGTAAAAAAACAGCCAAGCAATATGGAAAGGGATTACATATAAACCATTGGAGTAAATTTACATCTAAGACTTATATCGGAGATAATTGTCATTTTAATGGGATGAAAGTTACAGGAAATGGAAATGTTACTATTGGAAATAATTTTCATTCAGGAGGAGGAATATTGATATTAACCTCTAATCATAACTATGAGGGAAAATCTATTCCTTATGACGAAACGACTATAGACGGTGATGTCGTGATAGAAGACAATGTTTGGCTTGGGCAAAATGTTACAATTTTACAAGGGGTTAAAATTGGTGAAGGGGCTATTATTCAAGCTGGAAGCGTTGTTGTATCGGATATTCCATCATGTTCAATTGCAGGAGGACATCCGGCGAAAGTATTTAAAATGAGAAACGAACAACATTATTATGAATTAAAATCAGAAAACAAATTTTTTTAGGTGATGATATAAATGAAAGTAATGATTATTGCTCCGTATATATATGATGACAATATAATTGAATTTACTAAAAATAAGACTGGATTTGGAATAATGGTTCAAAATATAGTAAGTTCAGTGGCCGAATTAGAAAATGTTGTTTTATTAACACGAGTTATTACAAAGGGAAAAAATGAAAAGAATTTTAAAATCCTTTCTCATACATGGGGACAGTTCTTTTCTAATGCAAAATTAAAGGATTGGTTAATAGGAATAAAAGCATTTTTTGCGAATGGTGTTACAGTAAAAGATAGAGCCAGACATGTTTTTTATGAAGTAGATGGTGGATATGTTAGAAAACAAATTCAAATGGAAAAACCGGATATAGTTCATATACATGGTATAGGAACTATTACAGAAAGCTATATTAGAATTTGTGAAGAAATGAAAGTAAGGTATACAGTTACTTTACATGGTTTAATTGGTTTGAATGATTCGGTTTCTGCACCGGTATATGAAAAGCAGATAGAACGTGATTTTTTAATAAAAGCAGAAAAAAACAATATACCAATTAGTGTAATTAGTAGTGGTATGAAAGCCAGAATAGAAGAAAACTATTTAGGAAAAAAAGCAAATAATATCACTGTTATTACGAATGGAACGAAAAAAAACGATGAAAATGATACAAAGTTTATTCGAGAAGAAGGCACTTTAACGCAAGAAAAGTTTCAGGAATATTATAGCGATTGTTTGAATCAGAATGATTTATATCCAAAGTTGAGTGATACATATGCTTATTTGCAGCATAGCAAAAAAAATGGTAAGAAAATTCTCTTTTTCGTGGGAAATATAACCAAAAACAAAAATCAAATGCAAGCAGTAGAAATATTGAAAAATACAAAAGTATTTGAAAACACCCTGTTGGTGCTTTGGGGAAGAGAAGTAGATAATGGAGAAGTCCGAAAAAAAATTGTGGAATATCAATTACATAAAAATGTTATTTTAGGCGGATTTAATGATCGAATGGATATTTTTTGGAAATTCTGTGATGTAAATTTATTTTTGAGTTTAAATGATGGGTTTGGATTGCCTATTGTTGAGGGATATATGCATGGAGTACCATGCGTTACCTTTGAGGATTTAGATGCAACACAGGATTTATATTATCCAGAAGCAATGTTAAAAGTAAAAGATAGAAGTAATGAATCAGTTACAGATACATTAAAGACAGCATTGGATAAAAATTGGAAATATGAAGAGATTATTGAAATAGGTAATATGTTTTCGATTGATATTATGTCTGAAAAATATGTGAATTGGTATAAAGAGGTCATGGCGTAGTCAAAGCCTTAGAAAGATTTTATTGATGTGAGGGAAAATAATGAATGAAGGAATAAATAATAGACAAAAAAAGAAGATAAGTTTGATGGAAATTTTTATCCCATTGTTTTGCCTGATCAATCAGTATGAAATTGCAGGTCTTCATTTAGGATTAATTTGTGTAATTGCTGTTGTAGCTATTTATTTTATAAAATATAGAGAATTTTATTTATATAAACCATTATTTATATTTTTTCTATTTATGATAGTACATGATTTTTTCAGGATGTTTATAACTGGATTTAATACAGGACTCTGGGTAGAGAGAGTTTTATACTTATTAATTTTATCGTGTATATATAAAAAAGTTGATGAAGAAAATCTATTTAGGGTTTGGAAAATTATAGGAATTATTGTTATGGCTGGAATTTTTTACCAATCTTTCCAGGTATATATATTGGGACAATCAGTGTCTACAATTAATATATTTCCATTTTTGCAGTCAAATAGCGAAAATTATTTATTGGGTTATGATAGACCACATTCTTTCTTTTTAGAACCGGCAGCATACTGTACATGGATATTACCGCTTTTATGTATGTGTATGAAAAGAAAAAAGCATATCTGGATGGTATTTATTTCGATAAGCATTTTATTATCGACATCTTCAACGGGAATATTAATGACCGGAGTAATATGGCTGTTTTATGCGTTTGTAAGTGCCAGAAGCGAAGGGAAATATTTTAATTCGTTAATGATAGTAGGTGTTTTGATAATAGGTATAGGAGCATTTTCAAACTTGAGTATTTTTTCAATGGCATTAAATAAGTTGACGAATATTTCGGTTACAAATACATCTGATTCAGTTAGGCTTGTGTTGGGATTTCAATTGTTTTGGGCTGCACCTTTGATCTATAAAGTATTAGGAATACCATATATGAATGTAGAGAATTATATGCGTTCTGGAGAAGTGGCATTAAGTAAATATAAATTAAGTCTTAATCTTTCATATTTGGGCTTTGTTAATGCTATTGGAAATTGCATGTTAATTTACGGTGTATTTGGATTGCTTTTATATTTGAAACTTTTTTGGAATATATGGAAAGAATCAGATTTATATAGTAAATGTTATGTTTTAACATGTATCATTTCAATATTTGGTCAATCGGTATTTTGGAATAGTTTTTTCGTAACGCAATTTGCGGTGATGTTATGCTCAGTAGAAAGAACATCATTTATTAGAGTGACGTTGGGTCAAGGAGTAACGAGCAATTCATATGAATAAGAAATATAAATATTTATCGAAAAATTTTATTTTGTTTGGGATAAGTAGTTTTGGTCCTAAGATAATAGCATTCCTTATGGTTCCTTTATATACTAATTGTTTATCCACAGCAGACTATGGAATCGGGGACATAGTAAGTACTTCTGCCAATTTGGTATTACCAATCATTATCCTTTGCATCGAAAGTGCAATATTAAGATTTTGCTTTGATAAAGAGTATGAATCCGATGAAGTAATATCAAGCGGGTTATTTGTTTGCCTGAAGGGAATGGTGTTATGTGCTATTTGTACAATTATGATAGGAATACTTCCTTTCTTTAAAATTAATACATCATATTTAGTTGCATTTTATTTAATGGTATTGTCTACAGGACTGTATAATGTACTGACTAATTATGCCAGAGGCATTGATAAAGTACAATATATGGTTGAAATGAGTTTGATTACCACAATAGCATCATGTGTATTAAATGTTGTTTTGTTGGTTGTGCTGAAGTGTGGATTAAATGGATATTTAATAGCTAATTACCTGGGAACCTTTATGGCTGTAGCTTGGGGATCTGTACGACTGAAAATACATAAACACATTAAGTTTAATAAAGTAAATAAAACTACAGTTAAGGAATTGCAAAAATTTGGGTTCCCATTAATTTTTAATAAAATTGGTTGGTGGATTAATAGTTCATCGGATAGATATATTGTTACATGGATTTTAGGTGCAACTGCGAATGGAATTTATACGGTATCATATAAAATACCGACTATGCTGACTGCATGTAGTGATATATTTACGCAGGCATGGCAGTTATCAGCCATAAAAGATTTTGATCCAGAAGATAGTGATCATTTTGTTGCTGATATGTATGAGGCATATAATGGTTTTTTAGTTTTGTGTTGTTCAATGTTAATTATATTAACTATTCCATTTGCACATATTTTATATGCAAAGAGCTTTTTTGTAGCATGGAAATATGTTCCTCCATTGATGATTTCTTTCGTCTTTGGTGGTTTGGCTGGCTTTTTAGGGAGCATTTTTACAGCAGTAAAAGATACTAAAATATTCTCATATTCAACTATGATAGGTGCAGTCGTAAATACCATATTAAATTTTGTATTAGTGTCTTATATTGGTGTAATGGGTGCTGCAGTTGCAACACTTGTGTCTAATATTGTTATTTGGTTAGTTAGATTACAAAGAAGTAAAAGATATATACATATACGAGTGAATTTTCTAAAACATACAATAATGTATATCTTGTTAGTTGTACAATTCATAGTCTGTTTAGGTGGATTTACTATAGTGCCTGTAATAATACAATTAATAATTCTTGTTGCTTTGATTGCTGCTAATAGAAAATTGATAATTAATATAATGAGAAAAGGAAAAATAATGTTAGCAAAATATTTACATCGTTAGGAGAAATAAATTATGAAAACAATAGGAATAATTACATATCATCATTATTATAATTACGGTACAATGCTGCAGGCTCTTGCCTTGCAGGAAAAGGTAGAACAACTAGGCTATCAGGCAGAGTTAATAGATTTTAAACAAGATAATTCTCTATCAAGATATGAAATGCTTAAATTAAGAATAAAAAGAATGCCAGTGTATATTAAAGAAAGAAAAAAATATCGAGCGTTGGCTGATTCGAGAGAAAAAATAAAGGAAAAGAATGAATTATTTGAACAGTTTTATAAAACATATTTGCATGTAGGAAAAAAGAAATATACAACCACACAGCAGTTAATGGAAAATCCACCAGTATATGATGGATATGTAGTAGGTAGTGACCAGACTTGGAATCCTTTTGTTGCGAACTCGCCGGAAGCATTTTTTTTACCATTTGTTGAAAACAAATCGAAAAAAGGCAGTTATGGTCCGAGCTTAGCGGTAAAATCATTATCTGACGAGAAAGAAAAGGAATATAGAAAAAAATTATCTAATTTTTCCTTTTTATCATGCAGAGAGCAGGATGGAGCGCAATTGTTAAGCCGTATTACACAAAAAGAAGTTAAATGTGTATTAGATCCAACATTGTTATTATCTGCTAAAGAGTGGGGAAAATATTGCGAGTTTGAGATACCTAAAGAGCCATATATTTTGGTTTATTTTTTGGGAGAAAAATCAGAACATAGAAGGGCTGTAGAAAAGATACAAAAATTAACAAATTGGAAAATAATAAGTCTTCCGGCAGCATATTTAGAAATGGAAAATAATGATTATAAAAAAGTATGGGGAGGTCCTAAAGAATTTTTATCATTGATAAGAGGGGCTGCTTTAATTTGTACAGATTCATTTCATGGAACTATGTTTTCGATAAATTTCCAAAGAAATTTTTTCTCTTTTTGTAAAAGCAGTGATTCAGAGGAATCATCTGAAAATTCCAGATTATATAGTGCTTTAAATATCTTTGGATTATCAAATAGAATAATTCATAATATGGATAATTTGACTGCAGAAGATATTTCTATAGATTACAAAAATGTGATTCCGATTTTGGAGGAACAGAGAAGGGATTCGATTGAGTATTTAGAAAACATGTTATTCGAGATGACGAAAGGATAAAAAATGAAAGTTGCTATTCGGGATGATGATACATCATATTTTACAAAACCTAAAGATTTACAAAGAGCATATGATTTTTTAAATGAGGATGATTGTGTATCTCTTTCAGTTGTGCCGTATACGGTTCCAGTTCATAGAGATGATGTGTTTCCATATGGAAAAGAAATTGGAATGGGATATTATGATATAGCTGAAAATACAGAATTATTAGAATATTTAAAGAAAAAATATAAACAGGGAAAAGTTGATATATTGTTACATGGCTATTCACATGAATATCAGCTAAGTGAAAACAAATGGCTTGCTGAAATGAAATGGAAAAGTAGTAGTCAATTAAAAGAGGAAATACCGAAAGGAAAAAAACATTTAGAGAAATTGTTAGGTATGAATATATCAGTATTTGTTGCACCTAATAATAGTATTGATAAAAAAGCTATTTCAGTATTAGAAGATCTTCAAATGAATTACTCTGGCATTATTGGGGTGAGAGATAGAAAAGTAAATTTAAGATATATATATAATTTTATAATTCGTTGGGGATTTAGGATAGTAAAAAAAGTACAGTATCCAGGTATTATGAACTATGGAAAGCATAAAGAACTGAATGCATATACAATAGATAATTATGAACGGCTGATTTATGAGTACCATATTTGCAAAGCAAGAAAAGTGCCATTTGTTATATATACTCATTATTGGCAATTAAATACAGATGAAAAAGCGAAAAAGTTAATTAAACAAATATATAATTATGTAATTAAAGATGGTGCAGAAATAGTTCCTTTAAGTGAGTGTTTTAAATAATATGATAAATTTTGATTTTAAAGAAAAATGTTACTCTTGTTCAGCATGTGCAGAAGCTTGTCCAACCAAAGCAATATCATTTGATGAAAACATACATCCAGAAATTGATTTGCAAAAGTGTATTAATTGCAATAGATGTGAAAGAGTATGTATTGAATTGAATAAACCTGAAGATATAGAAGAACTGAATTGTATTGAGGGATATATAGTTAAAAACAAAAACAATGAAATCAGAAAAGTAAGTTCGTCAGGCGGTGTTTTTTTTCAAATAGCACAAAAAGTATTAGAAATGGACGGATATGTTTGTGGTTGTATATATGATGACAAGTTTATGCCCAAACATATTGTTTCTAATGAGATAGAAATTTGCAAAAAAATGATGGGATCAAAATATGTGAAAAGTGACTTAAATGATTGCATAGTGAAAATCAAACAGATTGTAGAAAAGGGAAAAATAGTACTTTTTTCAGGAGTCCCATGTCAAGTTGCAGCAGTAAAAAAGTGTGTTAAAAGTGATAAATTAATTACGCTGGCAGTTGTATGTCATGGATCTATAGAACGTAAAATATGGAAAAAATATTTAGCTGAAGAGGAAAGAATGAGTGAAAGTTCAATTATTAAAGTGTCTATGAGAGATAAAACAAAAGGATGCTTAAATTATGGATTGAAGTTTCAATTTAAGAATGGAACTGAACATATAACGTTTAGAAAAAATGATGGTTACTTTTTGAAATGCTTTACAGATGGTTTGTTTGAAAGAAATAGATGTTTGAGTTGCGAATATAAGGGACAGAATATTATGAGTGATCTATTGATAGGAGATGCGTGGGGAATGGAAAAAGTATGTCCCGAATTTACAGATAGTCTTGGGTGTTCGGCAGTATTAGTGTTGACTGAAAAAGGAAAAAAAATTTTTAATGAAGTAGAAAAATACTTTTTAATTAGAAATGTAGATAGCCAAGAAATAATTCGTAATAATCCAAGAATTATATTACCAGCGCCACGAAATACTTTTCAGAAGAGTTTTGAAAAGAAGTTAGAAAAATCAGATGCGAATATTCATTTCTGGACAGAAAAGTATGCAAAACCAACTATTTTGAATCGTATAAAATGGAAAGTATTGGGAGGAGAAAATTAAAATGTTTAGTATAAAAAAGATGTTGGTAGATTTATATGATAGTAGAACAGCTCAGTCATGTAGTGCTTCTATTGGAGATATAATGAATTTAAGAAGAAATGTAGAACATAATCAGTTTCTAGCTACTACGAGGTATTTGGATATAAAGGATTATGTGGAATATAATAAACAAACATTTGTATGGCAAAATACGGTTAGTAGGGCAGCATATGGTAATAAACATCGGGAGGAAGATGGGAACATGGCTTTCTCAAAATTAATTACATCATATCAAAGCAAAGGATATGATCCGAATTCTTTATTTATAGTAGATAAGGATATGAGGCTTCTCGATGGTAATCATAGAATGGGGATGAATTTATATACAGATCAACATAAAATAAATGTTCGAGTTTTGAAGAGAAAAAGCAAAAATCCAGGTAATTTGGATTGGTATTTACAAAAGAAAATATCGGCAGATTTTTTGAAAAAAGTCTATAATGCATATTTACAAATACAAGAATGGTTAATTGAAACGGGAGATACTTTTTGTTGTATTGTGCCTGAAAATGAAAAATTATCCGAATTGGATTTAATGGTTAATATAAAAAGTGTACACAGATATAGATTACAGAGTCCATTATTCGTGGGGGGGCATAAAGCTTAATCAAGCAGGAAAACTTATACAGTTTACGTTAGATGAACCAGAATACATGATTGAGGATAGTAAAGCTGTATCAAAAAGGATAAGAGATATAAAAAATATTTTGGAAATGAGATATGGTATGGAATTTGTTTCACAAATTTATTTTTCACAATCTTGTCTTGAGGGTAAGGAAATTTTTGATAAAGTAAAGAACGATTTTATAGAATAAAAGTGAGTGGATTAAATGGAAAAGTTTATATTGATAGCCACATGTACATATGTAAAAAATGAATAAAAGAATAGTGTCATCATTTGTTAAAATAGGTATAAAAAATTGGAATAAATTGAGAGAGTATCTTAGAAAATAGATTTGAGGTGATTTTAGATGAAAAAACTGATTTTAATAGGAGCTGGTGGACATGCAAAGTCAGTTGCAGATTCAATTAATAAATCAGAATATGAATTATGTGGATTCATAGATAGCAACAAAAAAGGTATGCATATGGGATTACCAATCTTGGGTACGGGACTTGAAGATATTCTAAATTGTGAAAAATATAGTTATTTTGTTTCTATTGGAGATGTTGGATACCGTAAGTTATGGTTTGACAGAATTAGAGAACGAAGATTGAACATAATCAATATTATTGATTCTTCAGCAATTATATCGGCCAGTGCAAAAATGGGAATAGGGAATTTTGTAGGTAAAATGGCAGTAATAAATGCTGATGCAGAGATAGGAAATAATAATGTTATAAATACAAAGGCTTTGATTGAACACGAATGTAAAGTGGGTGATCACAATCATTTATCAACAAATTCTGTTATAAATGGAAATGTAATTGTAGGAAATAGTGTTTTTTTGGGCAGTTCATCTGTGTGTAACGGTCAATTGAAAATCGGTTCCAATGCAATTATTGGTTCAGGTAGTGTGATTATTAAAGATATACCGGAGAAAGTAACTGTAGTAGGTGTACCTGCTAGAGTTATAAAGAGGAGAGATTAGAAATGAGTGATATTCAAATTGTTGCAGAGATTGGCTGCAATCATAATGGAAGTGTTGAATTGGCAAAAACAATGATGAAAAAAGCGAAAGAAGCTGGAGCAGATGCAGTTAAATTCCAAAGTTTTGTGCCAGAAAATCTTGTTTCAAGATATGCCCCTAAAGCCGAATATCAGAAAAAAAATGATGGAAATGGTTCACAGCTAGATATGTTAAAAAAATTGGCATTAACGGAAACTGAATATTTGGAATTGGTACAGTATGCTTCTACTTTAGATATTCAGATTTTTTCTACGCCATTTGATTTTGAATCTTTTTCATTTTTGCAAAAAATCGGTCAGAATATATGGAAAGTACCATCAGGAGAGATTACAAATCTTCCTTATTTACAGAGGGTAGCAGCAATTGAATGTCAAAATAAACAAGTAATTCTATCAACAGGAATGTCTACGATTGATGAAGTTAAATATGCAATAAATGTTTTGCAACAAAGTAAAGACACAAGTTTTACGGTATTACATTGTAATACACAATATCCAACAGAGCCGGAAGATATGAATTTGCTTGCCATGAATAAGCTTCAAGAATTAGCACCAGATTGGAAAATCGGACTTTCAGATCATTCAGAAGGAATTGTTGCTTCTCTTGTGGCGGTTGGATTGGGAGCTAAATTTATCGAAAAACATTTTACTTTAGATAAAGCTATGCCAGGACCTGATCATAAAGCGTCTATTACACCAGAAGAACTAAAAGAATTGTGTGTAGGTGTGCATAAAGCTGAAATTATGCTTGGAAATGAAACGAAAGAAGTGACTGAATCTGAACGAAGCAATATATTCGTTGCAAGAAAATCTATTGTAGCAAAAAGAAAAATCATGAGAGGTGAAATGTTTTCCGAAGAGAATATCACTTGTAAAAGACCAGGAAATGGAATTTCTCCGATTCATTGGTATGAGGTGTTGGGGAAAGAAGCTGAAAAAGATTTTGAAATAGATGAATTGATTTCTTGTAAAGGAGTGAATAGAGAAGATGAATAATTTAGCAATAATACCTGCAAGAAGCGGTTCGAAAGGCTTGAAAGATAAAAATATAAAATTATTAAATGGAAAACCTTTAATTGCATATAGCATAGAAGCAGCGAAGAAATCAGAGATTTATTCACACATACTGGTTTCTACGGATTCTGAAAGATATGGCGAGATTGCAATACAATATGGAGCAGAAGTACCTTTTTATCGATCAGAAGAAAATGCATCAGATGTAGCGTCATCATGGGATGTTGTAAAAGAAGTATTGAAAAAATATCAGGAGATGGGAATTGTATTTGATACATTTACGCTTTTACAGCCAACATCTCCATTGCGAAAGTACGAAGATATAAAAAAAGCTTATGAATTATTTAAAGAGAAAGATGCAATAGCGGTTGTATCAGTTTGTGAAATGGAGCATTCGCCATTGTGGAGTAATACTTTACCAGAAAATAATTCGTTATCCGGATTTTTGCGGGCAGACAGTAATAAACAAAGACAGAAATTAGAAACGTTTTATAGGATAAATGGGGCAATTTATATGGCAGATGTGAAGGCTTTTTTGGAAAATACAAATCTGTATAGAGAAGATTGTTACGCATATAAAATGCCGGCAGAGCGCAGTATAGATATAGATACAGAACTTGATTTTAAAATTGCCGAAACTATTATAAATCAGTAAAAGAAGGTTAGTATGGGAAAGTATAGAGTAGCGTATGCGACTGGTTCAAGAGCAGATTATGGAATAGTAAAAAATTTTTTAAGATTATTAGATAATGACAAAGCTATAGAGTTTTCAGTATTGGTTACAGGCTCACATTTGGAAGATAAGTTTGGTCACTCTGTAGATATAATACGACAGGATGGATTTAAAATCGATTTGGAGATTCCGCTAAATATAGAGAATGACAGTAATGCGAATGTGATGCATTGCATGGCAACAGCTTTAGATTGTTTTGGAAATTATTTTGAAAATAATAAATTTGATTTATTAATTATACTTGGAGATAGATATGAAATGATGGCGGTTGCGATTGCAGCAGCTATGCAAAGAATCCCAATTTTGCATTTACATGGTGGGGAAGTTACATATGGCAATTATGATGAATTTATACGTCATTCTATTACCAAAATGAGTCAGTATCATTTTACCAGTACAGAAGAATATAGAAAACGTGTAATACAGTTGGGAGAAGATCCTAAAAGAGTATTTTATCTTGGGGCATTAGGGGCAGAAAATTGTTGCAAGATAGATGAAGAGAAAGTAATTGAAAAAGTAAAAGAACTTATTCCACAAAAATATTGGGTTGTAGCTTTTCATCCCGAAACACTAACTGATGTGAAAATGGAAGATCAGGTGAAAGAAGTATTGACTGCATTGCAGGAAAATATGAATGGAATGAGTGTTATTTTTATGGGGACGAATGCAGATACAAAATCTGATATCATACGTTCTTCATGGCTCAATTATGTGGATGAACATGAAAATGCGTATTATTATGAAAACTTGAATGTAGATTCGTTTTTATATTTAGTAAAAAATTCTGTGGCATTAATAGGAAATTCTTCATCTGGAATTATTGAAACACCGTCATTAGGAAGGTATACAATTAATATTGGAGATAGACAAAGAGGACGAGTACATGGTAACAGTGTTATTGATGTCACTTGCGACAGTAGTATGATCGGTCAGGCAATGAAAGAGATTACCGGGAAAAATGAAAAAATAATTAATCCGTATTATGTAGAAAATACTGCAGAAAATTATTATAAAAAGACAAAAGAAATTTTAGAAAATGGAACGTCCATTTTAAAGGAATTTTATGATATAGTCTAAAATTCAGTAGAAACAGAAGTGTAAAGCAGGAGGTATGCGAATATGAAAATTGCAGTTGCAGGAACTGGATATGTGGGATTATCCATAGCTACTTTGTTATCGCAACACCATGAAGTGATGGCAGTAGATATTATTCCAGAAAAAGTAGAATTAATAAACCAAAAAAAATCTCCAATTCAGGATGAATATATTGAAAAATATCTGTCAGAGAAGAAATTGCATTTAACGGCAACATTAGATGCAAAATCAGCGTATAAAGATGCGGACTTTGTAGTTATTGCTGCTCCCACAAACTATGACAGTAAGAAAAATTTCTTTGATACATCAGCAGTAGAAGCTGTGATCAAGTTGGTTATTGAATATAATCCAGATGCGATTATGGTTATAAAATCGACAATTCCAGTAGGATATACAGCAAGTATTAGAGAAAAATTTCATTGTGACAATATTATTTTTAGCCCTGAGTTTTTGCGTGAATCTAAGGCCTTGTACGATAATCTATATCCGTCAAGAATTATTGTGGGAACGGATATTCAAAATGCTAGACTTGTAAAGGCTGCGAATACATTTGCCGGATTATTACAGGAAGGTGCTATTAAAGAGAATATTGATACTTTGATTATGGGATTTACAGAAGCGGAAGCAGTGAAGTTATTTGCTAATACATATCTGGCTCTCAGAGTATCATATTTTAATGAGCTTGACACATATGCCGAAATGAAAGGATTGAACACACAACAGATCATTAACGGTGTGTGTCTTGATCCAAGAATTGGATCACATTATAATAATCCGTCATTTGGATATGGTGGTTATTGCTTACCAAAGGATACTAAGCAGCTTTTGGCTAATTATGAAGATGTTCCACAGAATATGATGTCTGCTATTGTTGAATCAAATAGAACCAGGAAAGATTTCATAGCAGATCGTGTTTTACAGAAGGCAGGGTATTATGCTTATGAAGATGAAAATACTTATGATGCTTCTATGGAAAAAGAGGTTGTGATTGGTGTATATCGTCTTACTATGAAATCAAATTCAGATAATTTCCGCCAGTCTTCTATACAGGGAGTTATGAAGAGAATCAAGGCTAAAGGAGCATCTGTTATTATTTATGAGCCAACATTGGAAGATGGAAGCACTTTCTTTGGAAGTAAGGTTGTGAATGATTTGGATAAATTTAAGGAGCAGAGTCAGGCAATCATTGCAAATAGATATAATGATTGTTTAGATGATGTGAAAGATAAAGTATATACAAGGGATTTATATAGACGGGATTGATACTATTTTGTATGGAGGAAGTAAATAATGAACATAGAAATGAATGAAACATACGCAAGAGATACTTCAACCGTATGGGAACATGAGATAATTAGTTCTGCATCGGATTTGAAAGAATGGATTAAATATGAAGGTGCGAAATATCCAAAGAGAACATTAGTGGGGGGGGTATTTCCGCTAACGGAAAACGATGCTATTTTTAAGTATCAAAAAAGACTTAGAAAAACGGAATATTACCTTAATACTGGGAAAAAATGGATGTACTATTTGAGCTTGGTCAAATTAAATAGATTAAGATTTAAATATGGTATGAAAGTTAGATTGAACAGTTGTGGAAAGGGGTTATGTATAGTTCATTTAGGCTCTATTATAACTAATGGAGATGTTGGTGAAGATGCAAGGCTATTTGTAAATTCTGCAATTGTATCAAATGGTGGTGGCGAAAGAGAACCAAGACTTGGAAATCATGTTACATTATTTACAAATGCAGTAGTATGTGGAGATGTCAAAATAGGAAACAACAATATTATAGGGGCTAATTCTGTTGTGACAAAAAATTTTGAAGAGTCCAATATTATTATTGCAGGAACACCTGCAAAAAAAATAAAGAATAGATTGTTAGAATAATAGAGAATACAATGATAAGAATGGGGAGATTGAAATGTGTGGAATAGTTGGTTTTACTGGAACACAGCAGGCAGCACCTATTTTATTAAATGGTCTGTCTAAATTAGAGTACCGAGGGTACGATTCGGCTGGAATCGCTGTGCGAGATGGGGAGCGTTTGGCACAGGTGGTTAAAGCCAAGGGAAGATTAGGCAATCTGATTGAAAAAACAGATGAAGGAAAAGCACTGATAGGAACATGTGGAATCGGACATACACGTTGGGCAACACATGGAGAGCCAAGTCAGATTAATGCACATCCGCATGTATCTGGAAATTGTACAAGATCAGGTTCTGGAGAAGTAGAATCAGAAGTAGTTGGCGTACACAATGGTATTATTGAAAATTATACAGAACTTAAAGAAAAATTATTAAAGCATGGTTATACTTTTTACAGTCAGACTGACACAGAGGTAGTAATTAAACTAGTGGACTATTATTATAAGAAGTATAATCTCGGACCGATTGATGCGATTGCAAAAACGATGGTTCGTGTGCGTGGTTCCTATGCCCTGGAACTTATGTTCAAAGATTATCCGGGAGAAATTTGGGTAGCAAGAAAAGACAGTCCAATGATTATAGGAGTGGCAGACGGAGAAACCTATGTAGCTTCTGATGTCCCGGCTATTCTGAAATATACAAGAAATGTTTATTACATTGGTAATCTGGAATTTGCCAGATTGACACCTGGAGAAGCTCATTTCTTTAACCTTGATGGGGATGAGATTGAAAAGCAGACAACAGAAATTAAGTGGGATGCTGAAGCAGCAGAAAAAGCAGGATTTGAACACTTTATGATGAAAGAGATCCATGAACAGCCGAAAGCAGTTCAGGATACTTTAAGTTCTGTCATAAAAAATAATG
>URGJ01000004.1 GCA_900547445.1 uncultured Oscillospiraceae bacterium | reverse complement strand
CATATTTGAGATGAATTTTCTTTTTATTTTGTTACCTATCTATTGTACCATAACATAATGTTAAAAAAATGACAATGATTTTTATTTTTTATTATCTGTTACCTTTTCAAATTTAAGCGTTTTGTAAAAAATCAACGAGAGAACGGTCGCGGCGCACCAGCCAATTGGCCACGAGAGCCATATACCTGTTGCGCCAAGATATTTTGAAAGAATAAAGGCAAGGATTACGCGAAGCAGAAGATCGGTAAAAGTAGCCGCCATAAATCGGTTCATTTTGCCAAGCCCGCGCAGTACGCCGTCGGTAGCAAGCTTTGCAGCGATAAGCAGATAAAACGGCGCTAAAATACGCAGAATTTCCACGCCGACCTGCATTGCGGTGCCGCTGGGATTATTCATGAATATGTAAACCAAATATTTACCCACGAAGAAATAAACAATAGAGAAGGGGACAGAGATGAGCCAAACAAGACCTACGCCCGCTCGCCAGCCCTCCTTAATTCTGTCGGTTTTACCTGCTCCCAGGTTTTGGGCGGTAAAGTTTGAAATTCCGTTTCCGATTGTTGCGAGAGAGGTGATAACAAGGTTGTTGAGCTTAATTGATGCGGAATAGCCCGCCATAACAGCTGATCCGAACGAGTTGATAATTCCTTGAATAATAATATTACCAACAGATACAAAGCTTTGCTGTAATATGCTGGGAACGGCGATGACGGTGATTTTTATAAGCAGTCGGCGGGAAAATATTTTCGGCTTTTCTTCGGTCTTTATCTTGTTAAAACGCCTGAAAACAAATATAAGAGCCAAAATACAGCTTACGCCCTGGCAAATAAATGTAGCCCACGCAACGCCCTCAACTCCCATTTTGAATACCGTAACGAATACAATGTCAATGCCAATATTTGACAGGGAAGAGCAGGTTAGGAAGAAGAAAGGTGTTTTTGAATCTCCGAGAGCCGAAAATATACCTGTAGCAATATTGTAGTAAAACACAAAAGGAAGACCTAAAATATAAATAGCAAGGTACAATTTTGAGTCGGCAAGCACATTGTCGGGAGTGTGAATTATATGTAGCAAATCAGTGCAAAAACAGGCGCCTAAAACCACCAAAACCGCACACAAAGCACCGCCTGCAATAAGTGTTGTATATACAGCCGTTTTCATTTCGCTATATCTTTTGCTTCCGAAAAGCTGTGCCGCTATAACCGAACATCCAATATTACAACCAAACGCAAACGCGATAAAAATTAAAGTGATTTCATAGCTGTTTCCAACGGCAGCCAAAGCGTTTTCGCCGATAAATTTTCCCGCGACAAAGCTATCGGCTATATTATATAACTGTTGAAAAATTATGCTGCCAAATAAAGGAAGACAAAATTTAAAAAGCACCGCAGAGGTTTTGCCGGTTGATAAATCCTTGTTCATTAAAAGTGCACTCCTGAATATTTCTATATCTCATAAATTATAATCTTTCAAAATTTTTTTGTCAAGAATCTGCGTGGCAGAATACATCAATAATGGGATAAATCTCTGAATATCAGCTTTTCCCACCTCCCTCAATTATACTAAATATTCATTTAGTATAATTAATTGTATAGAAATAAGGCAGGTTGTGCCCCTGCCTTGCTTAATATGTTATTTATTTCGCCAGCGGATGGTATTTCGCGTATGCAACAGTGTATTTGTTTTTAACAAACTGTGCATAGACCTGAGTTGACGAAATATCCGAATGACCTAGCATTTCCTTTATGTCCTTAAGCTGTGCGCCGTTTTCAAGCAGATGCGCCGCAAAGGAATGTCGGAGCGTGTGCGGAGTAATATCCTTTTTGATTCCCGCTTTTTCGGCGTAATGCTTGATAATCTTCCAAAAGCCCTGGCGAGACATCGGCTGACCGTTCATATTTGTAAAAAGCCTGTCCTCCGCTTCATCGCTGACAATGGCGGGTCTCACGTTAATAAGATAGCTTGCGACCGTCTTGACCGCCGCGGGATACATAGGAACTATGCGTTCACTCTTATTATTATGTAAATGCAGTATACCGATTTGCAAATTAATATTGCTTACTGTAAGCTCAATTAACTCAGAGACTTTGATACCCGTAGCGTACAATAGCTCAAGCATAGCCTTGTCTCTCCTGCTCTTGTAATCCGCACCGTCGGGCTGTGACAGCAGCAGCATAATTTCATTTGAATCAAGAATCCCGGGAAGCTTTTTTTCGGTTCTTTTAATTTTAATCAATTCAGCAGGATTTGATCCGCAGAGGCCTTCGGAAATCATAAATTTGTAAAAGCAGCGCAACGAAGCAAGAATACGTGTTTTAGTAGCTTCGGATTTCCCTATTATAGACAGATAATCAAGATAATGGTGAAATTCATCAGAGCTTATATTTTCCGCGGTTTTAGATAAGGAGGCGCAATATTCCGAGTATTGACTGACGTCGCGCATATATGACTCAACAGTATTTGACGAGGACTTTTTAACGTTAAGCAGATAATTTTTATACGCTGTAATATAATCCGTCATATTATACCTCCTAAAAATTATTTTATAAAATAAGACTATCTAAAAACGAGCAGGAAAGCACCGCGTCCGTTAAGGCGGACGCCAAGGCAATAAGCGCTATAAACAAATATCTTCCGCAGAAATTTTTAAAATCATATGAAAGGTTTACGGACTGAGCCCCGGGAAGAGACATTTTTGCTATCACAAGCGAAAAGCGCATTGATTCCCTTGCCGCCAATAGAAAGGCAATTATAAAAACAAAGGCGGACGGAATGATTAAAACGGCGTTAAAGGCTATGCCCTTTACCGAATAATCCGAATATAAAAGCGCCGAAACGCCTCCGTAAAAAATGCCTTTCAAAATTGCTAAAAAAGGTACAAGAATCACTCCGAGCATAGAGGTACCGACCGCAAAAAGCGCAAGCAGGACAAGCGCGGAGCTCATGAAAGAATTAAGCGCAATCGATAAAAAAGACACGCCCGACCTCAGCGCGATAAATCGCTCAACATAATATACTGAATACCGCGATAGTATTTCAAACCTTGATTCCGTAAAAATTCCTAAAGTAATTCCCGCTGTAATAAGAACCATTAATATCGCTAAAATATTATTTTTTGCAATAAACTCTGTAAATTTTAAATTCTTTATGCTTAATACTTTTCCTTTTCGCATATCATCACTCCTGTTTCTAAAAAATAATATGCGAAACCCGGACAAGATATTCAAAAAAAGAAAAAACAATATTTTGGCGTGCATGCCGTAAGCATGCACAAAATGTTGATTTGAGATGTTGTTATGTAAACATAATTAACAAAAACGCCAAATTATTAAGCACTAATAAGGAATTTCTAAAAAGGCTGATATAAAAGAAAAGCGGCGAATTAAATAGCGATATTATATTTATACTACATTTTTTAATTTATGTCAACCGCAAATTTTTTATGTCTAATATGTTATGTAAACTGTTTATGTAAACCGCACAATATGTGCCGATCAACACTTTATGTCAACCCAATTTATTGTAATTTATACTTTAAAAATTTTTCATTGTATGTTATACTATTTTTAAGAGGATATTTTTTCGGATTGGAGACTATCAAAATGAAAAGGACAGTAATCGTAACTGGCTCATCTAAAGGAATAGGTGCGGCAACCGCCATACTCTTTGCGCAGAAAGGCTATAATGTTGTAATCAATTATAATGATTCGTATGAGTCGGCGAATATACTATGCCGCTCACTTGTCAGCAACGGATATTCGGTGATAACCCAAAAGGCCAATGTCGCCAACAAAATGGAGGTCGACATTATGGTAAAGGAGACCCTTTACAAATTCGGTTCGGTTGATGTTCTTATAAATAACGCGGGAGTCGCCTTGCAGGGGCTTATCACCGAAACAGATGAAATTGATTTTGATAAAATAATGGATGTAAATTTAAAGGGCGTTTTCAATTGCTGTAAATCTGTCGCGCCTGTCATGGTAAATCAAAAATCGGGCAGTATAATAAATATTTCATCTATGTGGGGACAGGTCGGCGCATCCTGCGAGGTCGCCTACTCTGCCGCAAAGGCGGGGGTTATAGGACTTACAAAGGCGCTTGCAAAAGAGTTAGCGCCAAGCGGAATTAATGTCAACTGCATAGCGCCCGGGTTAATTGAAACAAGTATGAATCAAAACCTTACGGTCGAGGAGCTTAACAGCTTCGTTGAGGGAATACCGCTCGGAAGAATGGGGAGCGCCGACGAGATTGCCGCCGCCGTCTACTTCCTCTCCTCCCCCGACGCCGAATACATAACAGGTCAGGTTTTAGGTATTAACGGAGGATATGTTATTTAAGCAATCAAAAACCGCCGCACAGCTTTTCGAGTGTGCGGCGGTTTTTGATTGGCATTAAATTTAAAGCGAATATTTATCTATTTCGTCAAGCTCGTCTTTGGTAAAGGTTATGTTTTCGGTAGCCTTTATATTATCAAGTATCTGCGAGGGCTTTGATGCGCCTATCAGAACCGATGTGACAACTCCGTCGCGCAGTACCCAAGCAAGCGCCATTTCAGCTAAGGTTTGTCCCCTGTTTTTTGCGATTTCATTAAGTTCGCGAATTTGAGTAAGCTTTTCCTCGGTAATGGCGCCCGCTTTTAAAAATCTTCCGTCGGTTTTAATTCGGCTGTCCTCGGGAATACCGTCTAAATAACGGTCGGTAAGCATTCCCTGGGCTAATGGGCTGAAAGCAATAATACCCTTTCTAAGCTTTTCAGCCGTTTTCTTAAGACCGTTATGCTCAATTGTGCGGTCGAATATTGAATAACGGTTTTGGTTGATAATAAAGGGGCAATGAAGCTCATCGAGAATTTCACACGCTCTTTCAAGCCTTTCACCGTCATAATTTGAAAGACCTGCATAAAGCGCCTTGCCGCTTTTAACCGCCTGTGCAAGCGCTCCCATAGTCTCCTCAAGCGGGGTTTCGGGATCCGGGCGGTGATGATAGAAAATATCTACATATTCGAGCCCCATTCGCTTAAGACTCGCGTCGAGGCTTGCAAGCAGATATTTGCGGCTTCCCCAGTCGCCGTAAGGACCGTCCCACATTGTATACCCCGCTTTTGTGCTGATTATAAGCTCGTCGCGGTAAGCGCCAAGCTCCTCACGCAAAATTTTGCCTAAATTCTTTTCAGCGCTCCCGGGTTCGGGCCCGTAATTATTCGCAAGGTCGAAATGGGTAATTCCATTATTAAATGCGGTAAAGCACATTTCTTTCATATTATCGTACCGAGCGGTGTCCCCAAAATTATGCCAGAACCCGAGCGATACCGCGGGAAGCTTAATTCCGCTCGCTCCGCAGCGGTTATAAACCATAGTATCATATCTTTTTTCGTTAGCATTATACATAATATGTCCTCCTGTCAGTTGAATCTGAATAGTATTTTTTGAATATCGGCATCAAAAAGATTATCTTTTGTTACCGTTGTAACCGTGGTGTAGAGTGTATTTCCGTCGGTCGGCTCGCCCGATATTAACTCTGCCGCCTTTTCCACTCCCAAATATCCCATAGCAAAGGGGTTTTGAACTATTAGAGCATCCATCTCCCCTGTTTCAAGCATTGAAACCGAGGTGACATTGCTGTCAAAACCGACTGCGCGCACTCTTTCGGAAATCCCGAGCATTTTAACAGCGTTTCCGACTCCCAGCGTCATCCATTCGTTAAAGCCGACTATAACATTTATGCGCGGATCCTGAGTTAAAAGCCTTTTTGCGGCGGCGGTTGCGCTTTCCTCATTGCTTTCAGCTGTTACGGACGAGAGTATTTGCGCGTTCTTAAATGAATCGATATACTGCTTAAAGCCCTCCTCGCGCTGATTCCCGTTATCTGTGTCGGCATTATAATTAACAAGACCTATATAAATATTTGCTTCAGGCGCAAAGCCCTCCGTTGCCGCCTTTCCCGCCGCTTTACCCGCGGCGATATTATCCGTCCCGATAAAAAGGCTTACAGCGTCAGAATTCAAATCGCTGTCAATCGTAATAACCTTTACCCCCGCGCGGACGGCGGCGTTAACCGTATCGACAGACTGATTAAAATCTATTGCCGACAGGACCACGGCGCCCGCACCGTTTTTGACAGCGGCTTCAATCAAGGCGTTTTGAGTCTCGTAATCCTCTTCGTTTTCAGGTCCTTCAAAGGTGACGGTGACGTTATACTCGGTGGCGGCGGAATAGACGCCGTTTTTAACATTGTGCCAAAAATCCGAATTTACCGCCTTTGCTATTACGGCAACATATTTTTTATCGTCTGCTCCCCCGCATGCACAAAGCGATAAAAGCATTACGCTGCTTAAAATCAGGGAAATTATCTTTTTAAAGCTCATTTTCCGCCTCCTTGTAAAGCTTAGGTATCCTCGCTGTAACCGTTGTTCCCACATCAAGCTCGCTTTCAATTGTAAGCCCGTACTTTTCGCCGAAATATATTTTCAGGCGGTCGTTGACATTTTTAACGCCTATTCCGCCAGAGTCGCTGCGCTCTTTTTTAAGAATTTTTTTGCATTGTTCTTCAGTCATTCCGACGCCGTTATCGCTCACCGTGATAAGAATATCGTTTGCGTCGTCTTGGGCTTCTTTTACGGTGATAAGAATTTTTCCCTCGTCCACCATACGGTCGATGCCGTGATAAATCGCATTTTCAATAAGCGGCTGAACCGTAATTTTATTGCAGAGACAGCCGTCAAGAGCAGGGTCTGCTTCTATACTGTAAGAAAACTGGTTTCGGTATCGGTAGCTTTGTATTATCAGATAATTTTCAGCGTGCTGAAGCTCCTCTTTAATAGTTATAAGCTCCCTGCCCTTGCTTATGCTTATTCTGAAAAGCCTTGCCAAAGCCCTTACCATTTGGGCGGCGTCCTTTGTTTTACCCTGCTCGCACATCCATTGTATAGAATCAAGGGTATTATAAAGAAAATGAGGATTTATCTGAGCCTGAAGCGCCTTAAGCTCGGTTTTCCTAAGCTCTTTTTCCTCCCTGTGCACCCGTTCCATAAGGCTTTGAATGGTTTTCGCCATATGCTCAAATGAAAGGGATAAAACATTTAACTCGCGTACTGTTTCCATACCGCCTGTATAAGAAAAATTATCCGCATGGCGTTCAAATGCTTTCATCGCCTTCATAAGGGAGCGCACGGGCGCGTTTACAATCTTTGAATAAATTAAGAGAACAATAAGCGCTATTGCGGCGCAGAAAAAGAAGGAAAAAGCTATACTCACAACAATTTGGGTTCTCCGCTCAACGGCAAGTTCGTCCGTAAAGCTTAAACCGACCACACGCCAAAGCTTGTCATTGGTTGTATTCAGGGTATAAATAATATTCTTTTCATAATGCACACCGTCCTCTAATGATTTAATAAGTTCGGTGTTTTCAGCTTTAATACCTGAAAAAATAAGCTGCTGCTGCGGGTGATATATAATGTTACCTAAGCCGTCGGTTATAAAGCAGTAGCCGTGCCTGCCTATACCCACGTTATCAATGTATTTTGCGATTTCCGAAAACTCAAAGTCAATCGCGACATAAACTCCCCCTCCGAAGACGGGATTATCTGTTCTCGCCGCAAGGGTTACTACCCAAGGGTACTCACCCTCAAAAAGGGTTTGAACATGCGGACTTGAAAGTGCGAATCCCTCAGTATTGCTAAACATCGCATCATCAAAGGAAAGGTTTTTATAGATAGTATCTTTAAGCTTTTTGTCCCCGCCCGTACAGCTTATGATATTACCGTTCACGTCATAGACGGTGGCGGCGTAAATATCCTTTTGCATACGGGTTATTACGGAGATTTCATCGTTGAATTCAGAAGCAGAGGCGCACTCTGAGACCGTGTTGCTTATAAATGAAAGCTTATCCCGCATTGAATCGAGATAATTATTAATTGCAAGGGTGGTTTGCTCAACGGTTTGCTGCGCGCCGACCTTGGTTTCTCGCAGAAGCGCCTTACTGTAAACCGTTGCGAAAATAGCAATGCAAACGGAAACGGCGGCGACGGACGCCGCCGTTATCGATAGTATACTCAGCGCAGACAGACTTACGGAAAATCGTCGGCGTTCGGTTTTCATTATTCTTCACTCCTATTTAAACTTCTTATCCTGTTAGGAGAGTCTCCGTAAAACTTCTTAAAGCAATAGCTGAAATAATGCTGATCGCTGTAACCGCATTTTTCGGATATTTCAAGCACCTTCATATTAGTACAGATAAGCATATCATAAGCCGCTTTCATTCTCCGCTCTGTAAGCAGGGTAATAAAATTCTTTTTCTTGTGCTTTTTGATAAGCGCGCTCAGGTAATTAGGACTAACCCCCAGCTCGTTACTGACCCCCGTTAAGGAAAGGGATTCATCCGAATAATTACTGTCAATAATTTGCACCACTCGGTCGCAGAGTATCTCGGTATCTCTTCTCTGCGAGCTTGAAATCATGGACTTTGCATCCTTGCAAAAAGCAAGAAGCTCATTTTTCATGACGTTTTCGCTGCTGTGCGACGTAATACGGGCAAAAATCGGATTGGAAGAAAAAAGCTTTGAAAGCTCATTTTTTTCGGTAGCGGAGCTTACCACCCTATAGACCGTAGCAATTATCTGCATTACGAGAAGCCCCGCGTTTTCGGGAGTACTGCTTTCGTAAAGTCCGTTTATAAAATCCTCAAGCGAGTCGGAATCCCCGACCTTTAACAACTGTTCAAGCCTTGCGGCGGATTTTTCCGCGCGGTCGATTTCAAGCTCGCCGTCCCTTTCCTGGTCGTTGATAAAGCGCACCTCTCCCGCACCGTCCGAGGTATAACGCCTTGCGGTTATCGCCTGAAAATAAGCGCTTGAACAGGCGGAAAGCGCCGAAAATTCACGGCTTACGCCTATTGTGCAGGCGCAGTTAAGTATTCGCTTTGCGGTTTGTACCACTTCGAGCAAGGGCAGTTCTAAAAGGTTTGAAAGCTCTCCTTTTTCCTCTATAACTACAAGCGTAACCGCTCTTCCGAAGAGAATAAGGCTTTCCGAACGCATATATCTTGAGAATACGGAATCGATAAAGTCGGCGTGGTTTTGTTCTGTCTGGTAAACCCCGTCGGCGTTTTTAAACTTTGTCACCAAAACGCAAAAGCGAGGATTAGCTACCGTCTGAGCTATTATTTGAAGTTCGCCTGCCTTTTCAAGCAGCTGCCCTTCATCAGGCTGCTCCTCGTTGCTTCCGAGCATTAACGGTATTAAAAATTTATCTGCCTGAAGCTTACGAATCTGCTCGCCGTCAGTATCATGAGAAGAAATTACACCAGCAAGCCGTTCGTCCATTCTATGATGAATAGTATGAAGCTCGTTTGACATTTCCTCGGGAGAAATCGGCTTTAAAAGATAGCTAATAATATTATAGTTGATTGCAGTCTGCGCGTATTCAAAGCTATCGTATCCGCTTAAAATTACCACCTGAGTGGCGGGTCGGATTTCTCTGACGCGAGCCGCAAGCTCAAGTCCCGAAATCATTGGCATTTTAATATCGGTAAGTATTAAATCAGGTTCCAGGCTTTCAAGCACATCAAGCGCTTCAACGCCGTTTTCAGCCTCGCCTACCACCTCAAATCCCGCATTGTTCCAGTCTACCCTTTCAATAAGCGCAAGCCTTTGCTCCTGTTCGTCGTCCACCACAAGTACGGTATATTTCACTCTGTATCCTCTTTTCGGTAGATATTATGTTCATTATAGCATTAATTACCGAAAAAAGCAAACGAATTCTAAGATACAAGCGTTTTAACAAAATGCGTTCGGTTTCCCGAACGCATCTGCATATTACTTCGATTTTTCCCAGCCCGCGTAAAGGGTCATACTGTTAGTTACCGTATCGGTTTTTATATTAAAGCTGTCTGTACAGTCGCGGTCTGTATACCATCCCGTGAATACATAGCCCTCTTTTACCGGGTTTTCTTTAAGCTCAACCGTTTGAGAGTGCATAACCTTGACGCTTTCAATGTGCGAGCCGCCGTTTGTATCAAAGCTTACGGTGAAGCCGTTATGGCTTACGATAAATACTGTCGCCGCAACGAGCAGAACGATAAATACCGTCACCATAATATTTGCGGTTTTAAGCGACATATTGACTTTTGAATACAGACCGCCTGTTTTAGACTGTTTTTCGGTATTTTTCCCGTTCTCCATAGCTTTCACCGCCTTAGACCTAATTATTTACGGGCAAGATATTTACGCATATCGATTGAGCAGGCAGCAAGGATTATAAGACCCTTGATTACATAAAGCATATTCGCGTCAACCGATAGGAAGTTAAGACCTACGAATATAATCTGTAAAAGGAATACGCCGATTACAATACCGCTTATCTTACCGGTACCGCCTACAAAGGAAACGCCGCCGATAACGCAAGCCGCTATAGCGTCCGATTCATAGTTAAGACCTGTATTAGCCGAGCAGGAAGCGATACGCGCACCCTCGATAAAGCCCGTTATACCGTACATAGCGCCCGCAAGCACGAATACGAGTACGATTGTCCAGAAAACATTTACGCCCGATACATTTGCCGCCTCTTCATTAGAGCCTACCGCAAACATATTTTTACCGAATTTGGTCTTATTCCAGATAACCCACATAATCGCGGTTAGTATTATGGAATAAAGGACATATTTCGGAACTGCTACACCGCCTATTGTAAAGAGGGTTCCGCGAACGAAGTTGGTATAGGATTCGTCAAGTCCCGAAAGGGTCTGACCGTTGTTTCCGCCTATCATAAGGTACATAAGCACAAGACCGAAAACAATAAGCTGTGTTGAAAGTGTTACGATAAACGGATGCAATTTAAACTTTGCAACAAAGAACCCGTTTACAAAGCCGATTGCCGCGCCGACCGCTATCACTATAAGCAGAACCGCCCAAAGCGGCACAACCGCTAAGTTCGGGAAGATTTTGTTGGCATAGCCCGTCATCTGCAAAAGAGAGGCGGCTATACAGGCGGTAAGTCCCACGCAGCGGCCCGCCGAAATATCGGTTCCCGTAAGTACTATCGCTCCGCCGATACCAAGCGCGATAGGAAGCTTAGCTGCGGTAAGCGAAATAATGTTTACTATAGACGATACCGAAAGAAACGCGGGTACCTGAATCGCAATATAGATTATAGCGATTAAAATGATTATGTACATCGCGTTGTTGAAAAGCAAATCGCTTATCGCCCTGCGCTTATCCGCGCCTGATTTTGATTTAAAATCGTCAATTGCGGCGTTTATGCGTCCTTTTCTTTTGATATTTTCAACTGACATTAGTTTCTTTCCCCCTAAGCATATTTAGCGGCAAGCGCCATAATTTCTTCCTGAGTGGTGTCCGCGGCGTTTACCTCTCCCGCGAGCCTTCCGCCCGACATAACAAGTATCCTGTCGCAAACGCCCAAAAGCTCGGGCATTTCCGAAGATACCATAATTACCGTCTTTCCCCTCGCGGCAAGGTCGATTATCAGCTCATAGATTTCATATTTTGCGCCTACGTCGATACCTCTTGTCGGCTCGTCAAGCAAAAGCACCGTCGGATCTGTAAGGAGCCAGCGCCCCAAGATAACCTTTTGCTGGTTACCGCCCGAAAGCGAGCGGATTTTGGTCTCCTGATTAGGCGTTTTAATGTGCATTGCATCAATACACCAATCGGTGTTCTTCTTCATTTTGCCTTTGCTTAGGAAAGGACCCGCCTTGCACTTTTTAAGGCTTGAAATAACCGCGTTTTCCCTGATATTAAGAATACTGAATATTCCTGTCGCGCGGCGTTCCTCTGTAAGCAGTGCGAAGCCGTTTTTAATTGATTCGCGGGAATTACGGTTGCGTATAGGCTTGCCGTTAAGAGTCAGCCTTCCGCTGCGCCTTGTAGCTACGCCGAATATGTTTTCGAGAAGCTCGGTTCGTCCCGAGCCGTCAAGTCCCGCAACCCCTAAAATCTCGCCTTTACGCGCGCTGAAGGATACATCGCGTAGCTTTGAATACTCTGCGGAGAGGTCCTTTACATCAAGCAGAACATCGCCGATTTCGTTGGTTTTGGGCGGATATAGGTTTGTAAGCTCTCTGCCCACCATAAGCTTGATTATATCGTCGGTGGTAAGATCCTTTGCGTCCCTTGTGGTAATATACTTACCGTCACGCATTATCGTGACCTCGTCGGATATGCGGAGAATTTCCGCCATTTTATGGGAAATATAAATTATTCCGCACCCCTGGTCGCGAAGCATATTAATAATTTTGAAAAGGTGTTCAACCTCTTCCTCGGTAAGCGAGGAGGTCGGCTCGTCAAATACGATAACCTTTGAATTATATGAAACGGCTTTTGCGATTTCCACCATCTGCCTTTGCGAAACAGGCATACGGCTCATCACCGTTTTGGGGTCAACATTAATTTCAAGCTTTTGGAAAATTTCCTTGGTCGCCTTATACATTTTTTGTTCACTGGTAATGGGTACGCCCTTTGCGACCGTCGGGAAGCGCCCTAACCACATATTGTCCATAACATTGCGCTTAAGCGCCTGATTAAGCTCCTGATGCACCATTGCAACTCCGTTTTCAAGAGCTTCCTTGGAATTTTTAAAGTTAATTTCCTTACCCTCAAGGTAAATTTTACCGCTGTCCTTGGCGTAAACGCCGAAAAGGCACTTCATAAGGGTGGATTTGCCCGCGCCGTTTTCACCCATAAGCGCGTGAACTGTTCCGGCTTTAACCGTAAGGCTTACATTGTCAAGCGCCTTTACGCCGGGAAAGGATTTTTCGATGTTCTCCATTCTAAGAAGAACGGGTTCGTCTGCGTTTTCACGGACGCTGTCATTGAATTTTTCGTTATTGCTCATAAGAACTCGTCCCCTGTCCGTTTGGTTTATTCCGTTGTTGGGGCAGCCCTTTTAAGACTGCCCCTTAAGCTAAATTATTCGCCTGTGTATACGCCGTAAGGAATATTTACTCTCCAGGTGCCTACAACATTTTCGCTGTCAATGCCGTCAAAGGCGTCCTTGCTGTTTAAGTAATTCTGACCGATGGTGGTAATAGCGCTTGCCATTCCGTCGGCGTCCTGCTTAATTGTACCAATCATAGAGCCCTTGCCGATAGCGTCCTTAGCCGCGTCTGTAGCGTCAACACCGAATACGGGGATAACCTTTGCGCCGTCCTTGTTGTAGCCCGCGGTCTGAAGTGCGGAAACAGCACCTAAAGCCATTTCATCGTTGTTGGCGATAACAAGCTCTACCATATTCTTGTTAGATTCGCTGTACTGCGAAAGGATTGTGTTCATATAATCGGTAGCGGCGGCTGAGGACCACTGACCGTTCTGGTCAACAAGGTATTTCTTGGAGTTGGAAGCATCGTAGAATTCAAGCTTTGCTTTTCCCGCGGCTGTGAGAACCTTGTCTGCGTCCTCAACGCCGAACTGGGTACGGGCGATAGCCTCCATATTGCCCTCCTGACCCTTGAACATAACGTAGCTTATTTTGCCGTCGCCGTTAAGGTCAACCTTGTCAAAATTCTTTACAAGATAGTCGCCTATCATTTCGCCCTGCATATGACCCGCCATTTCATAGTCAGTTCCTACGAATACGCACTTATCATAGCTGCTTACAACCGATTCCTCAACAGAGCGGTTGAAGAAGATAACGGGCACGTTCTTAGCCTTAGCCTGGTCGATAATGTTCTGTGCCGCGTCGTTTGAGCCTGTGTCAACAACGTTTACAACAAGAAGCTTTGAACCCTTTGCAAGAGCGGTTGTAACCTGCTCGGTCTGGGTTGTCTGGTTGCCGTTCGCGTCATAGTTCTGATATTTAAGTCCCGCGTCGGTTAAAAGCTTATCCATTGCCGAACGCACGCTCGAAATGTAGGTATCGCTGTATGTATAATAGAATACCGATACCTCGCCTGCCGAGGAGCCCGAGTCTGAACCGCCGCAGGCGGTAAGCCCTAAAACGAATGCAAGTGCCAGAATGGTTGCCAATAACTTTTTCATTTTAATTACCTCCTTATTTTTACGACCTTTCGCTGTCGTCAAGGATATTATAGCTGTTTTAAAAGGTAATTAAAATACATATTCTTATTTAAAATGTATAAAAAATTATCGATTAGTTGAAATTATATGTGCATTAATAAAATATTTAACAAATATGGTAATTTTTTCAACCTTTTTAGCTTAAGTTTACATAAAAAAGTGGATAAGTCGGTGGAAAAGTTGATTAACCCGCCTTTTTAAGGGGGAAAAATTATCCACCGAGATACTGAATTAAGTGTTTATGTTAATCTATTCACCGTCGTAGCTTCTGCCGTTTAAAAAAGCAACCGTCCTCTCTACGGCGTCGCGGCTGTCGCCCCAATCGGCGTTTTCACGGCTCCTGTAATCGTACATTGTGCAATATTTTGACAAATCTGCATACAGCTTTTTTGAATATTCGGCGGTAATGCGGTTAAGATTTTCGGCGAACTCACCGCCGTAGGAACGCATATTTTTCTTTGACGCACCGCTTAACAGCCGCTCATAATGCGGAAGACAGAAAGCCGACTGGTTATTGAACATATCGCGGAAATCACGCTCGTTTTCATAACAGCGGTAAACCGTGTCTATAAGGCGGGACATTCCCCACTCAATTTTTGAGCAGATAAAGCAGGAGTCACTTACCCTTTTAGCCCCCTGCTCCTTTTTTGAATCGGTATTAAAAAGCTTTTTCTTAAAAATACCCTCGTTTATTTCATTGATATGGGTCTGGAGCATTAAAGCTAACTGAAGTCTTCCCCGCCGTGACATCATTTTATCATAGTGATATTCACAAAAACCTACCTTGTTGGTCTCAATCCGCACATCAGGCTCCATCATCGCGTCCCCCAATATGTAGTCAATCATTCGTTCCTCAATCGTGTCCCGCATACGGCAGATAGGACAGCCGTCATTAACCTCGAAAACCTCGCTTACGGGTATAGTGCAAATATCGTCTCTCATAATTTTGGCTCCTTTTTTATGTTGAAAAATTTTGATTTTAATGTATAATATTATTCGGTGATGAATATGTTTTCCGCAAAATTCGACAATAATAATGTATACATAACAAATTACGGCGGCTTTGACCTGCCCCATACCCTTGACTGCGGTCAGGCGTTCCGCTGGGAGGAAACCGAAAACGGCATTTGGCACGGAGTCGCGTTTGATAAGTACCTTGAGCTTCAAAAGCTTTCCGACGGTACGGTTGTGCTTTATAACATCTCTAAGGAAGATTTTGAAGGAGTTTGGCGGCATTATTTCGACCTTGACAGGGACTATGACGGGATTATAAATGCCATAAGCGAGGACGAAACGCTAAAGCGCGCGTCTGAATACGCCCACGGAATTCGTGTCTTAAATCAAGAGCCGTGGGAGACCCTATGCTCCTTTATAATTTCACAGAACAATAATATAAAGCGAATTAAGGGTATTATTTCACGGCTTTGCGAGAATTTCGGCGAGAATGAGGGCGGGTATTACACCTTCCCCACCGCCGAAAAAATCGCCGAGCTTACCTTGGATGATTTATCCGTCTTAAGGAGCGGTTTCCGCGCAAAATACATACTTGACGCCGCAAAGAAGGTTTCTTCGGGCGAGGTTGAACTTAATAAGCTAAAAGACGTGCCCACAGACGGGGCGCGGGATGAGCTTATGAAGATAACGGGCGTAGGGCCTAAGGTTGCCGACTGCGTTCTGCTTTTTGGGCTTGAACACGCCGACGCCTTTCCGAAGGATGTCTGGATAAAGCGGGCTATGCAGGTGCTTTTTGACGGCGAGCTGCCCGACTGTGCAAAGCCTTATGCAGGAATAACACAGCAGTATATTTTTCTTTACGCCCGCGAAACAAAGCTTGCTATAGATTAATAGTACTCTGTAAAGGAATGGAGCGTTCCCGAGTCACGGTCGCGCCAACCGGGAATTGTCGCCATATTAACGTTGTGTATGCTCCTGAAAATATTGTCGTCCACATTGGGGTTGACCTTTTTAATATCCTCAATCAGCGCCTTGATTTCCTTTCGCTTTGAAAGGCTTTCGTTATGGGCACTGTCCTCGGTAAACTTGCAGGCGCACTGCAAAAATTTAAGCCCGTTATAGTTTGAAAAGGCGATTATATCCTTTTCCTTAACCTTGTAAAGCGGTCGAATAAGCTCCATTCCCTCAAAATTGGTGCTGTGAAGCTTAGGCGGCATTGTCTTTACCTCGGACGAGTACATCATACTCATTAAAACGGTTTCTATAACATCGTTAAAATGGTGGCCGAGGGCGATTTTATTACAGCCAAGCTCCCTTGCCTTGCTGTAAAGACAGCCTCGGCGCATACGGGCGCAAAGGTAGCAGGGCGAGCCGCCCGCCCTTGCGGTAACATCGAAAATATCGCTTTCAAAAACCGTAATATCAATGTTCATAATCTGTGCGTTGTGTTCGATAAGCGCGCGGTTTTCTTTATTGTAGCCGGGGTCCATTACAAGATAAATACATTCAAAGGGTATCTCGCTGTGTTTCTGAAGCTGCTCCATACACTTAGCAAGCAGCATTGAGTCCTTGCCGCCCGAAATGCAGACGGCAATCTTATCCCCGGCCGAAATCAGCTGATATTCCTGCACCGCACCCACAAAATTATTCCAGATCGGCTTGCGGAATTTCTTTATTATACTGCGCTCAATTTCAATATGCTTTTTAAATACCCGTTCCAAAATTCGCAGTCCTTCCATAAAAATAAACTTGTAGGGGACGATGCCCATACCGTACAAAAAACGGACAGTCGGGGACGCCTGTCCCTACATAAGAAAAAATTATTCTTTATACATTACCGCGATTAAGGCTCCGCCTAAATCGTTGGGACTGACAATCTGCTGTAGTACCCACCCGTCGGTGCTGTATTGATTCAAAACCGCCTCGGCGTCAGCTAAGTCCTTTTTTCTTGAAAGACGTATATTCTCATTTAGATAAACCAATTTATAATTTTTCATTTTAATTCTCCTCGTTTAATTATGTAGGGACAGGCGTCCTCGACTGTCCGCCGTTAAAAATGAAGTTTAATATTTTGTTCTGCATAAAAAACTCCGATACAACCATTATAGCCGTATCGGAGAGTTTTTTCAACTGTTTTTAAGCTTTTGCTTTCTTGCTGTTTACAAAATGAAGTATAAGCATAAGAGCGGTCAGGAGAACAATGCCTGTGCCGAGGATTACAAATACATTCTGTACAAAGCCCGCCAGTAAGTAGCATACAAGCGAGATTGCCGCTACTGTCATAGCATAGGGCAGCTGGGTTGAAACATGGTTAACGTGATTGCACTGCGCGCCTGTTGATGCCATAATCGTGGTGTCCGAAATCGGTGAGCAATGGTCGCCGCAAACAGCACCGGCAAGGCAGGCGGAAATGCAGATAACAACCATAGACGGAATAGCACCGGTTGAAGAAACATTTGCGAGCTGGTTTTCAAAAACACCCGTAACAATCGGAATAAGAATACCGAATGTTCCCCAAGATGTACCTGTAGCAAAAGCGAGACCGACCGCTACCACAAAGAGGATTGCGGGCAGAAGGATCTGAACCGCGGTAGCCGACTCAACAAGCGAGGAAACATAAGCGCCCGCTTCTAAAAGACCTGTCATAGACTTTAATGCCCAGGCAAAGGTGAGAATAAGTATAGCGGGAACCATCTGCTTAAAGCCCTCGGGTACTGCGTTCATACAGTCCTTAAAGCTTAATACCTTGCGGCACATATAGTAAATTACGATAAGAATAAGAGCGCCGATAGAGCCTAATGACAGACCGTATGCCGCGTCGCACTCGGCGAAAGCGTCGATAAAGCTTGTGCCTGAGAAAAAGCCTCCTGTGTAAATCATACCTGTAACGCAAAGTGTAATAAGCACAATAACAGGCAGAACAAGGTCGATAACCTTACCCTTTGTTGTAACAGGGGTTTCGGCGGATGAAGAATAAGCATTCTCGCCCGTGGTAAAGAGGTCGCCCTTTGCGGCGTTTTCTTCGTGGGTGCGCATAGGTCCGAAATCAACATTAAGAACCGACATAAGTATAACCATTAAAATGGTAAGCAGAGCGTACATATTGTAAGGAATTGTCTTAATGAAAAGCGATATACCGTTTACGCCCTCAACCGTACCGCTCACTGCCGCCGCCCAGGATGAAATCGGGGCGATAATGCAGATAGGCGCGGCGGTCGCGTCTATAAGATAGGCAAGCTTTGCGCGGGAAATCTTGTGAGAATCGGTAACAGGGCGCATAACCGAGCCGACGGTTAAGCAGTTAAAATAATCGTCTACAAATATAAGAGCACCCAGACCGAAGGTAGCAAGGGAAGCTCCCCTGCGGGTCTTAATTTTTCTTACTGCCCTTTCGCCGTAGGCGCGGCTGCCGCCCGCACGGTTCATAAGCACAACTATTATTCCGAGAACAACAAGGAAAACCAAAATTCCGACATTCCACGAATCCGAAAGGTTTTTGATTATGCCCTCGTTTACAACCGCATTAAAAAACGCCGTAAAGCCGCTTCCGAGGGTCTCCTCCTCGCCTATTGCAATAGGAGTTGAGGAAAACATACAAAGCAAACCGCCCGTAACTATACCGAGGAAAAGTGAGGAATAAACCTCCTTAGTGATAAGCGCGAGTCCTATCGCCACAACAGGGGGCAAAAGCGACCAAAGCGAGTTTGCCGGGCTTGTTATCGGGGACTGAATAAAACAAAGGATAACAAAAGCCACAACGATCATCGCAAAAATAATTTTGCTAGCTATTCCTTTTTTCATTTTCTAACCTCCTAAAAATAAAAACGCGGCTGACATAAGAGCAGACGCGTTTAAATACAGATAAAAACGATAGCGCTCCACATTTGTGACAGTCGTCTACATATTTTGCAAACGCCCAACGGAGCCTTGCGGCAGCAAAAACTACGTTTCGGCGGCCGCCCCTTTCACGCCGCCGTCTGCCGACACAAAGCAACGCTACTATTGACCTGCCGCACCTCTATCAATAATAATTACAAGGTAGATAATATCACAGAAAATGACAATTGTCAACAAAAAATTAATAATTTGTTCAAAAACATTTTTTGTTTTTATTTGTGAAAATAATCATATACCTTTTGTGCGGCGGCTGAGTTCATTCTCGGTGCGGCGCAAAGCTCATCGGCAGAAGCGTCTTTAATTGCCTTAACCGTTTTAAAATGTTTTAAGAGAGCCGTGGCGCGAGCTTTTCCTATACCATCTATTTCAAGCAGTTCAGAATTGAGCATAGCCTTGCTTCGCCTGTTTTTGTGGTAGCCTATCGCAAAGCGGTGAACCTCGTCCTGAATACCCGTAATAAGGGTAAAGGCGGCGCGGTTTGATTTTATCGCAATATCGCCTCCCTGCGCCGCTATGGCGCGGGTGCGGTGCTTTGAGTCCTTAACCATACCGAAGACGGGAACGGTTATATTATGCTTTTGAAGCACGGGAGCTACCGCCGACATCTGACCGAGGCCGCCGTCAAGCAAAATTAAATCCGGTAAAAATGAAAAGCCCTCGTTCTCCCCTTTTTCGTATTCGCAAAATCTGCGGTCAAGCACCTCTGCCATAGAACGGAAATCGTCCTGACCGATAAAAGATTTAATTTTAAACCGCTTATAGGCGGGCTTATAGGGTCTTCCGTCCTTATAAACAATCATTCCCGCTACATTTTCGCTGCCTGAAGTATTAGAAATATCGTAGGCCTCGATATATCTCGGCGCGGTCGGAAGTCCCAAAAGGCGGGCAAGCTCGTCAAGTACCGACATTTCCCTGCCTGTGCGGTCGGTTCTTTCCGAAATATTTTCGGCGGCATTCGCAAGGCACATATCAAGCAAAGACTTTTGCTCGCCCTGCTTTGGATTAATAAAACTTACCTTGTGTCCCGATTTTTCAGTAAGCCAACGCTCGGTGAGCGAAAAATCGGAATCGGTATCAATTAAAATTCTCGGCGGTATATCGGTTTTATCGGAATAATAACGCACTAAAAACTCCGCGTAAAGGCTTTCTCTGTCCGAAACTCCGTCTATTATAAAATGCTGTTTATCGGTAAGTCGGTAGTTTCTGAAAACAATTACCTCCGCGCAGGCGGTTTCACCGATAACGGCGGAGGCGATAACGTCCTCCGACCTATATGGAGCGCGTACAACCTTTTGCTTTTCACGTATTTTATTTATCGCGTTGATGCGGTCGCGAAGCTTTGCCGCGGTTTCAAACTCCAGATTTTCCGCCGCTTCAAGCATTTTTTCATTTAATTTTTCTATCGTCTCGCCGTCCGAATCGCCGTGCTTGATAAAATCTACGGCGGAATTAACCGTTTCAAGGTATTCTTGGAGTGATATTTTTCCTCTGCAAGGCGCGTCGCAAAGCCCGATATGGTAATTAAGGCAGGGCTTTGACGGTTTGTCAAAGCTTCGTGTGCAGTCGGGAAGCTTAAATATTTTACGGGCTTCGTCCACCGTTTCCTTCACCACATACGAGGAGGAATATGGACCTATAAACTCTCCGCTTTTGTCAACAGACTTTGCCGTGGTCAGCTTTTTCCACTTATCCGCGGTTATTTTAACATAGGAATATCCCTTATCGTCCTTAAGTAAAATGTTATACTTAGGCTGATTTTGCTTAATAAGCGAGTTTTCGAGTATAAGCGCCTCAAATTCGCTGTCGCAGAGAATATACTCAAAATCGTCAACATTTGAAACCATACGCTTTACCTTTTCGGTATGCTGATTTCCGCTTCCGAAATACTGTGTAACTCGGTTTTTAAGGGCTTTTGCCTTTCCGATATATATAATTGCTCCCTTTTTGTCCTTCATTATATAAACGCCCGGCGTCTGCGGGAGTCGGTTTGCTTTAGCTTTAAGTTCCGTAAGCTTTTGTGGGTCGGCATAGTAATTCACCAAATCACCTCAAGTATATTTATAGCATTTTTTGTTTTGATTTTCAAGTCACCATTTTTTGACATTCAATAAATGTCACGCTTTATTAGGTTATAGCATATAATTTTCTTATTGACAAGTACTAAATGTCAATAGTGGAGGAAACATTATGTTTATAAATAAAAGCAGTAATGGACTAAATAATATTTGCGGTAAAAATATATCCAAATTTCGTATTGATTTACAAATTTCTCAAAGGGAACTTGCTGACAGAATGCAATTAGTTGGGATAGATATTGATAAAAATGCCATTCAACGCATAGAATGCGGAAAACGATTTGTTACCGATATAGAAATAATCGCATTTGCTAAAGTGCTTAATAAAAATTACGAAGAATTATTGAATTATTCAAATAACTGATTTTTATAGTGAATAAAAAGCGTGAGGTAATTATGAAACGGATAACTTCTATAATACTTATTATGCTTATACTTTGCGGTTGCGCGGCTAGCCATAACTCCGATAACACAGAATCCCACGCTCAGATTACAATTAACCTGCCCACGGATAATACCGTAAACGGCTACCGTCAGAAAAGCGCACAGTCAGTAATGCCGAGTATCATCGCCGCCGAAGACGTTAAACCCGGAACCTCAGAGCAAGGCGCAACAAATCCCAATATAACGGCTGAATACATAGGCAATTCAAATTCCCGAGTTTTCCATAAAACAAGCTGCGGCTCTGCAAACACAATGAAAGAGGAAAACAAGGTATTTTTCAAAAACCGAGAAGATGCTATTAACACCGGTTATTCTCCATGTAAAAGATGCAAGCCGTAGAGCTTTTTAGGATATTGCTGCGTACAATCAAAAATCGCGTACAGAGATAACATACTGTACGCGATTTTTTCATGAAGCCTCTTTTAAATAATTTTCGGCAACGCTTTGCGCGGTTGATAACATATTTTCAGCAAAAATTCCGTATCCGCTTGTAGGGTCGTCTATCAGAACGTGCGTCACCGCGCCGATAAGTTTGCCGTTTTGTATTATCGGGCTTCCGCTCATTCCCTGAACAATTCCGCCGGTAATCTTTAAAAGCTCGCTGTCTGTAACTGTAACGATAAGATTTTGTGTTGCGGATAAATAGGCAGAGCTGCGCTTTTTTATACGGCAGGAATAAAGCTTGGGTGAATTACCGTTTACTGTACAAAGCAGCTGCGCCTCACCGTCGTTTACTTCCTGTTTTAATGCTATTTCTGTTAGATTTGACAGATTAAGCTTTCCCTTCAAAATGCTGTAAACTCCGTTTTCATTATTCAAATTGATTTCGCCCACCGTGCCATAGGTAAACTTACCTTTTAACTGTCCCGGACTTCCTGAATCACCCTTTTCCACGGAAATAATTTCCGCCGTAACAAGCTCACCCGAATCAAGCTTCAAAAGCTCCTCGGTATCCTCGTCGCACACCCCGTGCCCCAGACCGCAAACCACACCTGTTGCGGGGCTGTAAAAGGTTAGTGTACCTATTCCCGCGCTGCTGTCACGAACCCAGAGCCCGATTTTATAGCTTTCGGTTTCCTTTGAATAAGCCGCGCAAAATCTAATAATTTTTGTCTTTCCGTTACGCTTTAGCTCAAATTTCATCTCGTTGCCCGCCGACGCTTCAACCGCCGCGCAAAGCTCCTCGTTGGTTGTGATTTTTCTTCCGTCAACCGAGACTATATAATCTCCTTTTTTAATTCCTGCCTCTTTAGCGGGATTAATATTTCCGCTGTCGGTTTCAACGTCGGTCATATCAATTACAAGCACTCCCTCGGTATATAGCTTCATACCGAAGGGCGTACCCAAAACCGCAACCTGCAGTTCGTCTACCACCTCAACGTTTACGGTAGAAAACGGGATTATTCCAAAGGCCTTGAGATCTACCTTAAATTCCTCGCCTATGTTGTTTGTTTTTCCGGTTTGAGAGAAACGGCTCCCCTCATACACTGCTGTTATAGGCACGGCGGAATCAATTTTTAAGGGATCGCCTTTTTTAATCTTGTAATCCTCGCTTACTGTTATATTAAGATACGCTATCATCGCAAACGCCGCAATATCAAGCGTTAATATTGCAAAAAAAACGCTTCTTATCAAAACGCGCATAAATTTCATGTAAATCACTTCCCATGATTATTTTGCGCATTTTATCACAATATAATAATTACAAAAATAACCGCTGATTTTTCAGCGGTTCAAAAAATCAATTAGAAAAAAATCCCTTTTTTGTTCTTGTATCAAATGGTATGGAGTCGGTTGTAACAAGCACGGTTTCCTGACCTATTACTTCAATCTCCGACCATGGAATAACAATATCCTCATCATGTCCGAACAGTCCGAAAAAGCGCGGTCTTCCCGGTATTATTATAGAGGTTAGACTGCCATCTGATGTATTAAATTCAACATCGTAAATAAAACCTAAAACGCAGCCGTTTTTAATACAGACAACCTGCTTATTTCTGAGATCAGCTATTCTGCAGCACATATTTTCCACTCCCCCAATTACTCTACAAGAAAATATATGCGGCTGTGCGGCGTTTTAGTCTTCAAAGACGTTTTCGGGTTCTTCCTCTCCGCCGTCCTCACCGTCAGGTTTAGGTTCGGTTTTCTTTTCAACCTCGATACCGAGATTTTGACGTTTTTCAATATCCTCGTCTGGGTGCTCGGCGTAATAGGGATCAATTATATACTTTTTAATCGACGGAAATGTGCAGAACTGTACGAGCAGATATCTAAAGGAAGGAAACGTCAAAATATAGATTAGCAATTCAAATGTTATAACTACTAAGAAGTATGACTGTAAAAGGAAAATAATCGCGATATTAACAGCGTATACAAGCAGTATCGCAAAAAAACACAGCAAATTCATTTTCATATTGATAAAAACAAACTTAAAGCTGTTTTTGTATACCTGCTTAAGCTTAAAATTAAATGTAATAATGAGCGTCCATATGTAATACTGCATCACCGTAAAAACAAACAGCATACAAAGCGAAATGCCGAGACCTATTGTAGACATTATACCCTCGGAGGCTGTATAAAAGAAATAAATATCGAAGCTTAGGATTATATAGATAAGCGTATTGATAATCCCCGCCGGAAGCGCCTGCTTCCAGTTTTTGCTTATAGTTTCCAAAAAATCGCTCGTGCCGAAGGAATGCTTGTCCCTTGCGATATTTCGTGTAACATTAGTTATGCCCGCCGCCGCAAGTCCGTTAGTAAGCACAGGGAGCGATATTATTCCATAAACCAAATTAATGACTATGAATTTCCAAAAATTACGGAAAAAGGTCTCAAAAAAAACTACAAAGGTCTTCTTTTTGGGAGCGTCCTTTGAAATACCGGGACCCTCCTTCTCATAATTGAATAATCCAAAAAAACCTGCCATAAATTAACTCTCCAGCTTTACTTTTTTTTGTAAACTAATTTTTCGCCGACAGAAATATTTTTATATCCCAAAATATATGAAATACCTGCAATCGCGGGGATTATCAGCGGAAGCAGGAAGAGAAGTATAAACCGCCATACCGCAAGATTTGAAACGGTGACGGTGCCTCCTAATATAACCTCTATAAACGAATATACCGACGAATTTAGGAATTTATAAAGCACCATCGGGAAACTGGGCAAGGCGCCGAGCCTCGCTATAACAAGAAAAATAAGTATTAAATAACTCGGTATCGCCGCAATCGCTCCGATTTTAAGACCCTTAAATTTATCTTCGCTTTTATGTTTGAACTTGACAAGGTTGCTGTCATTTGTGCCGTTATGCCAAATATCGGGATAAATAAACGCACAGAGAATTAAAATACTGAATAATTGGGAAATTATCAAAAATAGGGTTTTGCCGCTTTTTGAAATATCAGAACGTATCGATACAGTCGATACGGTATAACCGTCTTCCTCATAAGCAGATTTTTTGGCGTCTTCGCCGTCTTCATAATAATAAGTATACAGCTCCGTCTGTTCGCTTGAGTCGCCGGTTGTTCCGTAAGCCGTGTAACCTATATTTTTTGAAAAAGCCGCGGTTGTGAGCACACTGAACGAAATCACCAAAAAAAAGCACATAATGTTTACGACAATCGTTTTTAAAAACAGCTTACCGCCGTCCTTTAATATTTCTTTCATAAGCACACCGTTTCTTTATATAATATTGTTATTATAATGCAAAAAAAAATAAATGCAAGAAGTACTGTAAGTCTTCCTGCATTTTTAATAAATTATTTACAATATAATTAATAAAGCAACCGTGATAAGCGCAAGCAACGCCGCCGAAGCTAAAATAATCGCGCGAATTTGCTTTTTACGTTTTATTCGCTTTCGAAGCGCCGCTTTTGGCGCAGAATCGTCATAGTTAAAGGAAAAGTTGCCGGCTGCCTTTTTGAGCTGCTTTGCGCTCAGCGTTCCGTATTCGGGGGTTACATAAAAGACGATTTTTTCAAAAAGCTTGCTCCCTGTATTGTTGACGACTATAACCGTTTTGCTTACACCTTTAACCATAATTTTGCCCCTTTGTCTGATTTGATTTGAAATAGCGTAAATTTTCCTTCAAAGAAATTGTTGGCAAAAAAACGGTTTAATATACATTTTAGGGTTAATAGTTTTCGGCGCTTATCTCAAAAAAGCTCTGCGGATGGGCGCATACAGGGCAAATTTCAGGAGCCTTTGTGCCAACCATAATATGACCGCAGTTGCGGCATTCCCAAACCTTAACCTCGCTCTTTTCAAATACAGCGGCGGTCTCAACATTTTTAAGCAATGCGCGGTAGCGCTCCTCGTGGTGCTTTTCTATTGCGGCTACCATACGGAATTTAACCGCCAAATCGTGGAAGCCCTCCTCCTCGGCGGTTTTTGCAAAGCCGTCATACATATCGGTCCACTCGTAATTCTCGCCCTCTGCGGCGGAAAGCAGATTGGCGGCGGTATCGCCTAAGCCCTCTAACTCCTTAAACCACATCTTAGCGTGTTCTTTTTCATTCTCGGCAGTCTTTAAGAAAAGCGCCGAAATTTGTTCGTACCCCTCCTTCTTTGCTACCGAAGCGAAGAATGTATACTTGTTTCTCGCTTCCGATTCGCCCGAAAACGCGGCGCGTAGATTTTTTTCGGTCTGTGTTCCTTCATACTTACTCATTTTAATTTCCTCCCTGTAAAAATTATTATGTGATATAGGAATACCTATATACAACCTATTCGTTAATTTCGGCTATCGTAACGCCGTTTTCACCCTCGCCGAACGAGCCTGTTCGGAATGATTTGATGTTCCTGTGTGAGCGCAGATGAGCCTGAACCGCCTTTCTGAGTACCCCGGTACCCTTACCGTGAATTATCGTTACGGTGGTAATACCCGAAAGCACAGCGTTGTCAATATATTTGTCAAGCTCTAAAATTGCCTCGTCCGACGCCATTCCGCGTAGATCCACCTCACCCGAAACCGAACGCTGACCTCGGGAGACAAGACCCGACACCTTGCGCGTTTTCTTAAATTCCGAAGTGTCGCCGCCGTGTTTTTTAAGGCGGAGATTGGCAAAATCCGTCCACATCTTTATAGCGCCTGACATAACCAAGGCCTGCTTTTTGTCATTCTTTACGTCAAGTACGGTAGCCTCGCGGTTAATATCCGCTACAAGCACGGTATCGCCCTTTTGAAGCGCGGTGACTGCATCTCCCGCGGCGGTACGCTTTGTTACGGGGTCGGCACTTTCCTCAAGCTCGCTTAAGGTTTTCTTAAAGCTTGACCTCGCCTTTTCGGCAAGCCGTGCCGCGTTCTCGGCGTTCAGTTGTTTTTTCATTTCCTCAAGCTCGTTTAAGAGCTGTGAAGACCTGTACCGCACGTTTTCTATTATGCGGTTTGCCTTCTCGCGGGTCTCATTCATAAGCTTATCCTGCTTGACGGCAAACTCGTGCTCGCGCTGTTCTGTTTTTTTACGGGATTCTTCGAGCTTGACACGAAGGATCTGCGCCTGATTTCGTTCCTCCTCCGCCTCCCTCTTAGCGGTTTCAAGCGCGGCGACAACCTTTTCAAAGCGTATATCGCTGTCCGATACATATTCCTTCGCGTTTTCTATAATGCTTTTGTCAAGTCCCAAGCGGCCCGAAATCGCAAAGGCGTTAGAGCGCCCCGGCATACCGATAATAAGCCTGTATGTAGGCTTTAGGGTCGCCACGTCAAACTCGCAGGAGGCGTTTTCCACCCTTTTGGTATCTATAGCGTAGGATTTAAGCTCGGGATAGTGGGTCGTGGCGACGGTTTTTGCTCCGTAGACGGAAAGCCTAACTAAAATAGACCTTGCAAGCGCCGCGCCCTCAACAGGGTCAGTTCCCGCGCAAAGCTCGTCAAAGAGCACAAGCGAGTCGGAATCCGCCTGCTCGGTTATCGAGATAATATTGACCATATGCGAGGAAAAGGTTGAAAGCGACTGTTCAATACTCTGCTCGTCGCCTATATCGGCAAATATTTTGCCGTAAACGGCAATTTTACTGCCGTCATCGGTCGGAATCATAAGTCCGCACATTGTCATAAGAGTTAGCAGACCCACCGTTTTAAGGGTGACTGTCTTTCCGCCCGTGTTAGGACCCGTTATTATAAGGGTGTCATATTCTCTTCCTAATTCAAGGGTTATCGGCACTACGGTCTTATAATTTATAAGGGGATGCCGCGCGCGCTTCAGATAGGTGTAGCCGTCCTTATTAATTCCGGGCATACTTGCCTTCATTTTATAGGCAAGCTTTGCCTTGGCAAAAATCAGATTAAGCTCGCAAAGGGCGTTATAGGAATAAATAATGCTGTCCGCGAAGCCTCCTGCCTCGGCAGAAAGCTCGGACAGTATACGCTCTATCTCCTCCTGCTCACGCAGCTTAAGCACCCTTATTTCATTATTTGTTTCAACCACCGTCATAGGCTCTATAAATACGGTCGAGCCTGTCGCGGAGGTATCGTGAACTATGCCGTTCAGCTGACTTTTATACTCTGCTTTAAGCGGCACTACAAATCTGCCGTCTCGTTGGGTTACGATTGCCTCCTGCAAATATTTAGCGGTCGGACCTTTAATAAGCTTGTCAAGGCTGTCGCGAATTTTAGCGGATTTTGATGAAATTTTGCGCCTTATTTCATAAAGCGCGGGAGAGGCGTTATCGTTAAGCTCCTCCTCCGATTTTATCGCAAAGGTAATCTTTTCCTCCAAATATTTATTAGGCACGAGCGCGGAAAAAAGCGGGTCAATTGAGGTATCCTTCATTCCCGAACAATCCGTCCTCCAGCCTTTCACAGAGCGTATAACCCTTAATGCTTCGGCAATATCAAGCAGTTCGGGTATTGAAAGCACAGCAGATGCTTCCGCTCGTCTTAAAGATGAGGAAACATTTACCGCCGCACCGAACGAGGGCGCAGAATAGCGGGACATAAAGTCGTATGCGTCCCCCGTGTTTTTAAGAGCCTTACCCACCTCGTTAATATCGGTCTGCGGAATTAAAGCGCGCGCCGCCTCGGCGGCGTCGCTAAGCGAAGCTTCCTCGGCTAACATATTCAAAATTTTATCTAATTCAAGAGTTTTTAAATATCTCTCGATTTTGTAATTCATATTTACTCCTTACTTACCCGCAACGCTATCGTAAAAATCAAGCGCCGCAAAGCGGTGGTCGGTCTGCACGGTAATATATTTCCCCGTGATTTCGGAAAGTCGGTTCGCACTATCGTTAGGAATTGTAAAGGAATAAAGCCGTGAAAATTCCGAATAAACTATATGCCGCATTGCTGAAATGAGGGTGCGGTCAAGAGGTATCAGTCCGCCCGTTTCCCCCTTGCAGTCGGCACACAAGAGCTTACCGCCCGAAATATCGAAATACATTATATCATCCTCAAATTTTCCGCACCCGTCACAGGCGACAAGGTCGGGCATAAAGCCAGCAACAGCGGCGGCTCTAAGCTCTGTTATAGCCTTAATAAGAGGCGGGTAACGCCTCTCCTTTGTTAAAAAATGCAGAGAATTGAGTATCAAACGCAAAAATTCTCCGTCGGGTATACCCGAGGTAACCATTACGCCGCACAGCTCGCAAAAATACTGTGCTAACGCCAGTACGTCAATTTCGCTTCCCGCACCGAAAAAGAGGCAGATAGGAGTTGCCTCGTAGATTTTATAGGTGTCCTTTTTTTGAAGAATTGTAAAGCTCCCATATGTAAGCAGCGAGGTTGCCGCGCCCTTTTTTGATTTAATTGACTTGGCGCCCGCCGCAAACGCGCGGATTATGCCGTAATCGCGCGAAAAGAGAGTGACCAAACGGTCATTCTCCCCCACGTTCATTTCCTTTATTACCAATGCCTCCGTTGTAAAGCGGGCTCCTGTTTCCTTCACTGATTTCGTTCTCCTTACGCGTGCTTACAAAGGTCAGATAATCGTTAATACTGCCGCTTTTTAAAAAATTATTCCATAGGTTTTTGTTTTCCATTTTATTTTCCCGCCTATTTTAAAAGATAACATTAAAAGTGTTCTCTTTTACCGCGGTCTTTATAATAGGAAATTATAGTAAAGATTTTTTAATCAAGCCCGAAGGTGTGAATAAGACCTTGCCTGTTTCTCCAGTCCTCCTTAACCTTTACCCAAAGCTTGACCGAGGCGCGTATTCCGAAAAACTCCTCAATATCGCGTCTTGCCAAGGTGCCGATTTTTTTAAGCACTCTGCCGCCCTTGCCGATAATAATACCCTTGTGCGACTCTTTTTCGCATATAATCGTCGCTTCCACCTCAATTATCGGCTCGCCGTCAGCGGTGTCGCGTTCAACAAAGCGCTCAAGGTCAACGGCGATACCGTGCGGCACCTCCTTATCAAGACTGCGTAACAGCTTTTCCCTGATCATTTCAGCCACCATTACCTTTTCGGGCTGGTCTGTTATATCATCGTCCGCAAAATAATGGGGAGAGGGCTTTGAAAACTTATAAAGCTCGTCTAAAAGAAGGTCGACCCCGTCGCCCGTTTTAGCCGAAAGCGGAACAACCGCACTGAAATCAAACTCCTTTGTATAAAGGGTAATCAGCGATAAGAGCGCTTCTTTCTTTTCGAGCATATCAATTTTATTGATAACAAGCACCGCGCGAAGCTTTCTTCTTTGAAGCTCCTTAATAAGCTCCGATTCAGCGGGCGGCAAACCGCCTTCAAGGCTGAATTTAGGCGCCGCCTCGACCACAAGTACGGCGGCGTCAACATCCGCCATACCGTCCCCCACAGCCTTGTTCATATTTTTATCCAGCATATTTCGGGGCTTGTGAAAGCCCGGGGTATCGATAAAAACAAGCTGATCCTCACCCTTAGTTAAAATCCCCGTGATTTTGGTGCGGGTGGTCTGGGGCTTGTCCGAAACAATTGCCACCTTTTGCCCCAAAATTCGGTTCATCAGCGAGGATTTTCCTACATTCGGTCTGCCTATTATGGTGATAAAAGCCGATTTTTCCTTCATAAAATTTCCTTTATATTTTATATGTATTAAAGTTTATTTATGGCAAGACCCAAAGCGTCAAGTACCTGTTCTTCCTTCTCACGCATAATGGTTTTTTGAAGCCCACCCTGCTCGTGATCATAGCCTAAGAGATGAAGCATAGAATGAACGGTTAAAAAAGCCACCTCCCGCTCTATGCCGTGACCGTAAAGGTCAGCCTGAGAAAGGGCATGTTCAACCGATATTACAATATCTCCCAACATTTTAGCGCCTGTCTCGGGGTTTTCGTCATAAACGCCGTTTTCGCCGAGCGGGAAAGACAAAACATCGGTAGACGCGTCAATATCTCGGTACTGCCTGTTCATTTCCCTTATCATTTCATCGTTTACTAATGTGACGTTTACCTCTGCGGACTCCTCAAAGCCCTCAAGCTTTAGGGTCGCTGTGCAGGCCTTCCTGATAAGCAGTCTCGTACCCGTGGGCAGCTTGATTCTTTTCTGATTGTCGGTAATATTTACTTTTACACTCATTTCTTTTCAGCACTTCTTTCATAAGCTTTTATGATTTCCTGAACAAGGCGGTGGCGAACAACATCCCGTCCTGTCAGGTAATGAATTGCAATATCGTCAATATTTTTAAGAATCCTTACGGCGTCCTTAAGACCCGAACGTTTGCCGTCGGGCAGATCAATCTGGGTAATATCCCCCGTGACAACGGCCTTTGAATTAAAGCCTAAGCGTGTTAAAAACATCTTCATTTGCTCGGTGGTGGTGTTTTGCGCCTCATCAAGGATAATAAAGCTGTCGTCAAGGGTTCTGCCGCGCATATATGCAAGCGGAGCCACCTCAATATCCCCGCGTTCCTGGCATTTTTGAAAATTCTCCGCTCCCATCATATCGAAAAGCGCGTCGTAAAGCGGTCTTAGATAAGGGTCAACCTTTTGCTGTAAATCTCCGGGAAGAAAGCCGAGCTTTTCACCCGCCTCAACCGCGGGGCGGGTAAGAATTATCCGGTTAACCTCCTTAGCACGGAAGGCGCTAACCGCGCTCGCTACCGCAAGATAGGTTTTGCCGGTTCCCGCAGGTCCCACGCCGATTGTTACGGTATTTTTCTTTATAGCGTCTATATACTGCCTTTGACCGATGGTTTTAGGCTTTACAGGCTTTCCTTTAGAGGTAATACAGACGCAGTTTGCATCGGTCACCGCGCTAATTTTACCGTCTTCGCCGTCCTCAACAAGCGCCGCTACATAATTAATGCTCTGCTCGGTTATCTGCTCGCCCTTGTTTATCATAGCTAGCAGACCGTCAACCGTGCGCGCCGCGTTCATAACATCGGTTACATCGCCTTTAATTTTTATCTGGCTGCCGTGAGAAGTAATTATAACCCTATATTTTTTTTCGATACGCTTTATGTTCTCATCAAAATTACCGAAGAGATTTACAATCTGTTCGATGCGTTCAATATCAACAGTCTGTTCGAACAAGCTTTACGCTCCTCATTTTTCCCAAATTTTAACGTTTCTTAATATATTATACCACTTTTTTTTTTTAATTTCCAGTATTAAATAACAGAATTTCCTGCTCGGCTATGTTTTCTTCTGCGGAAATGACCGCTTTTAGCGAAATACCGCCCTCAATTTCGTCAAATTCACGATTTTTGACCTCAAAATCGGTTATTTTTTCTCTATTCGCCGCTTCCTTTAAAAGTCCTTCAAGTTCATTTAAAAGCACATCTTTAGTCACGGTTATCTCTTTTTCATCGGTAATTTCGCAGTATTTAGTATAAAGTCTTATCGGCAGCTTTTTACCGAAAAGAGAAGCCTCCTTCATCTCTAAACGGCTCTCAAAGCTGCCGTTTACCCGTCCTAAATAAAGAGGAATCCTGATGCCGAAAAAAGAAAGCGCTCTTCTTTTTTTTACAGGTCCTGTTTTTTCACTAACGGTGCGGCTGTAATATGCCGAAACCTCAATAACTCTTTCTGTTCTTGCGGTTATACTGCCCGACGAATGAACAAAACGGGTGCTGTCCGCGCGCTCAATCACACCCGAAACCAACAGCTCCCCTTTTGCAACCGTATCCCCTGCCTTTACCACGCAGTTGCCTGAGGTAACATCAATTTTGGTTATTATTCCGTCAGCGGTTGCTTTAAGGTTAGATGGTACGCTGTTATCCTCAGCTTTTTCTTTTGTTTCAGTGACATTCACCGTGGCTCTGCACCCTTCTATATTAACCGACGCCCAGGCGAGTGAATCAAGCGATAAAAGGAGCTCCTGTTTTGAAATTTGCGGGTTGATTTTACTTTTAAGTACCCCCTCTTTGATTCCGATTTTTTCGCAGGCGGCTAAAATTTCACTTTCAGGTACATTTTTATTACCGCTTACCTCAACAGTCCATACAAAGCAGGACATAATTTGTAAAACGAAAAAAAACAGCGCCGCCCCCGCGGGTATTCCGAAACGCTTTTTATATCGGTTAATAATAAACGGCAAGCCCTGTTTTTTTAAAATATGAACCCTTATACCGCTTTTTTTTGCAGCGTTAGGCAGCGCTTTAAAATCCCTGACCGTAATGTGACAGCGTATTTTTTGACCCTTGCGTTTTGAGTTCCAGAGCGATATTCCGTTTTTGGCGCATATATTTAAAATTACCTCCGCAATGTCCCCTGAAAATTCCACCTCAAGAAATCCGATTATAAATCTGTAAAGCCAAAGCATAACGGTTCCCCTGTTTCATATGCAAAATTCAATTGACGACATCTTGCCTTTAACGGTTATCGTCGTCCCCTCAAAAGCGGATATATCAAAGTTTGTACCGCAGATAATAAGCGCGCCCTTTGGAAGCTTTAGCTTTAAATACGTATCGCTGTATTCAAATACGCCGATACAGCCCTCTACCGTTATCTCTCTGTTACCGAAAAGCTCAATATGCGGAGCATTGATGCGCCGCGCCTCTGATTCAATGTCAGAACAGTTAAAAATACGCCATTTTTCCTTAGGCTTTTCAGATTTGAATTTGAATTTCTTTGACACCCTATACAACTCCCCTGCAATTAATATTATGAAAGTATCATTATAATAATTACCGAAAGCATATACTGATTTTAGGTGATACAAATGAAAACGTCAAATTGCGGAAAGCTTTTATCTTTAATATCTGCGGCGGCGTTTATAGTCCTGGTTATAATTAACCCTAGGGTCTGTACAGAGGGAGCGGCGAAGGGTTTGCTTCTCGCGGGCAGGGTAATAATCCCATCTCTTTTTCCGTTTACTGCATGCGTACTGTTTATAATGTACTCCGACATACTCTATATCTTCAACTTCGCCGCACCCCTTACAAAAAAGGTGTTTAGAATATCTCCCGAGTTGTTTTCTCTTATGCTGTTAAGCTTTATAGGTGGCTATCCCGTAGGCGCAAAGCTTTTAAACGAGGCGGTAAGGTCAGGAAGACTCTCAAATAAAAGCGCAGGAATTATGCTTAATTACTGCGTGAACGCGGGGCCTGCCTTTGTGGTTTTAGCGGTAGGCGGAGGAATTATAGGTTCAAAAGAGGCAGGGTACGTACTGCTTTGCTCACACATAGCCGCTTCTTTAATTTTAAGCGTATTTTTCGGTTTTTTTATAAAAAAGGATGATGCCGTTGAGATAAATAATACGGACAATTCGGGCGCGGCCGACAATTTTGTCTTAGCCGTTTCGGACGCCGCCTCAGCGGTATTTTCAGTATGCGCTTATGTAGTTTTCTTCTCGACTGTGAACGAATATATTACATATTTATCGCAGAAAATTTCTTTTTTAAAATATCTTACTCCGCTGCTTGAAGTAACAAATGCGGTTACGGGTATGCGAAATATTGTTATAATTGCATTCCTGTTAGGCTTTGCGGGAGTATCAATCTGGTGTCAGATTTTAAGTCTTGGACGTCTTATATCAATAAATTTCGCGGTCTTTGTGATTTCGCGAACAGCCCACGGACTTCTTTCAGCGCTTATTTGCGCTCTGCTTCTAAAAATATTCGGAATAGCGGTTACAGCCTCTAATGCGATACGCTGTGCGCCTACATATAACGGCTTTACTCTTACAATTTCAATGATTTCAATGACAATCTTACTGCTGATTTGCATTTACGGTAAAAAAAGTACTGGAAATATATTAAATGATATTGTATAATATCCGTGGTGATGAATATGTCCGCTATGTTTAATAAAAAGCTTCCGCACTTTTGCAAATACTGCGCTTTTGGCAAAGGCTCGCTTTTTTCGGGAGAAATACTCTGCAAAAAGCACGGAGTGACTTCTGCGAATGATTCCTGTCGGCATTATAAGTACGACCCTTTAAGACGCATACCTGAGCGCGTAAAAATTGCGGACGATTATAATCCCGAAGATTTTTCACTATGAGCAAAGCCAACTAATAATAAGCGTTATCAACTTAAAATTTTTTCGCGTATTTTGAAAATTTTTGTTGACAAAATCCACTTATATGGTATAATAGTTTTTGCGCTACGGTGGATGTAGCTTAGTTGGTTAAAGCGCCAGTTTGTGGCACTGGAGACCGTGGGTTCGAGTCCCATCTTCCACCCCACAAAAAAGCGGCTTGTTTAATCAAGTCGCTTTTTCAATAATTCTTTGCTTTGGGGCGTCGTCAAGCGGTAAGACACAGCACTTTGACTGCTGCATTCGTGAGTTCGAATCTCGCCGCCCCAGCCAGCGTGCCGCTGGACCCAATTCGTCTCTGGGTTCAGCGGTATTTTTTACCCTTGCGGCTCGACCGAAAGCGGCATCTTTTTTGCTACATCTTCACAACCGAGTGCCTCGGTACGCAGACGCGTATCGGGGCACTTCTTTTTTATAGTTTTTTCTCTCGCATCTAAGCGGCTTCATATTAGCTTAATGAAAAAATCCCCAAAACACATTCGGGGATTTTTTTGCATTTTTGCGTAATCTATTAACTTATCTTAACAAGTTCAAGGTTTTGAAGAAAATATAAAGCAAAGCTGTAAGGCTTTATACTCATATTTCCTTTAAAAATTCCCCTATGCGGCTTATTGCCTCTTTGATGTGCTCAACCGAATAACAGTAGGACGCGCGGATAAAGCCCTCGCCGCTGTCGCCGAACGCAGTACCGGGAACTACCGCTACATTTTTGCTGTAAAGCAGCTTTTCGCAGAATTCCTCGCTTGTCATTCCCGTGCTCTTAATGCTTGGGAAGGCGTAAAAGGCACCGCGAGGCTCACGGCATATTAGCCCTATTTTATTAAAGCCCGAAACCATCATACGGCGGCGCATATCGTACTCCTTAACCATATGCTGAACATCCTCGTCACAGTTGTTAAGCGCTTCTATTGCGGCATACTGGGAGGTGGTCGGGGCGCACATTATCGCGTACTGGTGAATTTTGGTTATTTGGTCCATTATCTCTCTCGGTCCGCAGGCAAAGCCCAAACGCCAGCCCGTCATTGAAAATGACTTTGAAAAGCCATTTACAGTGATTGTTCTTTCCCACATTCCCTCTATAGACGCTGGTGAAGCGTGGCGTTTACCGCTAAAGGTAAGCTCGGCGTAAATCTCGTCGGAGAGAACAAGTATATTTGTGTCCTTAAGCACCGCCGCTATTCTTTCAAGGTCTTCCCTTTCCATTATAGCACCTGTTGGGTTGCAGGGGTAAGGCAGTATAAGCAGCTTTGTGCGGTCGGTTATCGCATTTTTAAGCTCCTCGGGTGTGACCTTAAAATCATTCTCGGCTTTGGTCTCAATTATAACGGGAACGCCGCCCGCAAGGCGGGTTATCGGCTCATAGCAGACATAGCTCGGCTGGGGGATTATAACCTCGTCGCCCGGTGACACCACCGCTCTTATACAGCCGTCTATTGCCTCACTGCCCCCGACGGTGACTAAAATTTCCTCATCTTGCCTGTATTTAACGCCGAATTTGCGCTCCATATAGCCTGAAATCGCGGTTCTAAGCTGCATAATGCCCCAGTTTGAGGAATACTTGGTCTTACCCTTTTCAAGGGAGGTTATACCCGCCTTTCTAATCTGCCACGGGGTCTGGAAATCAGGCTCGCCAACCCCTAGGGAAATGACATTCTCCATCGTGGCGGCAATATCGAAAAATTTTCTTATGCCCGACGGCTTTATATCGGTAACCGTGGGGTTTAAAACCTTGGAATAGTCTATCATATAAAGAACTGCCCCCTGTCGTCGTCTTCCTCGCTTACAAGCTCCACATCCATTTCCTTATAACGGCGTAGAACAAAATGGGTAGTAGTAGAGGTTACGGAATCAATAGTTGCAAGCTCCCTTGCCACAAAGCGGGCGATGTCCTGAAGGGTTTTAGCCTTTACGACAACGTTAAGGTCATACACGCCCGACATAAGGTAGACCGACTCCACCTCGTCATACTTCATTATCTTTTCCGCAACCTCTTCAAAGCCAAGCCCCGCTTTAGGGACAACATTCAATTCGATTATCGCCGAAACATAGGGGTTTTCCACCTTCTGCCAGTCAATTATCGCCTTGTAGCCCTTAACAAGTCCGTCCTTTTCGAGCTGTTTAATCTCGTTTTCGACCGTTTTTTCGTCAGAGCCTAACATTACGGCAATGTCCTCGGCTGTGTATTTCGCATTGCGCGCCAATAATTTAAGTATTTCGTATTTCATATGTATGTCCTCCTTCAAATAATAAAGTCCCGAACGCCATAATGACATTCGGGACGAATAAAATCCGTGTTACCACCCTAATTCGGAATAAAAATTCCGCACTCAACGGTACAAATATACCTTTGTCCTTTAACGGAGACCTCCGTCAACCCTTTCGGGAGCCGCTTAAGGGTAGCTTCATCTATAGACCGCCGAAGATTCGCACCAACCATCTTCTCTCTTAAAGCACAGTCACAGGACTACTTATCCCCTTCAACGCGTTTATCGTTTTATTTAATGATAAACCATTCGGTGCAATTTGTCAAGCGGGAATTGTTTTGTCAGACATTAAACGGGATGATCTGGGCATCGTCCCCTACACAAGCTAATTGAATATGCGTAGGGGATGATGCCCAGATCATCCCGCATAATTTCTAAACGGACGGTCAAGGATGCCCTCCGTTTTAGATGTTAGATATTAGAAGTTAGATGTTAGAACGAGAAAAACTAAATTTGACAGCGTAGAGGGACACTTGCTCCTGCCCTACGGTTTAACAAAAGGCAGATTGATAGAAAGGGGTTTCAAAAGGGGATACGCCCCTTTTGTCGTTCAGGAGGGTTCGGGAACCCGATCGAAAGGGTTCCCGACGGCTCTTTCCCCCATTTCTGTCCGCACAGAAATGGGGTGCCTGCGCGGCATGAGCGCAAACAGGTTTGAGGCATTTCAAAGATTGCATAACGGAGAGTAGAGAACGCCTGTCCCTACACAACCCACATCACTCCGTATAAAGACTATTTCAAATCATCATCGTAATGCGCGCGGTCGCCGCCGATAAATTTCGGTCTTACCCTTGCCGCCAAAACGGTAGCCTGACCAATACGGTTATTTTTAAGCCTTACGGGGACAGCCACCTTTTTTAGGTGCATACCTATCATTGTAAAGCCTATGTCAAGCCCCGCGTCGGCGCGGATTTCCTCTAATGCCACAGGCTCGCTGAATTTTGCATACGCCGCAGTCGCAAAAGAGCCGCCCGCTTTAGGAAAAGGCACAACATTTACAATGTCGGCATAAGGTACTGCGGCGCGCTCGGTAATAATCGCACGGTTTAAATGCTCACAGCACTGAGCCGCCAAAAACACGCCCTTTTCCTCTGCCGCCTTATAAATACCGTCAAAAACCTCTTTCGCGGTATCGGGCGAGGAGTCCGTGCCGATACGCGCGCCCAAAATCTCGCTTGTGGAACAGCCGACAACCAAAACCTGCCCCTCTTTAAGTCCCGCGGTCTCTATAATCTCCAACGCGGCGTTATATGCCTGCTCCTTTAAATTTTCGCTCATAAAAACACTTCCCAAATCAAATTATTTATATTTTACCACTTTTTAAGCTTATATCAAACAATTTTCGCAAAAAATCTTGACTTTTTTTTAATGGAATGATATTATAATCTAAAATGCGCCGATAAAGGAAAGTAGGCTTTAATCTTCTTTCAGAGAGTCTTCGCCCCGGCTGAAAGCGAGGATATGCAAGGCTTTTTCCGAAGTTCCCTTTTGAGCAGCGCCGCTGAACGAGTTTTCCTGTAGGCGGCGACGGTTGGCACCGTTACAGCCTAGGGAGTGTTTGCTCTTTGAGCGAAAAAACGGGTGGTACCGCGGAGATTTTAACGCTTCGTCCTGTTATTTGGGACGGAGTTTATTTTTTTACGGAGGTTATTTTATGAAGGAAAAGCTTGAACAGATAAAAGCGGCTGCCGAAAGCGCCCTTAAGGCGGCGGCAGACGAAAGCGAAATTGAAAATTTAAGGGTAAAATACTTAGGCAAAAAGGGCGAGCTTACCGCTGTGCTAAAACAGATGGGCTCCCTTTCCCCCGAGGAAAGACCCGCTATGGGTCAGCTTGTAAACGAGGCTAAGCAAAGGCTTGAAGGGCTTATCGCCGAAAAGAAAACCGATTTAAAGGCAAAGGCGACCGAACTTAAGCTTAAAGCCGAGACTATTGATATTACAATGCCCGCGAAAGAGGTTAAAACGGGCGGACTTCACCCACTAAGCCATGTTGTAAACGATATGATCGACATTTTCCAGTCTATGGGCTTTGATGTTGTGGACGGCCCCGAGGTTGAGACCGACCACTACAATTTTGAGTGTTTAAATGTTCCTGCCGACCACCCCGCCCGCGATATGCAGGATACATTTTACCTTGCTGAAAATCTGCTTTTAAGAACCCAGACCTCCGCCGCGCAGATTAGAACAATGGAAAACCGCAAGCCCCCTATCCGCGTCATCTGCCCCGGCAGAGTTTACAGAGCAGACGAGGTGGACGCAACCCACTCCCCTGTTTTCCACCAGCTTGAGGGTCTTGTGGTAGACAAGGGCATTACTATGTGCGATCTTAAGGGCGTGCTTGAGCAGTTCGCCCACGAGATTTACGGAAAGGACACCAAGGTGCGCTTCCGCCCCTCCTTCTTCCCCTTTACAGAGCCCAGCGTTGAGGTTGATGTTTCCTGCAGTGAGTGCGGCGGCAAGGGCTGCAGAGTATGCAAGGGCGCCGGCTGGATTGAGATTTTGGGCGCGGGTATGGTACACCCGAATGTGCTTCGCTCCTGCGGGATTGACCCCGAGGAGTATTCGGGCTTTGCCTTCGGAATAGGCATTGACCGCATCACCACCACCCGCTACAAGATAAGCGATATCCGTCTTCTCTTCGAGAATGACAAGCGTTTTCTTGAGCAATTTTAAGGAGGGATAGTTAATGAAGATTTCACTTAATCACTTAAAGAATTATGTTGATATAAATGTATCTCCCGAGGAGCTTTGCGACCGTATGGTAATGGCGGGCTTCGAGGTTGAGGACATAGAAAAGCAAGGCGAAAATATTAAAAATGTTGTCGCCGCGAAGATTATTAAAATCACCCCTCACGAAAATTCCGACCATTTGCAGATTTGCCAAATGGATGTGGGAGCGGCAGAGCCTGTCCAGATTGTAACAGGCGCGCAAAATATTCACGAAGGTGATTATGTCCCCGCCGCGCTTGATGACAGCTACCTGCCTAACGGCGCGCACATTGTAGCCGGCAAGCTCCGCGGAGTAGAGTCCAACGGTATGCTCTGCTCGGGCGGCGAATTATGCCTTACCGAAGCAGACTACGAAGGTGCCGAAGTAAACGGCATACTTATTTTAAAGGGTGAGCCGAAACCCGGTACTGATATGCGTGAGGTTTTAGGTTTAAATGATTACATTATCGATTTTAAAATCACCGCAAACCGCCCTGACTGCAACTGCTTTTTAGGTGTTGCAAAGGAAATTTCGGTGGTATTAGGCACAAAATTCACAGCCCCTACACCCGAATATAAAACTGTCGGCGGAAGTGTATCCGACTATATAAGCATTGAGGTTGAAAATTTTGACCTCTGCCCGCGATACATCGGCAGAGTGGTTAAAAACCTTAGAATAAAGGAATCCCCCGACTGGATGAAAAAGGCTATCACCGCCGCGGGTATGAGACCGATTAACAACATAGTCGATATTACAAATTTCGTTATGCTTGAAACAGGTCAGCCGATGCACGCCTTTAACTACAACGACATAAGGGGTCATAAAATAATCGTCCGCAACGCCGAGGACGGCGAGAGCATCACCACCATTGACGGCACCGAGCATAACCTGACGCCTGATATGCTTGTAATCGCGGACGGCGAACAGCCCTCCTGCCTTGCGGGAATTATGGGCGGCAAGGAATCGGAGATTGAGAGCGACACAACCGATTTGTTCCTTGAATCGGCAAAGTTCCGCCGTGACAATATCCGCCACACGGGACGGGCTTTAGGTATCCGCACCGAGGCGAGCGGTAGATATGAGCGCGGGGTTGACATTATGAATGTCGAGTACGCCTCCGAGCGGGCGCTACAGCTTATTTGCGAGCTTGACGCGGGCGACATTATCGACGGGGCAATCGACCTTAATAACGGTTTGCCCGAGGAGCGGGTTATCAATGTCACCACCGATAAGATTATGGACCTTATCGGCGTTACGGTTCCCGACGAGAAGATTGTTTCCATTTTAAACAGCTTAGGTCTGCCTACAACCGCAAACGGCAAGGAGCTTACGGTTAAAGTGCCCTCAATCCGTGACGATATTGAGGGGCGCGCCGACCTTGCGGAGGAGGTTATGCGTATTTACGGCTATGACCACATTGTCGGTAAGCCGATGCGCGGCGAGGTTGTACGCGGTAAAAAACTGCCCGAGCGCATTAAGACCGATAAAATCAAGGACTTCCTTATAAGTGCGGGGGCAAGGGAAATCGCTACCTACTCCTTTATCGGCTCTTCGGCGCTTGATACCCTCTTACTCCCCGAAAACGATGAAAGAAGAAATCAGATTAAGATAATCAATCCTTTGGGCGATGAGTATTCCACAATGCGCACCCAGCTTACTACAAGTATGCTTACAGTACTTGCAACCAACATTAACCGCAAGATTACCGAAGGAAGATTTTTTGAAGCCTCAAAGCGTTTTGTTCCGAAAGCTTTACCGATTACCGAACAGCCCGACGAGCTCCCCACCCTATCGATAGGAATTTACGGAAAGGATGAAGATTTCTTCACCCTAAAGGGCATAATAGAGGGTGTAATGAGGCTTTGCGGAGCTCATACCCAGTACGAGAGAAGTGCCGAGCCCTATCTCCACCCGGGAAGACAGGCGCTTGTCAAGGCGAACAACACCCCCGCCGCTGTCTTCGGCGAGGTTCACCCGACCGTTGCCGCCGCTTACGGAATCGACTGCCGCGTGTATGTTGCCGAAATCAAGCTTGATATTCTGCTTAATATCAACAAGCGCAAAACTCTTTACAAGCCCCTGCCTAAGTTCCCCGCGGTTGAGCGCGACTTCGCAATGCTCTGTGACGCCGATTTTCCCGTGGGCACACTCGAAAAGGCCATCACAAAGGGCGCGGGCAGACTGCTTGAAAGAATAGAGCTGTTTGATGTGTATTCAGGCTCCCAGATTCCCGAGGGCAAAAAGAGCGTAGCCTACAGCGTATGGCTCCGCTCGGCGGACAGCACCCTTACAGACAAAGAAATCGAGACTGTAAGCGCCTCGATAATAGGCAATCTTGAAAAAACCGGTGCTGAGCTTAGAAAATAATACTTGCACTTTTCTGAGAAAAGGTATAGAATATAATTAATACTATAAGAGAGGTGTTATAGATGAACGACAGAACAATGACCTTTTCAATCGGCGACCAGACCGAGCAGGAAATCAGAAACATACTGACCTTGGTGTATGACGCGCTTAAGGAAAAGGGCTACAATCCCATAAATCAGATAGTCGGTTATATCCTATCCGAAGACCCGACCTATATCACCACTCATAACAACGCGCGCAATCTTATAAGAAAAATCGACCGCGACACCCTCTTGCAGTCTCTTGTAAGATATTACCTTAGCGCGTAACAGTAAGCTTTATTAAAGCCGCCCAACAAGGCGGCTTTTTTATTTGCTTACTTCTCTTTTTTCGGCACTCTCTTAAACGCTTCGATAAAATTCCCCTCATCATTCATCACCCGTACAATATTATAAATTATTAAAATATGAAATTCAATATCTTAATCGCAATAATAAATCAAGCTGCTCTGCAAATAATAACCCATAGGGTGAAAAAAATGGTGATACTTTTTTCGGGGAGAAAAAGCGCGGTCGAAAAGGAAATTATTGAAATTTTAAGCGGATACGGAGCCGACTATATCTCGGACAAGGCGGTAAGCTCTGTGGATGGGAGATTTACGGTTGTAAGCGAGTACAAAAAGACCGATATTAAATTAAAAAGCGGTATCGCCGTTTTTATAGACGATACCGACCGTTTTGACAATCAGGTTTTTCCCGACGGAATAATAGGAATATGCGAGGACCGAAACACAGCGGCGCTTAAAGCCTTCAAGGCAAGCCATACCCCCGTTATAAGCTGCGGTATGGGAGCTAAAAACACCGTTACCCTTTCAAGCTTTGGCGACGCTTCGCTTCTTGCCTCGCTCCAACGCACCGTCACCGACTTTAAGGGCAAAGACATAGAACCCGCCGAGTTTAAAATAAAGCTTACAAAAAAGTATTCGTCCTTTGCGGTTATGGCGGCGACCGCGGTGCTTCTGCTTATCGGAATAAAGCCCGATGTTTTTTAAAGCCTTGCTACACCCGACTCCCTTGCCGCCTTTGCGACGGCTTTAGCTACCGCGGGGGCTATTCTTTCATCAAACGCCTTGGGCAGAATGTACTCCTCGTTAAGCTCATCATCGCTTACAAGCCCTGCCAGCGCGTAAACCGCCGCCATCTGCATTTCCTCGTTAATGTCGGACGCTCTCACATCAAGCGCGCCGCGGAAAATACCCGGGAACGCCAGAACATTGTTAATCTGATTCGGGAAGTCGGAACGACCTGTGCCTACAACAGCCGCACCGCCTTTTTTAGCCTCGTCCGGCATTATTTCGGGAACGGGGTTTGCCATAGCGAAGACCGCCGCGCCCTTATTCATAGAAGCCACCATTTCTTTAGTTACGATATTAGGAGCAGACACGCCGATAAACACATCAGCGTTTTTCATTACGTCCGCAAGACTTCCCTTTTCACCGTTCGGGTTAGTCTTTAAGCTAAGCTCCGTATGGGCGGGGCTGAGACCCTCCATACCCTTATAAATCGCGCCAGACTTATCACACATAATAAGGTTTTTAAGCCCTAATTTTAAAAGTAATTCGCCAATAGCCGTTCCCGCCGCTCCCGCGCCGTTGATTACGCATTTAATATCGGGAAGCTTTTTGCCCGTTATTTTAAGGGCGTTTGTGACCGCCGCCGCAACACAGATAGCCGTGCCGTGCTGGTCATCGTGGAATACGGGGATATCACAGCGTTCTTTAAGCTTTTTTTCAATTTCAAAACAGCGCGGCGCGGCAATATCCTCTAAGTTTATACCTCCGAAGCTGCCCGAAATTCTGTAAACCGTGTCAACAATCTCGTCCACATCATTAGAGCGAACGCAAATCGGGAACGCGTCAACCCCTGCGAACTCCTTAAACAGCACGCACTTGCCCTCCATTACGGGCATACCTGCCTCGGGTCCTATGTTGCCGAGTCCCAAAACCGCCGAACCGTCGGTTACAACGGCGATAAGGTTTGCCCTTCGGGTCAGCTCAAAGGATTTATTATAATCCTTTTCTATTTCAAGACAGGGCTGTGCTACGCCGGGGGTATACGCAATCGATAAATCTTTGGCATTCTTAACCGAGGTGCGCGAAACAACCTCGATTTTCCCCTGCCATTCGTAATGCTTTTTTAATGCTTCTTCTTTTAAATCCATTCTTTAACACCGTCCGAAATTTTGTATATAATACAGTATATCATATTTTTCGCCGCATTAACAGCATTATTTGAATAAAACATATATTTATGCCAAAAATAAAATAAAGAAGGTGTGATATGAGCAGAACACAACAGCGAAATATAATAATAACCGCGATAGTATTAACCATAGCCGCGGTGATAATTTTGATAACCGCGGGCTTTGCCGCCAAAAACCGCGATTACGAGCCGTCAAGCTGGGTTTTAAAGGCATACGGCAACAGCGTTGCGCTTTACAACGACAAGGATTTAGCGGCGGTTTACGGCGATATTGTGCTTGATGACCTCCCGCCTGAGGATATAAAAATCCTCGAAAGCGGCATAGCCTTCCCCACCCGTGAGGAAGCCGAACAGGCAATCGAGGATTATGACGGATAAATATAATTTATTTGCCCACACAGAATCGGCGAAAAATTTCATCGGTGACCTCATTTGTCACCCGCTTGCCCGTAAGCTCGAAAAGGGCGGCAAGCGCGTCATCCACGCAAACGCCAACCGCGTCCATAGTACAACCGCATTTCAGCGCGTTTATCGCTTCATTTACACCGTCAAGCGCTCTTACGGCGCAGTCGCGCTGGCGCTCGTTTAAAAGCACCGCGCTGTCGGGGTCAAGGTCGGCTGTTCCCGCAACTTCAGCGATTGCGTCAGAGAGCCTTTCGTAGCCGTCCCCCTTTTTCGCCGAGGTTTCCACAATTTTAAAGCCCTCAAAAACCGATTTGTCGAGCTTGCAAGACAGATCGGTTTTATTTATTATAACTATAACTTTTTTACCGCGTATATTTTCAATAAGCGTATAATCGTCCTTATCGTGCGGTTTTGTGCAGTCGAACACCGCCAGTATAAGCCCAGCGGTTTCAATTCTCTGTTTCGCGCGGTCAACGCCAATGCTTTCAACGGTATCGTCGGTATCGTGTATACCCGCAGTATCGGCAAGGCGCAAAACAATATCCCCTACCGTCACGGTTTCTTCAATAATGTCGCGGGTAGTCCCCGCAACCTCTGTAACAATAGAGCGCTCCGCGCCGCTTAACATATTCATAAGTGTGGATTTTCCCACATTCGGCTTTCCGACAATCGCGGTATCTATGCCTTCCCTTAAAATTCTGCCCGCGTCATAGGTCGAGAGCATTTTTTTAAGCGAATTTCGGGCATTTTCAAGCATTGTAAGGAAGTTTTCGTAATCCAGCCCCTCAATATCCTCGTCGGGGTAGTCGGAAAAGGCGGCGATAGATGCGTCTGCCGCCACCAAATCCCCCTCTATTTCCTCTATTTTCTCCCCTACCTTGCCCATATGGGCGGCGCGGGAGAGGCGGAGCTGTGCCTCGGATTTTGCGGAGATAAGCCCCATAACGCTTTCCGCCCTTGTAAGGTCTGTCTTACCGTTTAAAAAGGCACGCTTTGTAAATTCCCCCGCCTCGGCGGAAAATGCGCCGTTTTTAAGTATTAATCTCAATACCTCTCGAAGCAAAATTCTGCCCCCGTGCACCGAAATTTCGACAACATCCTCCCCTGTATAGCTTTTAGGCGCGCGGAAAACAAGGGCAACTGCGTCGTCCAGCACCCTTTCTCCGTCCTTTATTTCTCCGTATGCCGCGCGGTAACCCGCCAAATCCGAGAGCATTTCACCGTTAAAGGCAAAAAACACCTTATCGGCAATACCAAGCGCCGACTCACCCGAAATTCTTATAACGCCTATAGAGCTTTCGCCCAGCGGAGTTGCGATAGCCGCTATTGTCCGATCGGACATTGACCCACTTCCTCAATCAACATTAACAGTAGACTTCACATTCCTTTTTAATTATCCGACCCGAGTCATTAACAGTATATGTGAAAGCGGACATGATGCTACTTCATAAATTCATACATTGCCCTGTAGCACATATATACGTCGAACTTAGCGGTAGTCTCAAAAGGCGCGTGCATTGAAAGTACGGGAACGCCAAGGTCAACCACATCAACCCCCATATTTGCGATAAACATTGCGACAGTACCGCCGCCGCCTATATCAACCTTTCCGAGTTCACCGGTCTGCCAGATAACACCCGCATTATCAAGCATTGAACGAACCTCGGCGACATACTCCGCAGAAGCGTCGGAGGTACCCGACTTTCCTCTTGAGCCTGTATATTTGGTAACGACAACGCCGTAATTTAAGAAAGAGGCGTTTTTGCGCTCCATAACGTCCTGAAAGGTCGGGTCTATCCCCGCGTTAACATCTGCGGAAAGGCACTTTGAATTTCTGAGCGCCTTCGTTACGTCGCCCTCCTGCATTTTTGCAAGGTCGCCTATAACAAAGCGTAAAAAGTCGGATTCAAGCCCCGTGTTGCCGACCGAGCCTATCTCCTCCTTATCGGTGAGAATCGCAAGCGCGGTTTTTTTCGGGTTTTCAACCTCTAAAACGGCGGTGAGCGCGGGATAGGCGCAAACGCGGTCGTCCTGGCCGTAGGAGCCGATAAGCGAACGGTCAAAGCCAATGTCGCAGGACTTAGCCGCAGGAACAAGCTCTAATTCGGCAGAAAGGAAATCCTCCTCGGTAATGCCGTATTTTTCATTTAAAAGCTTTAAGATATTTAGCTTTACAAGCTCGCTTCCCTTATCGTCCTTAAAGGGGTGGCTGCCTACAAGGACGTTTAATTCCTCCCCTTTAATTCCCTCGTTTAAGGGGCGCTTTATCTGCTCGGAGGCTAAATGCGGCAAAAGGTCGTTGATAACAAACTTAGGCTCATTGTCCTTTTCACCGATAGATACCTCCTTAACCGTGCCGTCCTTTAATGCGAAAACGCCGTGGAGAGCAAGCGGTACTGTAGTCCATTGATATTTCTTGATTCCGCCGTAATAGTGGGTTTTAAAAAGCGCTAATTCAAGATCCTCATAAAGCGGATTGGGCTTTAAATCAAGGCGGGGCGAGTCGATATGCGCCGCAGTTATATTAACTCCTTGCTCTACCGGTTCTTTTCCGATAACCGCCAAAGCTAAAGTCTTGCCGCGGTTGTTAATATAAACCTTATCTCCGGCGTTATACTTCCTGCCGTAAACAAACTCGGTAAAGCCCTTTTCCTCTGCCATAGCAACTGCGGTCTTCACCGCCTCGCGCTCGGTTTTAGCATTATCAAGAAAGCTTTTATATCCCTCGCAATATTCGTCCGCCTTTTTTAAGGTTTCCTCGCTTGATACAAGTCTGCCGTTTTTGCGCTTATAAAAAAGGCTTTCCTTTAATTCCTCTGATTTTGATTTGTCTGACATTTAAAATTACCTCCCGTAATTTCCTTTAATATATCGGAAAAGCGTTTTAAAAACGCGTTCTCGTCGCCGTTATTGTATAAAACATAATTCGCGCGCTGTCGGTAAAACTCCTCGTCTTTGCCCGCGTTTAAACGGGTCTCTGCCTCTTTTAGTGTTAGATTATCCCGAGCGATTATTCGCTTAAGCCTTATATCTTTATCGGCTAAAACCGCAATTGTTTTATTACATATTTTATTAATTCCGCTCTCAAAAAGGGTGGGTGCGTCAAGCAGGGTATCCCGCCCCGCCGCCTGTTTTATTACTATATCCGCAATATACGGCAAAATGGTTTTATTGAGTAGATCTGTACTTTGCTTATCATTGAAAGCCTTAGCGGCAAGCGCTTTTCGGTTAAGTGAGCCGTCAGGCAGTAAAATTTCCTCTCCGAAAACCAAAACAAGCGCATTTAAGCCCTTTGTTCCCTTTTCTGTGGCTTTTCTTGCGGTCTTGTCACAGTCGATTACCTGAAAACCGAAATTCTCGGCAATGCCTGACGCACTGCTCTTACCCGAGCCTGTCGGCCCTGTTAGTCCTATCACAATACTCATAGCTTAATCACCCTGAATGCTGCCGCGCGGACAAGTCGGTTATAAACCGCAAGCCCCACTCCGCTTTTTGAGGGCGCGTGGACGTAAATTGCCTGAACGCCGAGACCGTCCGCTCTACGCAAAACCGAAAAAACGCTGTGCGCAAGGGTAGCTTCGTCGCTCGCAGTACCGTAGCAAAGCTTTGGTACGGTTATCTTGTCTTCTTCCTCATAAAAGCAGATCGCGGCGGCGTTTTCCTTTGAATTGACAAATTCCGCAAATCTCTCCGAACTGCCCTCTACGAGATAGGTTTCGGTTTTCGGGGCATAATGCTTGTATTTCATACCCGGTGAAGAAACCTTCTCACCTTTTTCAGGCTCCGCAAGCACCGCCTTATCGACAATAATATCGGGAAAAATTTCCTTTAACTCCTCAAGCGTTACCGCCCCCGGTCTTAACAGGCGCGGCGGGTTTGTAACAAGCGTAATAACGGTTGATTCAACCCCCACCTCACAGTCGCCAGACATTACGACAGCGTCAATTTTGCCGACAAGGTCGTCTATAACGTACTGCGCCGAGGTAGGGCTAGGCCTTCCCGAAGTATTAGCGGAAGGTGCGGCAAGCGGAACGCTTTTTTTAATTATCGCCCGCGCCGTTTTGTCGGACGGCATTCTGACAGCCACGGTATCAAGCCCCGCCGAAACGCTTGCGGGAACTTTATCGGTGCGCTTAAAAATCATTGTAAGAGGTCCGGGCCAGAACTTTTGAGCCGCAATGTATGCCGAATCGGGAATATCCCTTGCAACCGTTTTTAGATCCTCTAAATCTGCAATATGGACAATAAGAGGATTGTCCTGCGGTCTGCCCTTAGCAAGAAAAACCTTTTTCACGGCGTTTTCATCATATGCGGACGCAGCAAGTCCGTATACCGTCTCGGTCGGGATTGCAACGATTCCGCCCTCCTTTAGTATTTCCGCCGCGTGTTCTATGCCCTTTTCGTCGGCTTTAAGCCTTTTTGTCAGCATTAAAATTATCCCTCGTTTTCCGCCTTTAACGCTTCGGTTCTGTAATATGTTGTGAGCGCGTCCACAACCTCGTCAAGGTCGCCGTTTAAAATCTGTTCAAGCTTATAAAGCGTAAGCCCTATTCTGTGGTCGGTGACCCGTCCCTGCGGATAGTTGTAGGTACGGATTCTCTCGCTCCTGTCACCCGTTCCTACCTGCGATTTACGGTCGGAGGCTATCGCCTCGTCGTGTTCTCTCTGTGCCGCGTCAAGCAGGCGAGAGCGCAGAATTTTAAGGGCTTTATCCTTATTTTTATACTGGCTCCGCTCGTCCTGACATTCAACCACCGTGCCTGTCGGAATATGGGTAACTCTTATAGCCGAGGAGGTCTTGTTAATATGCTGACCCCCGGCGCCCGATGAACGGAAGGTATCTATTTTAAGGTCGGCGGGGTTGATTTCCAATTCCACATCCTCCGCCTCGGGCAGTACCGCGACGGTGACGGTCGAGGTATGAATACGCCCCTGAGTTTCGGTGTCGGGTACTCTCTGAACACGGTGAACTCCACTTTCGTATTTTAGGCGTGAATATGCCCCGGCGCCCTCTATCATAAACACGATTTCCTTATAACCGCCGAGCTCGGTTTCGTTAGCGTTTATAACCTCAATGCTCCAGCGTTTTGACTCGGAATACATTGTATACATTCTGTAAAGCGTGCCCGCGAAAAGCGCCGCCTCCTCGCCGCCCGCGCCGCCGCGGATCTCCACGATAACGTTTTTCTCGTCGTTCGGGTCTTTTGGGAGAAGCAGGATTTTAAGTTCCTCGGAGCATCTTTCAATATCCGCCTTAGCGGTTTTAAGCTCCTCCTCGGCAAGCTCCTTAAAATCCTTGTCAAGACCGCTTTCGGAGAGTATTTCAAGTGCCTCTTTTTCAGAGGTCTTAGCCGCCGTATACTCGCGGTATTTTTCAACTATCGGTGTAAGCTCCGCGTGCTCCTTCATCAATTTCGTGAAAAGCAGGTTATCTCCCGCCGTCTCGGGACGGGATAACTCCACCGATATCTGTTCATAACGGTTTACAACCGTTTCAAGCTTATCAAACATTATTCTTCTCCGTCCGCCCTGATTATTTTTTTAAGGCTCTTTTCCGCCTTAACCCTCGGCACCATTACCTCTCTTCCGCAGCCGTCGCATCTTAAGCGAAAATCCATACCTATTCTTGTTACAGTAAAGGTATCCGCGCCGCAGGGGTGCTTTTTTTTCATCAAAAGCCTGTCGCCAACTTTTATGTCCATTAATATATCCGCCCTTTTATTCGGGATAGGTAAAGCGCCTGTAGTTTAAAAGGCTTTCCCTGTATTTTCCGATATAGTATTTTGCCATATTAAGATTTTGTTCGGAGTAATTTCCGCATTCAGCGGGCGTTGCCCCGGGAATGTCACCCTCGTAGGAAATAATGAAATCGCACATATCGCAAACCGGCGAAAATACGTCCTCCGAACGTAAATTACCGAACATAACAAGGTAAAAGCCCGTTCTGCAGCCCATAGGTCCGAAATAAACAATACTGTCCTTTTTATCGCCCGAGCGAAGAAAGGTCGCTCCGAGGTGCTCTATTGTATGGAGCGCGGGCATATCTATAACAGGCTCTCTGTTAGGCGCAGTTATTCTTAAATCAAAGGTTGTAACCGTAATCCCGTCCCTTTTATCCTTTCTTGAAACATAAAGCCCGGGCAGAAGCTTTAAATGATTTATTCTGAAGCTTTCAATTTTTTCCACCTGAAACACCTCTTACTTTGAGAGAATACGTTTAACGAGCTTAATTACTTCACACATAGGAACGATAAGGAATGAAAGCAGTAACGATAACGCAAACTGTTTAAATGTAAGGGTTGTCATTCCGAAAACATAGCCTGCGGGAGTGAGTACCAAGAAAATAATTATAAAAAGGGTAAGCGCGGCGGCAAGGTTTAAAAGTCTGTTTGAAAAAAGCCTTTTGCTGATAAGCGTTCCCTCGAGCTTGCTGTTATAGCAATGGAAAATCTGCGACATACCGAGTACCGCGAACGCCATTGTCACAGCGTCAGCCTCGCCCGTTTTCTCCCCTACCGAAAACGCAATGAGTGTCATAACGGCGATAAATATGCTTTGAAGCGCTATTGAGGCTACGGCTCCTAAATCAAAGATTTTCCCGAGAGTAGTATATGGCTTGCGCCTCATAGCCGAATCCTCCGCCCTTTCCATACTAAGCGAAATGGCGGGGGCGCAATCGGTCAGCAGATTAATCCACAAAAGCTGTACCGCGGCAAGCGGCATATCAGAGAAGATAATCATTCCGAAAAGTATTGTTATAAGCTCCGCAAAGTTGCAGGAAAACAGATAATACACCGATTTTTTTATATTGTCAAAAAGTCCGCGGCTTTCCCTTACGGCACAGACAATCGAATCAAAGCGGTTATTGGATATAACAATATCTGCACTGCCCTTCGCAACATCCGCACCGAATTTCCCTATTGCACAACCGACATCGGCGGCGGCGAGGGCGTCGCCGTCATGAATACTGTCGCCCGTTACGGTAACAATATTTCCCGACTCCTTTAACGCCTTTACAATACGCAGCTTATCATTGGGAGAAACTCTGGCGAAAACCGTATAATCCGAAATCGAAGCAGTTAATTCCTCATCACTCATTTCGGCAAGCTCATCGCCTGTAACGGCCTTGTCGCTATCCTTTAAAATGCCTATTCTGCGAGCAACAGAGCAAGCAGTAGTAAGATTGTCGCCAGTAATCATAACAGTTTTAATTCCCGCCCGCTCGCAGGTTTTTATATCCTCTATAACCGAGTCGCGCGGAGGATCGTAAAGTCCTAACAGGCCAACAAAGGTAAGAGTTCGCTCAATATCCTCGGGGTTGGGATTCGCGGGAATATTATCGAGCGGGCGCATCGCTATAGCTACAATTCTGAGCGCTTCGTCCGCAAGGGTATCGTTGAGCTTTAATATTGCCTCATTTTTACAACCAACGCAGTTGGGCACAACGATTTCAGGCGCGCCCTTTACAATAGCAAAGGGCTTTTCATTTATCATTGTGATAACCGTCATCGTCTTACGCTCAGAGTCAAACGGTATAACCGCCAGCTTCGGAAAAAGGCTTTCTATATCCTTTTCTGACATAGAGTTGTACGCCAGACAGGCATTTTTAATCGCGTCCTCTGTAGAATCGTTCTTAAGGGTTGAGCAGGCGGTCGCAAGCTTAAGCACAAGCGCCGTTTTTTCGCCGGTAGGCTCATTTTCCAAATCGGTTAGCTTATCGCCGTCAAATATTTTGCATAACTGCATTTTATTGCGTGTAAGCACTCCCGTTTTATCCGCGCAGATAACATTTGTCTTTCCGAGCAATTCTAAAGCCTCCGAATCCTTGATGATAATTTTATCCTCAAAAATACGCTTTATACCGATTGCTATTACAATAGTGGCAATCGCGGGAAGCCCCTCGGGAATAGCCGCTACAGCGAGCGCGACCGCGTTCATGAGCATTTTAAGGGTTGTAGAAGCAAAATTTCCGCTGTTGAAATTCAGCACCATTCCGATTATAAAAACAATAAGGCAAATGCTGAGAATGATAATATTCACTATTTTGCCTATGCTGTCAAGCTCGCCTTCAAGGGGGAGTGATTTCTCGCCCGTCTGCTGCAGGATAGCCGAGGTTCTTCCGATTTCGGTGTTAAGCCCCGTGGCTACTACAACCGCTTTAGCGTTGCCGTGTACAACGCTTGTGCCCGAAAATACCATATTTGAACGATTTTCTACGGCGGTTATATCCTCGAAAACCTCGTCCCCGTTCTTTTCTACGGGTATTTCATCGCCCGTTAGCATAGACTCGTTACAGCGAAGCTCGTTTGATTCTATTATCCTTGCATCTGCCGATATAAAGTCGCCCGTCTCGAGCAATATTATGTCTCCCGGGACTAAAAGCGAGGAGTCGACTGTTCGCACAATGCCCTCTCTCAGGACCGTAACAGAGGGGTTTGTAATGCTCTTCATACTGTCAAGCGCATTGTCGCAGTTATGCAGATGATATGCGCTTATCGCGGCGTTTATGAGCACGATAGCTACAATAAGCAGTGGCGCAAAAAAGTCTGCTTCTTTATACATTAACGAAACCGCAAATGAAAGCAATGCGATAACAATAAGTGCAATTACGGTCTTGCTTTTAAGCTGAGATAAAAATCTTTTAAAATAGGTCGGCTTATCAACGCTTGCGATAATATTTCTGCCGTTCTGTTCAAGCCGCATTTCGGCAACGCCGTTAGGCAGTCCCTTTTTATCATCAACCTCTAACTCGCGAAGTATCCCGTCGCAAGCGGTACTGTGCCATATCATGGTAACACCTCTTTATTTTTTAAGTGATAAATAGTAATCCTTCATTTTCTTTGCGTCTTCCGCCTGTGTTCCCGCCGATTCGCAGATAAAGGTCGGGTCGCAGCCGTACTTATAGGTAAGCTCCATTACGGGTTCAAAATCAGGGCCGAAAACCGTATCCTCAAAGGTAAGGTGGCGTTTTTCGCCGCCTGTAGTGTATTCAATTTTTGAAAAATGCGAATGAAAGCATTTAAGCCTGTCCGTACCGAGCGCGTTTTGTATTGAGGTAAATATATTCTCAAAATCCGCCGTTATTTTTAGAATACCTAAATCTCGGGCGTTCAGATGACCGAAATCGATACAGGGAATAAGACGCTCGTCAAGCCTGCAAAGCTCTAAAACCTCGTTAAGCGTGCCGAGCTGATTTACCTTACCCATGGTTTCAGGGCATATATGGATGTGACCGAGACCTTCTCTGTCAAGAGCGTCAAGGGCTTTTTTCATTGTGTCTAAAGCAAACGTCAGCGCCTGCTCACGTGTGATTTTACCGCAGGAGCCCGTGTGTACTACTATCCTGTCACCGCCCATAGAGTTGACGGCTTTAGCGGAGGCTAAGATGTAATTAATCGAATTGAGCCTTTTTTCCTCCTCGACCGAGGACATTGAAATATAATACGGAGCGTGAAGGGAGAGCGAAACGCCTGCAGCCTTAGCTTTTTCCCCGAGCTGTCTCGCCTTATCCTCGCCTATATTTACCCCTCTGCCACATTGATACTCATAGCAGTCAAGCCCCATTTCTACTATATACTCGGGGACTTGGAGACTGTTTTTATAACCTAAAGCCGCGAAGCTTTCGGAATTTCCGGCAGGACCGAATTTCGGCATAATCACTCTACCTCCGTGTTTTTTATTTTATAAATTTTATACACAGCGCGCTCGATTTTGCGCTTAAATTTAAAGCTTTTAGAGCTTTCAAGCTTTATCGGGTCAAGCAGAATCGTTGTAACGCCGTAAAGGTTGCCGCCTAAGGTATCGGTAAAAATCTGGTCGCCGACAATAGCGGTCTCGCACTTCTTCGCGCCGAGTAATTTCCGAGCGGAAGAAAACTTAAAGGGCAAGGGCTTAAGTCCCATACTGATAAAGGGAAGACCTATTTTTTTTGCGAACGGTTCAACACGCGCCTGCTTTGAATTTGATAAAATAACAAGCTTTACGCCGTTTTCCCTCATTTTACAAAGCCAATCCTCAAGTCCGTCGGTAAGCACCTCGCCGTGATGTGTGGAAAGGGTGTTATCAACATCTAGAATAAGCGCTTTTATACCGTATTTTTTAAGTAAATCGGTACTTATATCGGTAACTCGGTTTAATTTTATATCGGGCTTTAAAAGCATAACTACCTCACAATAGAAAAAAGCGGTTTAAAAAAACCGCTTTTTTAAAACCAAATATTAGCGGAACTTTCTTTTACGAGCAGCTTCCGACTTCTTTTTACGCTTAACAGAGGGCTTCTCATAATGCTCTCTTTTGCGAACCTCCTGTATAACGCCGTCCTTAGCGGTTTGCCTTTTAAATCGGCGCAAAGCGTTATCGAGAGACTCGTTCTCTTTAATTCTAACCTGACTCATTTATATTCCCTCCCTCCGCAAAATAGCAGGGGTTATAATTCAATAGCATGACTTATTATACAATATTTCCGATGCTTAGTCAAGCAATACTTTAAGTCACGCCAAAGGGTTATCCCCTTAAAGCAATTACATTTGCGACTATCGCCAGTACAAAGAATAGAATTGCGATGTACTTTGTCCAGCGCGACAGGCGTGCGTCAAAGGTTCTTGCCTTGTTTTTGGAAAGGAATGTATCGGCTCCGCCGGAAATAGCGCCGTTAATGCCGGCGCGGTGACCCTGCTGCAAAAGAACGACCGCGATGATTATTAGAGATACCAAAATAACCGCGATTCCGAGAATTATCTCAACTGCACCCACAGATTACACCTCCAAAACACAAATAACACATATTATAATAACACAAGAAAACAGAATTTGCAACAAATATTTTGCAAATTGAGGTAAATTATTTTACAACGATGTTGACAAGCTTTTTGGGTACATAAAGTTCCTTGATTACAGTCTTGCCCTCTACCGCCTGTGCAACCGCGGAATCCTTTTTTGCAAGGGCTATAGCGTCGGGCGCGGCAATATCGGCGGGGACGTTAATTCTTGCCTTGATTTTGCCGTTTACCTGAATTGCAATCTCAACAGCCGAATCCACGCATTTAGCGGGGTCAAAGGTCGGCCATTTTGCCTCGTTTAACATTCCGCTAAAACCGCAGAGCTCCCACAGCTCCTCGGTCATGTGGGGAGCGAAGGGGTTTAAGAGAAGCAGATATGTTCTGTACTCTCCCCTTGTGATACTGCCCGTAGCCTGAATATCGTTAAGCAAGGACATAAGCGCCGCAATCGCGGTGTTCATTTTAAGACCTTCTATATCCTCGGTGACCTTTTTAATTGTGCGGTTAAAGGCAGATTCAAGCTCGGGACGGTAATTTTCACCCTCTGTAAGCTTTTCATTTAGTGCCCAAACCTTTTCAAGGAAACGCTTGCTGCCCTTTATCGAGGACTGGCTCCAGGGAGCCGCCTTTTCAAAGTCGCCTATAAACATTTCGTAAACGCGCATTGTGTCCGCGCCGTAGTCCCTTACAATATCGTCGGGGTTTACGACATTTCCGCGCGATTTCGACATTTTCTCGCCGTTTTCGCCCAAAATCATACCGTGGCTTGTACGCTTTGCATAGGGCTCGGGATTGGGAACAACGCCGATATCATAAAGGAATTTATGCCAGAAACGGCTGTAAAGCAGGTGGAGGGTGGTGTGCTCCATACCGCCGTTGTACCAGTCTACAGGGCACCAGTAGCGAAGTGCTTCCTTAGAGGCAAATTCCTTATCGTTATGCGGGTCGCAGTAGCGCAGGAAATACCACGAGGAGCCCGCCCACTGGGGCATAGTATCGGTCTCCCTTACCGCGTGACCGCCGCAATGGGGACAGGTGGTGTTAACCCAATCGGTCATCTTTGCAAGCGGAGATTCGCCGTTATCGGTCGGCTCGTAGGAGTCAACATTCGGCAGTACCAACGGCAGTTCGCTTTCGGGAAGCGGAACATATCCGCATTTCTCGCAGTAAACAATAGGTATTGGCTCGCCCCAGTAACGCTGGCGGGAGAAGACCCAGTCGCGAAGCTTGTAATTGGTCTTAACAAAGCCTAAATTATTATCGACAAGCCACTTCTGCATTGCCTTTTTAGCCTCTTCCACAGAAAGCCCGTCAAGGAAGCCCGAATTTACCATTTTACCTGTGGCACATTCTGTATATGGTGCGTTTTGGACATCCTCTCCGCCCGAAACAACCTCAATAATAGGCAGTCCGAACTTCTTTGCAAACGCCCAGTCGCGGTCGTCGTGGGCGGGAACCGCCATAATAGCGCCCGTACCGTAGGAAATAAGTACATAGTCCGAAATGAAAATCGGAAGCTCTTTTTTATTTACGGGGTTTATTGCGGTGACGCCCTTTAATTCAACGCCGGTCTTGTCCTTTGCAAGCTCGGTGCGCTCAAAGTCCGACTTTTTAGCCGCCTCTTGCTTGTATGCCAAAACCTCGTCCATATTCTCAATTTTATCCGCCCACTTTTCAATCAGCGGGTGCTCGGGCGACATAACCATATATGTAGCTCCGAAAAGTGTGTCGGCTCTCGTTGTAAAGATTTCAAACTCGTCGCCTGTGCTTGCGGTAAACTTAACCTGTGTTCCGTAGGAGCGGCCTATCCAGTTGCGCTGTTGGGTCTTTACGCGGTCGATAAAATCAACGTCGTCGAGTCCGTCGAGCAGCTTTTCGGCATAGTCGGTGATTTTAAGCATCCATTGGCTTTTTTCCTTATGAACAACCTCGCTGCCGCAACGCTCGCAATGCCCGTTTACAACCTCCTCGTTTGCAAGCACGCACTTGCAGGAGGTGCACCAGTTGACCGACATTTTCTTTTTATAGGCAAGTCCCTTTTTGAAAAGCTGGAGGAAAATCCACTGGGTCCACTTATAGTAGGACGGGTCGGTGGTATTTATTTCTCTGCTCCAGTCAAAGGAGAATCCCAAGGATTTAAGCTGTCTTTTAAAATTGGCTATATTATTTTCGGTTACAATAGACGGGTGAATATGATTCTTTATCGCAAAGTTTTCGGTAGGAAGACCGAAGGCGTCCCAGCCCATAGGATAAAGCACGTTGTAGCCCTCAAGCCTCTTTTTACGGCAGACAATATCAAGCGCCGTATAGGAGCGCGGGTGACCTACATGAAGTCCCTGTCCCGACGGGTAGGGGAACTCCACAAGTCCGTAAAACTTAGGCAGAGAATAATCGTCCTTTGCGGCGAAGGTCTGTTTTTCGTCCCAAATATCCTGCCATTTCTTCTCAATTTTTGCGTAATCGTATGCCTTTGACATTATTAATCCCCCTCGGATTCGGTAAGAATCTCATCTAAGTTAACCTGATCGCCGTCGCTCCACATTTTATCGAGCGCGTAAAACTCGCGCTGGTCGCGGCTGAAAACATGTATTATAACCGAGCCGTAGTCAAGCACTATCCAGCCCGTGGTTTTTCCCTCTATATGGTGCGGAGTAACACCCGCCTCATTAAGCTTTTCCTCTGCCTCTTCCGCAAGGGCGCGAACGTGGGTTGAAGAGGTCGCGGTGCACATCAAAAAGTATTCGGCTAAAACCGTAAGGTCACCGACCTTTACGGCATTAAGCTCCCTTGCTTTTTTTGCATTTAACGCGTTAGCCGCGATTTTTAAAATTTCAAATGCTTCCAAATTGATTCCTCCGAATTGTTATTTTAAAACAGCCTGATTATAAGCCTCTACAGTGTCGGGATGGATGGCTCTGCCCTGATTCACCAAATCGGTAATTGAATACTGCAAAGCGTAAACAAAAGCCTTTCCGAGCGACTCGTCAACATACTCCCTTATCACATCGACATCCTCGTAATCGCGGTCCTTTGAGGTAAAGTCCGCAAGGTAGAGTATTTTTGCGAGCAGGGACATATCCGCCTTTGCGGTGGTGTGATAGCGTATAGCGTCGATAATTTCGGGGTCGCTTATTCCCAAAATATTCTTTACATAAAGAGCGCCCGACATCGCGTGCCACAGCTTTTTTGCATTTTGCTCAATATCGGTTAAGATTATACCAAATTGTTTGAAGATTTGCAAGTGTTCTTCGTCGGGAGCATTTTTTGTAATATCGTGGAGCAGTCCCGCAAGGTAGGCTTTCTCTATGTCTCCGCCGTATTTCTCGGCAAGCCGCTTTGCCTCGTCCGCAACGCAGAGCGAATGATAATACCGTTTTTCGTTAAGTCTTTGCTTAAGTACCTCTTTAAGTGATTCGTAATCGGTCTTATTTTCCGCCACAGTAAATCCCTCTGTTTTCAATATAATTATATATTTTCTCGGGCAGTAAATCCCGCGATTTTTCAAAATTATTTCTTATAAATGTGGAGGAAACCACCGTGATAACCTCGCTCATAACCGTGATTTTCATTCCCTGTAAGGAAAGCTTTTCCGCCATACGGTCAAACTCGGCGTTATCGGTATCTGTTCTCCTGAAAACGGTGAAGGGGAGCATTTTCATCAGCTCCTCATACCTATACCATTTATCAAAGGAAACAAGCATATCCCCGCCGCAGACAAAAGTAAATTTTTTATCGGGATATTTTTCCCGAAACTCGGTCACCGTGTCAAAGGTGTAGCTTTTACCCTCCCGCTCAAATTCCGCAAGGCAAAGCTTCACCTTAGAAAAATCAGCCGCAAGCAATCGGCACATTTCTATTCTGTCCTTATCGCTTGCTAAAAAATCGCAGACCTTATGGGGCGGTATTTTGTCGGGCATAAGCCATATTTCCTCAATTTGCGGGCATTTTTCAAGTGCCGCCAGCATCTCGTAATGTCCTATATGCGGCGGATTAAAGGTGCCGCCGAAAATTGCCGTATATCCCATTATTTCACAAGCTTTATCTGCTTATTGTTTTCGCTTTCCCTATAAAGCACAAAGCGAGTGCCGATAACCTGCACAACATCCGCTCCCGTTTTTTCGGCAATTTCCTCCGCCGTTTCGCGCGTAGAGGTCGGGCAGGTTTCAAGGGTGCGCAGCTTTATAAGCTCCCTTGCCTCGAGCGCGTCGCTCACCTGCTTTACGGTGTTTTCGGTCACTCCGGATTTGCCCACCTGTAAAATTGTCTCAAAGCTGTTTGCAAGCCCTCTCAGCTGGGCTCTCTGTCTGCTGTTTAACATATTACTCTCCGTTTAAATGTATTTTACAAGCTCTTTCTTAAAGGCTCTCAGTGCATTTCCTCGGTGGCTTACCCTGTCCTTTTCCTCGGGGGTCATTTCCGCATAACAGCCCGCCTCGCATACAAACAGCGGGTCATAGCCGAAGCCTCCCTCTCCCCTGCACTTATCGGCGACATAGCCTTTGCACTCGCCCCTGACGGTAAACTCCCTACCGTCGGGGAAAACGCAGGCAATAGCCGAAACAAAGGTCGCAGTGCGCTTATCCCTCGGTACGCCGTCAAGCGCCGCCAAAAGCTTTTCGTTATTTGAAGCATAAGTAGCGCCAGTTCCCGAATACCGCGCGGAATAAAGCCCCGGCGCGCCGTCCAAAATATCGACGCTTAAGCCCGAATCGTCCGCCACAGTGATTAGTCCCGTCTCCTTAAAGCCTGAATGTGCCTTCAAAAGGGCGTTTTCCTCATAGGTTGTACCCGTTTCCTCAACCTCGGGCAGGGGCTTTTCCAAATCGTTTTCGCTTAAAACCTCAAAGCCCATAGGTATCAAAATTCTTTCAAGCTCTTTTAATTTATTATGGTTTTTTGTAGCTATAAATATTTTCATTTAAGGTTACTCCTCAAAAATTCCGTCGGCGAACTCGGCGGCGTCAAAGGGCTGTAAATCGTCAATTCCCTCCCCCACGCCGACGAACTTCACGGGTATGTTAAGCTCGTTGCTTATAGCTATTATTATACCGCCTTTTGCCGTGCCGTCAAGCTTTGTAAGCACAATTCCCGTAATATCCGCGGCATTTTTAAACTCTCTGGCCTGATTTACGGCGTTCTGACCCGTTGCCGCGTCTAACACAAGCAGGGTTTCTACCGAGGACTCGGGTAATTCCCTTGCGATAACTCGGTTGATCTTCGCAAGCTCGTCCATAAGATTTTTCTTGTTGTGAAGTCTTCCGGCGGTGTCGCAGATTATAACATCCGCGCCCTTAGATTTAGCCGAAGCAATGGTATCAAAAACTACCGAGGCTGGGTCTGTACCCTCCACGCTTTTTACCATTGAAACGCCGGCTCTCTCCGCCCAGATGCCTAACTGGTCGATAGCGGCGGCGCGGAAGGTATCAGCCGCGCCCAAAACCACCTTTTTACCCTCGCGTTTAAGCTGTGCGGCGATTTTGCCTATTGATGTGGTCTTGCCCACGCCGTTTACGCCGATTACCAATATAACCGACGGCTTTGTGGTAAGGCTTAATCCCTCGTTCTCGCCCAACATTTCGGCTATGATTTCCTTCATCATACCCTTTATTTCTTTGGGGTCTGTAGCGCCCGTTTCCTTTATCTTTTTACGCAGACGGTCGCATATTTCCGAAGAGGTCGCAACCCCAACGTCCGACATAACAAGGGTCTCCTCAAGTTCCTCAAACAGCTCCTCGTCAATTTTCGTGAAGCTGTTTAAAATGCTGTTTACGCCGTTTGAAATTGAGGATCTTGTTTTGTTAAGACCCTCTTTGATTTTGCTAAAAAATCCCATTTATGTCACGCTTTCAAAATAGATTTACGCGCCTTGTGAAACAAGTGCCTTTTCAAGCTCGGCTACATTAAGCTCCAAAAGCTTTGTAACGCCCTTTTCCTGCATTGTGACACCGTAGAGCATATCCGCCGCCTCCATTGTACCGCGGCGGTGGGTAACGCAGATAAACTGGGTTGAAAAATCCGACCTTTTCATATAATCCGCAAACCGTTCGACATTAATATCGTCAAGCGCGGTGTCAACCTCGTCAAGAAAGCAGAAGGGCGGAGCGTTTACCCGCATAATCGCGAAGTAGATTGACAATGCGATAAGCGCCTTTTCGCCGCCCGAAAGTCCGTCAAGACTCGGCACGTTTTTGCCCGGCAGCTTTACATTAATATCAATTCCGCTTTCAAGAATGTTGTCAGGCTCGGACAGCGTAAGGCTTGCACTGCCGCCGCCGAAAAGCTCGGTAAAGGTTTTGGAGAAATTCTCGTTAATCTTGTTAAAGCCCTCGGTGAAAATATCCTGCATCTGGTGGGTGAGATGATTTATAAGCTTGTGAAGCTCGGCACGGGTGGTCTCGACGTCGTTTATCTGTGCCGACATAAACTCATACCGCTCGCTTACCTCTTTATATTCCTCGATAGCCGAAACGTTGACATTGCCTAAATTGCGTATTTTAGACTTGATTTCCGCAAGCTCTTTTTTAGCTTCGGACGGCTTTTCGATATGAATACCGATTTTTTCCGCCTCGCTCCTTGTTAGCTCATACTCGTCGTAAAGCTTGCGTATTACCTCGTCGTACTCCTTGAGCATAACCTCCTTGCGCTCGGTAAGGCGGGCTAATTCCCCGCCGATTTTCTCACGCTGTGCGGTCTGCTCGCGCTCACCGGTGCGTAGCTCAAGCCCCGCCTTTTCGGTTTGATTGCGCTTTTCAAGCAGTTCTTTTATATTTTGCTCGGACTCGGCAATTTTAAGCCTCAAATCCTTGGTTTTCTCTGCCGACTGCTCTGTTTTTAAACTTAAATCGGCGTTTTTAAGCTCATATTGCGCGATTTCCTTTTCTATGCCTTTAAGCCTGTCGGCTCTGCCCGCAATCAATTCCCGCAAATCCTCAGCCTGGCGTTCGAGAGACTCGGTATCTTTTTGAATTTCAATTACCGCAAGCTTTGCCGCGGTAATTTCCTCCGCCGCCTTTTCTCTTTCGGTGTTAAGATTATCCCTGCCGCCCGTCATTTTATCGATTTCAGTCTGTATCGCCGACTTTTTAGAATCAAGCTCGGCTATAGCTCTTGCCGCCGTAGAGGATACTTCTTTTAGCTTATTAAGCTTTTCTTCGCCGCTGTTTATTTCATCTGACAGCTGCTTCAAAGAATTTTCAAGGTTCTGCTTTAAATCGCCCAAACGCTTTAGCTCTGAAAGCGCGCGGATTTTATCCTCGTTTGAAGTGGTGATTTCCGCATTTTCTGCGGTAATATCGGCTTTAACCGCCGCCGCCGCTTCTTTAGCCTCATTAAAGGCTTTCTCGGTCTCATTCGCCTTTTCGGTAAGCCTTAAAACATCATTTTCAAGTGTTTTTATATCGCCCGAGCGGCTTAAAAGACCGGCGCTTTTTACAAGGGAGCCGCCCGTCAGCGAGCCGCCGGGGTTCACCACCTGACCGTCAAGGGATACAACCTTTACTCGGTAACCGTATTTCTTAGCGATTGCCGCCGCAGAGTCAATATCCTCCGCGACAACCACCGCGCCTAAAAGATATTTTACTATCTCGCGGTATTTTACGTCTACAGTCACAAGGTCACCCGCAATGCCTACAAAGCCGGCTGAATTTTCAAATCCGCTTTCCTTAAGCTCGCGCGCCTTTATTGTTGCTACAGGCAAAAAGGTTGCTCTGCCGCCCTTGTTAGTCTTTAAATAGCTTATAGCCCTTTTAGCGTCCGCCTCGGTCTCTACTACTATGTTCTGTATAGCCGCGCCAAGGGCGGTTTCAACCGCCACGCTGTATTTTTTATCAACCGAAATAAGGCTTGAAACGGGACCGCACACTCCCCGCAAGGTGCCCTTTTTTGCCTCGCCCATTACCGCCTTTACGGAATGGCTGAAGCCCTCCATATTGTTTTCAAGCTCTCTTAAAATCTTAACGCGACGGCGCTTTTCCTCGGTATCAAGCCTTAGGGTATCAAGCTCCGCTTTAAGCCTTTCGGCGGTTTCCACTCTTGATTTAAGCCTTAGCTCATAGCCCCTTACGGCGTTCTGACGGCTCGTAATATTCTCGCTTATTTCGTCAATTAGCCGCTCGGTTTCGGTAAACTCGGAGCTTAAAGACTCAATTTCCGCGCGGTACTGTGCAATTTGCGCGTCCGCAGTACCCCTGCGGGCGATAATTTCCTCTATAGCGCTGTCGGCAGTAACCATTTCCACACGCCTGTCCGCACTCTCGGCTGTAAGGGTGTTAAGCCGTTTTACCTCGTCTTCAATTTTGCGGGAGATGCTCTCGCTGTCGTTAAGCATTTCGGAGAGTCTGTTTTCAAGCCCGCGAAGCTTATTTTCAAGCTCGGCTTTTTCGATTTGCTTTTGCTCCGCCAAAGCCTTTTTAGACTCTATTTCGGCGAGCGCCTCGTTGTCCGACCTGCCTAATTGCTCGGTTTCGGCTTTAAGGCGTTCTATTGACTGATTGTTGTGCTCAATATCGTTATTAATTACCGTAACCGCACCGTCATTCTTAACGATTTCCTCATTAAGGTTTGAAATATTAAGCCTTTCGCCCTCTATTTCGGAGGTAAGACGGGCAAAATAAGCGGTGTTTTCTTCGGTTTTGCGGTCAAATTCCGACAAAGCCTCGTCAATCTCGCGGTAGGTAAGCTGTGCTAATGCAATTTTGCTTTCCTGCGCGCGCAAAGCCTCCTTTGAATTATCGAGCGTGTAGAGCCAAAGACCTATTTCAAGCTCCTTTTTACTTTCAGATAATTCTAAGAATTTCTGCGCTTTTTTGCTCTGCTCCTTAAGGGGACCTACACGAGCCTCCAGCTCATCTGTAATATCGTGCAGGCGCAAAAGATTTTCTTCCGCTCCGCTAAGCTTCTTTTCCGCCTCAAGCTTTCTGTAGCGATACTTTGAAATTCCCGCCGCCTCTTCAAAAATGTCCCGCCGCTCGCCGGATTTCGAGCTTATGATATTGTCAATCTTACCCTGACCTATCATAGAATAGCCGTCGCGTCCGAGCCCCGTGTCCATAAACAGCTCGTGAATATCCTTAAGGCGCACGGATACGCCGTTTATAGCGTACTCGCTCTCGTGGGAGCGGTAATAACGCCTTGTAATTGCCACATTATCGTTATCAAAGTTAAGGGTTCTGTCGGTATTGTCAATATTTAAAGTGACCTCGCAGTAGCCGTGGGGACGGCGGTTTTCCGTTCCGCCGAAAATAACGTCTTCCATAGACTGACCGCGCAGGCTTTTTGTGGACTGCTCGCCTAAAACCCAGCGCACCGCGTCGGAAATATTGCTCTTACCGCTGCCGTTAGGCCCTACAACTGCGGTTATGCCCTTGCCGAATTTTAAAACCGTTTTATCGGCAAAGGATTTAAAGCCCTGAATTTGAATAGAGCTTAACAGCATTTTTTACATCTCCCTTTCAAGAGTGAAATCAAGACCGCTTAATTCTTCGTCCGTTGAAACCCGGCAATCATAGCCCCTTGATTTTAAGAAAATTATATTTTTTCTGCCCTGTCCCGTCATTTTGGAAACGGCGGATTTTGCAACCTTAATGTTATATTTTCCCTTTTCCTGAAGCCCCGATAAAACCCCGGCAAGTATTATCTGCGACTGGCAAAGCTCACTGAAGGCAGGGTGCCAAGGACCTGCGATATATGCATTTTCCTCTATAGAATGAAGTCCCAAGCGTATAACCCTTATTCCGTTTTCGGTAAACATTTTATAAAGCTTCGACGCAAGGCTTACAGCGCCGTCAAGGGTTTGCGGCTTATAAATATTATCGGCGTAAAGCGCGGCTAAATCGGTGTCCTTTAATACTATGGTCGGGTAAATCCTCACCGTATCGGGCTGTAGGGCTATAAGCCTTTCGGCGGTTTTAATCGCCGAATTATCACTGTCCCCGTAAAGCCCCGTCATCATTTGAAGCCCTAATTCAAAGCCGTATTCGCGGATAAGCCTCGATGCCCTTTCCACATCTCCCGCCGTGTGTCCCCTGTTATTCATTCTAAGCACGCGGTCGTTCATACTTTGCGCGCCAAGCTCAATCGAAGTGACGTGATGCTCCTTTAAAAGGGTTAGTATTTCGCTGTCAATGGCGTCAGGTCTGGTGGAAATTCTTATTCCCTTAACAGTGCCTTCCTTTACGAATCGCCCCGCCGCCTTTAAAAGCTCTGTCATATAATTGCGGTTAATTGCGGTAAAGCTGCCGCCGAAAAAGGCAATTTCCGCTGTTTTACTGTCAAAATTTTTACTGCCCTTAGCCGCGGCTACCGCCTTTTCGACATCTTTAGCCCCGGGAGCCCAGCAAGCGCCCGTTATATACCGCTGATTGCAAAAGCTGCATTTATTGGGACAGCCGATATGCGGAACAAAAATGGAAATATTTGAGTGTGTTATGCTCATATATCAGCACCCATAAGCTGTAATGCCTGCTTTGCCGCGGACTGCTCCGCCTGCTTTTTGCTTTTGCCCGAGCCCGTGCCTATAACATTGGAATTAAGATGCACTTCTACGGTAAAAAGCTTATCGTGGTCGGGGCCGCTCTCGCCTGTAAGTATATATGTGACCTCTTCCTCGGGGTTGCGCTGAATAATCTCCTGAAGGGCGGTTTTATAATCCTTAAACACCTCGTCGTCGGTGTGGTTAAGCTCGGGCAGTACAAAGCGCAAAACATGTTTACGGGCGACTTCCATACCTCCGTCAAGGTACATCGCCGCCAGCACCGCCTCAAAGGCATCGGCTAAAATGGAATCGCGCTCCCTGCCGCCGCCCTTTTCCTCGCCCTTGCCGAGCATTAAAAACTCACCTAAATGAAGCTCTCTTGAAAAGGCGCAAAGCGATTTTTCACAGACAAGCGAGGCTCTAAGCTTTGTAAGCTCGCCCTCGGGCATATTAGGAAAATGCTTATATATATAATCCGAGACAATAACCGACAGCACCGAATCCCCTAAAAATTCAAGTCTTTCGTTAGAGGAAAAGCCGCCGCGCACCTCGTTTGCATATGAAGAGTGTGTAAGCGAATTTTTAAGTAAATTTATATTTTTAAATTTATAGCCTAATCTTTCTTCTAAAGCGTCCATATTATTCCTTAGCTTCCTTTATTTCCGAAAGAGCCGCCGAGATTTTTTCAATAACGCCCGTTTCGGTAAATTTAACAGCCTGACCTATCGCGTTTTTAACCGCCTTTGCATTTGAGCTTCCGTGCGCCTTAATGACCGTCTTTCTGACGCCCAAAAGCGGCGCACCGCCGACCTCGGAGCTGTCCATAAGTCTTTTAACCTTACTTAAATCCTTTTTAACCACAAGCGCCGCAAGCTTATTAGGCAGGCTTTTATAGAAGACCTCTTTGATGAGGGAGAAAAGGGTAGCGGCAGATCCCTCTATAAGCTTAAGGGCGATATTTCCCGTAAAGCCGTCGGTTATAACCGCGTCGCAGACGCCTTTGGGCATTTCCCGCGACTCGATATTGCCGACAAAGTTTATCGGGGCTTCAGTCATTAGCCTGTACGCCTCTTTTTGAAGCTCGCCGCCCTTTGTGTCCTCTGTGCCGATATTAAGCAGACCTATTTCGGGGCTCTTTTTACCCTCAACCCCCTCTAAATAGGCGCTTGCCATTATACCGAACTGGCAGAGCATTTCGGGTCTGCACTCGGCGTTAGCCCCCATATCCATCAGCATATAATGTCCCTTAGGTGCCGGAATAATTCCCGCAAGGGCAGGGCGCTTTACACCCTTTATGCGCTTTATTATAAGCGTGCCGCCGACTACTATAGCACCGGTAGAGCCAGCCGAAACAAAGGCGTCGGCTCTGTTTTCAGCCAACTCCTTAAAGGCTAATGCCATTGAACTTTCGGAGTGTGCCTTTACAAGGGAGGTCGGCTCGTCGTGCATTGATATAACATCATCGGTATCAACAATTTTCAGTTCGCCGTAAAAGCTCAAATTATTTTCCGCGATAATCTGTTTAATTGTTTTTTCGTTTCCCGTTAGGGTGATTTCGGTACTATACTCTAAGGAAGCAAGCGATGCTCCCTTTATTATTTCGAGAGGGGCGTTATCCCCGCCGAAAGCGTCAACAACAACACGCATTTTTTTATTCTCCTCTTTTAATATTCTTATCAAACCAATTAAGGGAACGGTCGGACAGAGCCGCGTACCGCTCACGCTTGTCCCTTATATGCGGCTCTATAGGCGGAATTATGCCGAAATTAGCCCCCATAGGCTGAAAATCGGTGACCGCCGGGTTGCATATATAAGAGAGCAAAGCGCCCGTCATAGTAAAATCGGGTAATATAAGCGGTTCTTTTCCCTTTAGTCTCGCCGCGGCATTTATTCCCGCGACTATTCCGCTTGCCGCCGATTCCATATACCCCTCAACCCCTGAAAGCTGACCCGCGAAAAAGATATTGCCGTTCCCTTTAAGTGATAAATCGGGGTTTAAGAGCTTAGGCGAATTAATAAACGAATTTCTGTGCATTACTCCGTAGCGCATAAACTCGGCGTTTTCGAGCCCCGGTATCATAGAAAATACCCTTTTCTGCTCGGGAAATTTAAGGTTGGTCTGAAAGCCGACTATATTAAACAAGGTCGCCGCCGCGTTCTCCCGCCTTAGCTGTACCGCCGCCCAGGGTCTGTGACCCGTTCTCGGGTCGCGAAGACCGACAGGCTTTAAAGGACCGAAACGGATTGAATCCTCCCCCCGCTTTGCCAATATTTCAATCGGCATACAGCCCTCGTAAACATTTACGGGGCGGTCAAAGCCATGAACGGGCGCGGACTCGGCGGTAATAAGGGCGTTATGAAACGCCGTGTATTCCTCCTTGTTCATAGGGCAGTTGATATAATCGTCTGTGCCCTTGCCGTAGCGTGAAGCGTAAAACGCCTTGTCCATATCAATGCTTTCCGCCGTTACTATAGGCGCGGCGGCGTCAAAAAAGCTTAAATTGCCTCCCTTAAAAAGCTTGCTTATCTCCTCGGCAAGCGCGCCGTCGGTAAGCGGACCTGTCGCAATAACAGTTATGCCGTCCTTCGGAAGCTCTGTGACGGTCTCGGTCTTTAAAGTTATATTCGGGTGGCTTTTTATCTTCTCGGTGATAATGCGGGAAAACTCGTCCCTATCCACCGCCAAAGCGCCGCCCGCGGGAACGGAGCATTCGTCCGCCGCCGAAAGGCAGAGGGAATTAAGCCGCCACATTTCCGCCTTTAAAAGCCCCGCCGCGGAATCGATCCTCGCCGCCTTAAGGGAGTTTGAGCAGACAAGCTCTGCTAACATATCGCTTTTATGGGCGGGCGTTTTTTTGGCGGGCTTCATCTCGATAAGCTCGGTTTTAATGCCGAGATTAGCTATCTGCCACGCCGCCTCACACCCCGCAAGACCGCCGCCTATAACCGTGATTTTATTCATCGGTCTTGTCTCCGCTCTTTTTTGCTGTTTTCTTTGCTCTTGTGGGACATTCGGAATTCATACAGTACTTTCTGCCCCTTATTCCGCTTATTATATATCCGCCGCACTCGGGGCAGGTCTCGCCCGTAGGAATACCCGGAGCGGCAAAATCACAATTAGGGTAATTTGAACAGCCGTAAAAGGTCTTACCCTTTTTGGACTTTTTCTTTAAAAGCTTTGCGCCGCATTTAGGACAGGGCTGTTTAACCTCGTCCTCGGGAAGCGGCTTTGTGTTTTTACACTCGGGGTAGCCGGGGCAGGCTAAGAACTTGCCGAAACGACCCGACTTTATAACCATCTTTCTGCCGCACTTTTCGCAGATAACATCGGTTTCCTCTACAGGAACCTTCACCCGCTTGCCCTCAAGGGAGCTTTCCGCCTTGGTGTAAAGCTTGTCGAAGTCCTTGTAAAACGCCTTAATGGTATCGACCCAGCCGCGTTCTCCCGCGCCTATTTCGTCAAGCTTTTCTTCAAGTCCCGCTGTGAATTTAACATCCACAATCTTGTCAAAATACTCTACCATAAGGTCGGATACTACCGTGCCGAGTCCGGTAGGCTTTAGGGACTTTTTCTCCCGCTCAATATAATCACGGCTTAGGATATTTGAAATAATCGGCGCATATGTGGACGGACGTCCTATGCCGTTTTCATCAAGCGCCTTGATTAAGGTGGGCTCGGTATAACGCGCGGGGGGCTGTGTGAAGTGCTGATTGGGGGTAAGCTCCTTAAGCTTAAGAATGTCGCCCTCCTTCATTTCGGGAAGAGCGCCGCCCTCGTCGGAATCCTCGTCTCTGCCCTCCTCGTAAAGGACGGTAAAGCCGTCAAACTTAACGGAATAACCGCTCGCCTTAAAGAGATAATCTCCGGCGGTTATATTTACATTAACGGTATTCTGAACGCATACTGCCATTAAAGAGGCAATAAAGCGCTCCCAAATAAGTTTGTAAAGCTTATACTGCTCCGCGGTAAGAGACTCCTTGACAGCTTCGGGGGTAAGGGTGACAGAAGTCGGTCTTATCGCCTCGTGCGCGTCCTGGGCACCGCTTTTGGTTTTAAAATAACGCGGCTTTTCGGGAAGATAATTTGCGCCGTAACGACCCGCTATATACTTATTAGCGGCGGCTCTCGCTTCCTCGGAAATACGCAAAGAATCTGTACGCATATAGGTTATAAGACCGGTTGTGCCGACATTCGGAACATCAACGCCCTCGTACAGTTGTTGGGCGATACGCATTGTGCGCTGACCGGTAAAGCCGAGTTTTCGGGAAGCCTCTTGCTGTAAGGTAGAGGTAATAAAGGGCGGAGCGGGCTGCTTTTTGCGCGTACCCTTTTTAAGCTCCGAAACCTTATATTCCGCCCCTTCTAAGGCGGAAACGATTTTTCCCGCTTCTTCTTCATTCGGTATTATATCAATCTTTTTGCCGTCCGCGAAGCCGTGGAGCTTAGCGGAAAAGCTCTTTCTTGATGCCAAAAGCTTAGCGTCAACCGACCAGTATTCCTCTGGGTTAAATTTTTCAATCTCGCGCTCACGCTCTACAATAAGGCGCAAAGCCACCGTTTGAACACGTCCGGCAGACAGTCCGCTTTTAACCTTTTTCCAAAGTAACGGACTTAATTTATAGCCAACAATGCGGTCAAGCACACGCCTTGCCTGCTGTGCGTCAACAAGGTCAAGATTTATTTTGTGGGGCTCCTTAATGCCCGCCTTAACGCCCGATTCGGTAATCTCGTTAAATGAAACGCGGTTGCAATCGTTCATATCGAGCGCTAAAATCTGGGCTAAATGCCAGGAAATCGCCTCTCCCTCCCTATCAGGGTCGGTTGCGAGAAGTACACCGTCGCTGTTTGCGGCGACGGTTTTTAAGGATTTTATTAAATCCTTCTTGTCCGCCATATTGACATACTGGGGTTTAAAATCGTGTTCTATATCAACGCCGAGCTTGGATTTAGGCAAATCGCGGATATGACCCATAGAAGCCATAACCTCATAGCCCGAGCCTAAATATTTCTTTATACTTTTCACCTTGGTAGGTGACTCAACAATTAAAAGCTTAGACATTTAATTCCTCCGATTAATTATTTTTCGGTCAGCTCATAGCGGCCGCCCGGCAGAGCACGGATTAAGCCTTCAAGCTCAAGCTCGGTAAGCGCCGAAAGAATTTCGGATGAGCCGAGGTCCGTCCCGTCTATTTCATCAGGATAAAATTTATGCTTATCCAAATGATTATATACTATTTTTGCCTCTTTGGAAAGGGTTTTATTTGATAATTTTTTGTAAACTTCTTTTTCCTCGGTCTTTTTTGCCCTTTTTTGGGGCTTTTCAAAAGCTTTTTTAATATCAATTTTATCCGGAAAGCGGGGTATGTATTCGTTAAAAATATCGCTTACATCTAAAAGCGGCTTTGCCCCGTCACGCAGTAAAGCGTTAGAACCGACATACTGCTTGGCAGTTGGCGAACCGGGAATTACAAAGACATCTCTGCCCTGATTTAAAGCGTGGTTAGCGGTAATAAGCGCGCCGCTTTTCTCTCCCGCCTCCACCACCACCGTACCGAGCGACAATGCCGCCATTATGCGGTTTCTAATATGGAAGCTAAACTTTGTAAGACCCGCCTTTGGCGGAAGCTCGCTTATTATACATCCGTTTTCCGATACACATTTCCTTAAGGGCACATTTTGGGATAAATATCCGCTTTCAATCCCGCACGGCATAACAAGCGCGGTTTTACCGTCCGCCTTAAGAGCACCCAAATGCGCGTAATAATCACTGCCCACCGCGCCGCCGCTGACCACGGTCATACCCGATTTAGAGAGGCGGTAGGCAAGAGAATACGCCGCCTTTTTACCGTAATCGCTCACCTTTCTCGGCCCTACAATACAGATTACGGGGGTATTATCAAAATCGAGCATCTCGCCCTTTACATAAAGGACTAAAGGCGGATTGTCAATAACCGACAGACAATAAGGATATTTTGTATCGCCTAACGGTACAATATCAATACCGTATTTCAGACAGTCGGTGATAACGCTTTTAGCATATTCAATTTTTGTTTCGTTTAGCCGTTTTAAATCTTTAGGCGAAAATATCCCCGCTGCCTTTCGTTCATTGGGGCTTGCCTTATAAATATTTTCCGCATTGCCGAAAGCTTTAAGCGCCTTTACCGCCCTTATGTTCCCCGCTCCGAGCGCACTTTGAAGCCAAATAAAATATTCCGTCATTTCATCATTTCCCAAATGGCTATGGCTGCTGCCGCCGCCGCGTTCAGCGATTCCGTTCTGCCGCGCATAGGTATTGTAACAAGTCTGTCCGACGCCGCTTTTGTTTCTTCGGTAATACCGTTTGCTTCGTTGCCTATTATTACTACCGAGCCGTCCTTGAATTTCTGTTCCTTAATACTTTCGGCGTTTTTATCCACCACGCAGGCAAAGCTTTTAAGCCCCGTATTCTTTAAATCCGAGGGAAAATCATCAAAGATAAATACGGGAACTCTGAGGAGCGTGCCCATAGACGCCCTTAGTGCTTTAGGAGAATAGGGGTCGCACCCGTCCGAGGACAAAATAAGCCCGCTTGCCCCCAAAGCCTCTGCCGTGCGTGATACCGCGCCCAGGTTTGCGGGGTCGGCGACATTTTCGAGCGCAACATATCTGCCCCGATGGTCTATTTCGGAGCTTTTTCTCTCTATTATTTTACAGATCGCGATAATTCCCTGCGGACTCTTAGTGTCGCTTATTTTCATAAAAAGCGAATCGGGGATTACAAAATGCCCGTCCGCATTTAAGGCAAAGGAATTTACGGTATCGCTGTATTTTTTAATTGCGGTTTCCGAGATAATTAACTTATCAAACCTGATTGAGTTCTTCATAGCGTCAAGGCATATGCGAAGCCCCTCTAAGACAAAAAGACCGTTTTCGCGCCTCTTTTTCGCCGAGGTCTGGAGAAGAGAAACAAGCTTGATAAGTGAATTTTCTCTGCTTGTAATGGCTTTAAAATACGACAATACCGTCACCTCCCTAAATTTAAAAATACAACAAGAAAAATTCGCCCGAGATTTGAACCCCGGGCGAAAAAATTACTTTTCGAGAGCCTTGTTTGCGGCTTTAACAAGAGTTGTAAAGCCGGCGGCGTCGTTTACCGCAAGGTCGGCGAGCATTTTACGGTTAATCTGTACTCCTGCCTTGTTAAGTCCGTTGATAAAGGTAGAATAATTGATACCGTTCATCTTGCAGGCGGCGGAAATACGGGTAATCCAAAGGCGACGGAAATCGCGCTTTTTCTGTCTGCGGCCGATATACGCGTAGTTGCCGCTCTTCATTACGGCTTCTTTCGCGGTTTTGAAAAGCTTGGACTTAGCGCCGAAATAGCCCTTAGCAAGCTTTAAAGTCTTTTTTCTTCTTTTGCGTGTTGCTAACGCACCCTTAACACGTGCCATATCTGATAACCTCCACTTTCAAGCTAATCCTTATTTATAAGGAATCATTTTCTTAACCTTTGCTACATTTGTAACATCGGCTGTAACGGTCTTGCGAAGATTTCTCTTACGCTTGGTTGTCTTCTTGTTGAGAATGTGCGACTTGAAAGCATGAGCGCGTTTAACCTTGCCGGTTTTAGTGAGCTTAAAGCGCTTTTTTGCGCCGCTGTGTGTTTTGATCTTAGGCATTTTAAATCCTCCCTAATAAAATTCAACTGCAATTATTTGCCTGTTTTCGGAGCTAAAAACATAATCATATTTCTGCCTTCCATTTTAGCAGCCTTTTCAACCGTGCAGTGCTCCGCACAGTATTCCGCAAAGCGTTTCATAGTGTCAAGACCGATTTCGGGATGACCGAGCTCCCTGCCCCTGAAGCGAATGGAAACCTTAACCTTGTCACCATCGTCAAGAAAGCGGATAGCGTGCCTGCCCTTTGTTTCAAAATCATGCACGTCAATACTAAGTCCTAAGCGGATTTCCTTGATTTCAACCGTTTTCTGATTTTTTTTGGCTTCCTTTTCACGCTTAGCCTGCTCGAAACGGTATTTACCGTAATCCATAATCTTGCATACAGGCGGTTCGGCGTTGGGTGAAATGCAAACCAAATCGAGATCCGCTCCGTACGCCGCCTCCAAAGCCTTGGCGACAGGCATAATGCCGAGCTGAGACCCGTCAGATCCGATTGTGCGGACTTCCTTGAATTTAATATTTTCGTTTACGGAAAGCTCTTTGCTGCTAATATTGATGCACCTCCAAAATTCGTTTGCAGCCGATTTGCAGTTTATTGCAAATCAAAAGCGCGGACGCTAATTCGCCCGCGCATAAAAATACCAAGTGTTGCTTTGTATCTTTATTAACCCTTTAAGACAAAACTCAAAAGGTGAGGACGACTGGCGTACTGCTTCATTGTGATTACTATTTTAACACATAATTTAAATTTGTCAAGTGTTTTTTTATTTTAGTCACAGCATTCGTCCTTTTTGGGTGTCGGCTTGCGTTTAGGAGCCTCGTCGGTTACATCGCCGAGTCCCGTTGTTTCGGAAAATACCGCGTTTTTTGTCACCATATTTATAGCGTCGGTAGGTATAATAAGCTTTGCCGCCGTGCCGTTGGACATATTAACAAGTGCCTCGTAACGCTTAATCTCAAGCACCGCGGAGTCCGCTCCCGCCTCTTTTATAGCTCGGATACCGTCCGCCTCCGCCTTCTTCTGAAGGTATATAGCCTTTGCCTCACCCTCGGCTCTGGCAATACGAGCGTCTCTCTCACCCTCGGCGGCTAAAATCATCGCCTGCTTGTCGCCCTCGGCTCTTGTAATGGCGGCGGCTTTGTGTCCCTCGGCCTGCAAAAGGGTTTCGCGGCGCTCGCGTTCCGCCTTCATCTGCTTTTCCATCGCGTTCTGAATTTCCGCAGGCGGGATTATGTTCTTAAGTTCAACGCGGTTGACCTTCATTCCCCACTTGTCGGTCGCCTCGTCAAGTATCGCGGTCATCTTAGCGTTAATGGTATCTCGCGAGGTAAGGGTGCCGTCAAGCTCCAATTCGCCCACAAGGTTTCTAAGTGTGGTGGCGGTGAGATTTTCAAGGGCGCTAATCGGATTTACTACTCCGTAGGTGTAAAGCTTAGCGTCAAAAATCCTAAAGTAAACGACCGTGTCAATCTGCATTGTGACGTTATCCTTGGTGATAACAGGTTGGGGCGGTGAATCGAGCACCTGCTCCTTAAGGGTAATTTTCTTCGCGATTTTTTCGAGCAGGGGAATTTTAACGTGAAGTCCCGCTCCCCATGTGGTCTTGTATTTTCCCAAAAATTCAATTACATATTCCGTCGCCTGCGGAACAATACGAACATTTGCGAAAATAAGAATAAGCACCAACACTAAAACTGTAATGATAATAAAAAGTTCCATAAACTAACCCCCATATTTTATATTTTTATTTTACCAAAGCCGCTAACAGCTTTTTGCTTTTAGGAAGTACGGGAAGGAAATTTTCAAAAGAGGAAAGGAAGTGCTTATCCCCTTCTAACATTTCCTTTACCGCCGCCGTTACCTTTTCATCGTTATACGCCGCCGCGCAAAGAACGGCAACTATGGTGTTTACGGTGTCCTTATCGCCCTTTACATATAGGTCGTCGAGCAAATCGAAAAGTTTTTTAATCTGCTTTTTATTGCCCGATGTAAGCACAGACTTTATCTGCGGCACAAGATGTTCGCCGAAGAAGTTTAGATAAAGAAAATTACCGTTTTCGGCGATATGGCTTTTGTACTCGTCCTTAAGTACGGGGAAAAAGTCGAGCATTTTTTTAGCAAAGCCCGTAACAGTAATGCTTCCGCCCTTTGAAAAGGAAGGCAGCTCAACCTCGGCGCCCGCGGCGCGCTTTATTTTAATGCCTAAGCTTTTGCGTAAGGAAGCGGTAAAATCTATACCTACCGAGGACGCGTCCTTTGCGTTCTGACTGTCATCAAAAAGCCAGGCGTTAATCTCGGCATATTCACCGATATTTCCGTCTTCAACATCCGCGGCGGAAAGGGTGTACATCTGGCGGCTCTCGTCATACTGCACCTTTACCGACTTTTTGTCATTCTTAAAGCTGCCGTCTTCCTCTGCCTTAAAACCCTGCTCATCAAAAAACGGCTGCATTTCCTCAATTACCTTGTCATAATACCTATTATCCAATTTATTCACATCCAAAAATAGTTTTCAAGTACATTATATACTACATTTAGTCATTTGTCACGCAAAAATTTATTGCAACAATGTAAATATTAAAGTATAATTACTTTATATTATAATATTGGGAGTAAATTTATGAATTTATCTGATATAAATACGGTCCGTTCTTTGCTTCAAAAAAACGGCTTTACCTTTAAAAAATCGCTGGGACAGAATTTTTTAATAAACCCGGATGTCTGCCCCGCAATGGCAGACGCCGCCTGCGATAAGGATACGGGAGTTATAGAAATAGGTCCCGGTATAGGGGTGCTTACCGCCGAGCTTTCCGCACGTGCTAAGCGTGTTATAGCAATCGAGCTTGACGAGCGACTCAAAAAAATACTGCCCGCAACCCTTTCCGACTGTGAAAATGTCGAGATAATATACGGCGATGTTTTAAAGACCGACTTAAAAGCGCTTATTGCCGAAAAATTTTCGGACTGTAAGCGGGTCGCGGTCTGCGCTAATCTTCCCTATTATATCACTTCACCCATTGTTATGAGTCTGCTCGAAAGCAAGCTTCCCATTGACAGTATAACGGTTATGGTGCAAAAGGAGGCGGCGGAAAGACTTTGCGCCAAGGTCGGAACAAGGCAGGCGGGTGCGGTAAGCGTTGCAGTAAGCTATTATTCCGAGCCTGAAATATTGTTTGAGGTTGATAAAAACAGCTTTATGCCCCCTCCGAAGGTAGATTCGGCGGTTATACAGCTTCATATTAGGGAAAACCCGCCCGTTAAGGTTGGAAGCGAGGAAGACTTTTTCCGCCTTGTAAAGGCATGCTTTGCACAGCGCAGAAAGACCCTTGTAAACACCGTATCAGGTACCGCCGGAATTGATAAGGAAAGCATAAAAAAATCCCTCGCTAAGTTGGGTCTTTCCGAAACCGTGCGGGGAGAAAAGCTGACCTTAGAGGAGTTAGCCGAGCTTTCAAATTTGATATAAAGGAGATAGGTTATGCCACTTAAAAATTTCCAAGATTTAAGCGATGAAATTCTTGATATGCAAAGCCGTGAAACCGAAAGATACACGCTTTTATACGAACGGCTTGCAATTCAGAGCGATTTGACAAGGGAGGAGCAATCAGCCCTTGAAGAAGAGGTAAACGGCGAGGTAGAGCTGCTCGAAAAAACCTCCGCTAAGCTTAAAAAGGTACAGAGATGGTCCTCAGAGCAGGCAGACGAGCTTAAAACCCGTCTTAACGAAGGCAAAAAAAGCGGAAGAAAGCGGCGTTTTATTCGCCGAGCGCCCGCTAATTCGGTAATCGACTATGAGGAAACCAAAACAAAAAATTTCGCCGCGGGAATTAATTTTTACAAAATAGCGCTTATCTGCATATCGGGCAGCTTTGCGGGTGTTGTTGTGGAGTTACTTTGGTGTCTTATCCGCAACGGGTACATAGAAAGCCGAGCGGGGCTTGTTTACGGACCGTTCAACCTGCTTTACGGCGTAGGCGCGGTCGCGCTGACCTTAATTCTTTACCGTTACCGCAACCGAAGCTCCGCGTTTTCCTTTATCGGCGGAATTGTTATAGGAAGCGTAGTTGAATATCTGCTGTCGTGGGGACAGGAAGCCCTGTTCGGCACTACCTCGTGGGATTACAGCGAGATACCCTTTAATATAAACGGCAGAATCTGCCTTTTGTACTCTGTTTTTTGGGGCTTTTTGGGGGTTGCGTGGATTAAAAACATTTACCCGAGAGTAGCGAAAATAATCCTGAAAATACCCAACAAAGCCGGAAAAATTATAACCGTAGCGCTGACTGTGTTTATGATATTCAACGCCCTTATGAGCCTTTGCTCGGTATGGCGTTGGTCGGAACGCGTGCACAATGTTCCCGCAGCAACCGCCTCAGACAGATTTTTCGACGAGCGTTTCCCCGATTCCCGTATGGAAAAAATCTTTGCAAATATGGAGTTTGACAGCAAGGATTGAATGTTTTTTCATGAGAAATACATAATGTGTACTATAACATAAACAAAAAGGCGACCGATAGACGGTCAGCCTGAAAGTTTACAAAAAACCGCTGACATTTACATTAGAGGCGGTTTTTTATTGTTTCGTTAGTATTTCGATAATTTTTGAATAAATGGTGTTGTCGTTCAAAAAACGGTTTTTAATGTAAAGCGCCTGTTCCTCGTCGGCAACCAAAAGCTTTATGCTCATAAAGGGCTGTCCGCCGTCCATGGCCGAACAGGTGATAAACATTTTGCCGTTTTCTTTTGTTATATTTATATCGCTTTCCTTAGCGTTTTTAAACTGAGCGACCATTTTAACCGCGGCGTTATACGCCCTGTCCTTTACTGCATACGGAAGCGAAGTTTTTAGCGTTTCGGCAATACTTTTCCCGCTTTCGGTAATAATATAAGAGTCGTCCTTTTTATCGGCAAGCTCCAAATGCCCGCTTTTGCAGAGAGAGTCGATAGCGTCGTTTACCTCAAAGCAGTTAGCTATTCCCTCGTAATGCAGGACATTAGCAAGCATCTGCCCGGGAACAGGGCTGTCTATTGAAGAAATGATATAACAAACAAGAATTTTTATCTCTGCTGTGCTGAATAAACCGCCGATTTCGGATACTCCGGCGGAAACCGCGTCCTTTTCCAAAAGTATGCTCCTTTGCTTTTCTTATTAATATAATTATAGTTATTTTTTGTCCCATTTGCAAGTACTAAGTGGAAAAAATATAAAATAGATAAAAGTACGGAAAAATGCTATTTTTTTCTTGACAACCGGACAAAGTGTTGATATAATATTAAAGCTGTCTATTTGATTCATTAGCTCAGTTGGCAGAGCACTTGACTTTTAATCAAGGTGTCCGGGGTTCGAATCCCCGATGGATCACCAACCGAGTGCCTCGATACGCGGACGCGTACTCGAGGCACTTTTTTTTGCGTTTTTTATTCACGCGTAAGAGCTCATCTTTTTCGTTAATATCAAATAGCTTTTTTATTATCCGAGCGGTTGTAAAACACCGCCCCTGCCGTCATAACCGCCGCAAATACTATCAGGTAAAAAAGGACGGGAAAAGAAAAATCACCGTTTTTAGCGGCTTCAAGATAAGGCGTTATGCCGTGAGCGTAAACCGCCGCGAAAATCATAAACAGGCAGGCCATTACCGACAAGACAGGCATTACTATATTTTTAAAAACGCTTTCCCTCCCCTTTTTCACCGCGTACATTACAAATATCGGGATATAAAAGGCATAAATGGTAATTATCGGAAGCTCTGAGGAGTCAAAGCTGAACAGGCCGAATATAGGCTTAGTAAGATTTGCGCCGTAAAAATAGAAGAGCCACGCAGAGCAGAAAATAAGCGCGCAAACCGACGAGCTCATCGGCATACCCGTTCCCTTATCCACCTGCGACAAAACTTCGGGCTTAGGACCGTGACCCCGAACAGCTATTGAGTACATTCCGCGCGTACAGCCGAGCATAAGTCCGTTTAATGTTCCGAGGCAGGAAATTACAATAAATGTGTTAAGAATTGCTCCGCCAACCCTTCCGAAAATTGCCGTAAAGGCGGAGGTCGAGCCTTCGTGGCGCAGAACATCAATACTTGCCGCACCCGAAAGACCTATATAGTATAAAATATATACACATATGATAATTATGCTTCCCACCGTAAGGGCTATTGGCATATTACGCTTAGCATTTTTAAGCTCCGCATTTATAGATGTAGCGATAATCCAACCCTCGTACGCAAACGCCGAGGCTACCACCGCCGCAAAAATGCCCGAAAATCCGCCGTCAGCGGAGGATTTGCTCCAGCTTGCAAACGCCGCAGACATATTTCCGTTGAAAAATCCCGCCGCCGTGCCTACAGCCGCCATAACTATAAGCGGAACAAGCTTAATCACGGTTGAGCTTACCTGAAATTTACCCGCAAGACGCGGTGACAGGGCGTTTAGCGTGTAAGCAAGACAAAGATACAGCGCGGCAAGGGTCATACAAAGCCCTCCCGTGATATCGTCTGATCCGAACAATGAAAGGGTATATCTTGCGGATACCCACGCCAGCACCGAGGTCATACCGGGATAATAAACCGTCGTCATAAACCAACCGACAAAATAGGCGTACCCATCGCCCAACGCCGCCTCTGCGTAATCAACAATGCCGTTAACCTTGCCGTACTGCGAGGCAAGAGTAGAAAAGGTAAGCGCGCAGATAAGCATAACCGCTCCGCCGATAAGCCATGCCAATATTCCGAGCGGCATATTACCGCCTGTATGATTTAAAATATCCTGCGCCTTAAAGAAAACGCCCGAGCCTATAACTATACCCACCACCATACAAACGGCGGTAAAAAGTCCGTATCGCTTTTCGAGATTATTTCCCATTTCTTCACCTGTTTCGTAAAAAATAAACACGGCATATATTTAATTTGCCCGTTTGGGAAATATAGTATGCCGTGCTTATATATTTTATGCATTACTTTTTGCCTGTAGAGCCGAAACCGCCCTCGCCGCGGGCAGTATCCGAAAGCTCCTCGGTCTCGCAAAATTCCGCCGCCAAAAAGGGAGCTATCACAAGCTGGGCTATGCGCTCGCCGTCGGCAATTTCCTGTTCCTTATCCGAATGATTATGGAGCGACACCATAACCTCTCCGCGGTAGTCGCTGTCAATAACTCCGACCTTGTTTGCGGGGGCAAGTCCCCTTTTGGTCGCAATTCCGCTGCGGGCGTAAATAAGTCCCGCATATCCGACAGGTATTTCAACCGCAAGACCCGTGTGAATCATTTTGGTCTCACCCGGAGAGAAGCGCACCGTTTCGCCGTTTGTTAGTGCATATAAATCTGCTCCCGCGGCAAATTCCGAGCCGTAGGTCGGCGCGTGTGCGTTCTTATCAAGCTTTTTAAAATTAACCTTTACCATAATTCAACTTCCTATTCGTAAATATTTCCCGAGCCCATTTTTCTGCGCCAAACGCCCTCAAGCCATACCGCTTCTCCCGCTTCGAGTGATTTTTTAACGTCCAGTATTCTCTGATTTGACGAGCCGCGGAAAATAAGGTCGGGGCTTTTAAGCTCCTCGACAAATTTCCCGTCCACCAGCACATCTATCAGAGAAAGCATTTTAAGGGCGGTAGGGTCGGTAAGCATTTCAAACTCAAATCCCGTATAGCACCAAATTTGCTTTTGCGGATTTCTTTCCTTGACCTTTTTAAGAAGCTCGGTTAAAGCCGCACGGTTTTCGGGCTCAAACGGCTCGCCCCCCAAAAGGGATAAGCCCGTTATATACTCCTTGTCAAGCTCGACAAGTATTTCCTCTTCGGTTTCTTCCGTAAAGGGCTTTCCGAAGTTAAAATCCCAGGCCTCGCGGTTAAAGCAGTTCTTGCAGTGATGTCGGCAGCCGCTTACAAAAAGCGAAACCCTGACCCCGGGACCGTTTGCAATATCAAATTTTTTAAGTGCCGCGTAATTCATTTGAAACCCACCGAAAAAACATAAGTATGGGACGGTGCGGACACCGTCCCGTCTAAAGTCTGATATCTAAGATTATAAATGCAGAACTCTTTCCTTGATTTCCTGCGTTCTGCCCTGATTCCAGAACTGAGTGCCGATATATCCGCAGGTGCGGCGGGCAACGTTCATCTTGTCCTGATCGGTATTTCCGCAGTTAGGACAGCGCCAGACAAGCTTGCCGTCCTCGTTTTCCTTAATCTCAATCTCGCCGTCGAAGCCGCAGTTATGGCAATAATCACTCTTTGTGTTAAGCTCGGCATACATAATATTGTCGTAAATAAACTGCATAACCGAAAGCACAGCTTCAATATTATTCTGCATATTCGGCACTTCAACATAAGAGATAGCGCCGCCCGGTGACAACGCCTGGAACTTAGACTCAAGCGCCAGCTTATCGAACGCGTCAATATCCTCGGTAACGTGGACGTGGTAGCTGTTGGTTATATAATTCCTGTCGGTCACGCCCTTTACGATGCCGAAACGCTTTTGCAGGCATTTCGCAAACTTATAGGTCGTGCTTTCTAGCGGAGTGCCGTACAGCGAGTAGTCGATAATCTCCGCCGCCTTCCATTTAGCGGTGTATTCGTTAAGCTTTTTCATAATTTGGAGGCCGAATTCCTCGCCCTCGGGTTCGGTGAGCTTTTTGCCTATCATACTGTAAACACATTCCCAAAGTCCCGCGTAGCCAAGCGACAGGGTGGAATATCCGCCGTGGAGATACTTGTCGATAGTCTCGCCCTTTTTAAGGCGTAAGAGCGCGCCGTACTGCCAGAGTATGGGAGCGGCGTCCGAAACGGTGCCCGTAAGGCGTTCGTGACGCGCCTGAAGCGCTCTGTGGCAAAGCTCCATACGCTCGTCAAAAATCTCCCAAAATTTATCCATATCCTTTTCGGCGGAAAGACCTATATCCACAAGGTTTACGGTTACAACGCCCTGGTTAAAGCGGCCGTAATACTTAGGCTTACCGTTTTCGTCAACATAAGGAGTAAGGAAGCTGCGGCAGCCCATGCAGGTGTAGCAATGACCTTCCCCGTTTTTATCAACCTTGTTTTTTAGCATTACCTTTTCGGAAATGTAATCGGGCACTAAACGCTTTGCGGTGCATTTAGCGGCAAGCTTTGTTAAATACCAGTACTTGCTGCCCTCTGTCACATTGTCCTCCTCGAGAACGTAAATAAGCTTCGGGAACGCGGGGGTAATCCAAACGCCCTTTTCATTTTTTACGCCCTGATAACGCTGTTTTAAAACCTCTTCAATAATAAGGGCAAGATCGCGCTTTTCCTGCTCGTTCTTCGCCTCGTTAAGATACATAAACACCGTTACAAACGGAGCCTGTCCGTTGGTGGTCATAAGGGTGACGACCTGATACTGTATCATTTGAACACCCTTTGAAACCTCGTTTAAAAGACGCTTTTCGGTGATTTCCTTTGCTTTTTGCTCGTCAATCGGCGCGCCTATATCGCGGAACTCGTCGCATACGTCGGCGTATATCTTCTTACGGCTTATGTCAACAAACGGTGCTAAGTGGGCAAGGCTTATGCTCTGTCCGCCGTACTGGCAGGAAGCGACCTGCGCTATAATCTGGGTAGCGATATTGCAGGCGGTAGAAAAGCTGTGGGGCTTTTCGATAAGCGTGCCGCTTATAACAGTGCCGTTCTGGAGCATATCCTCAAGGTTTACAAGGTCGCAGTTGTGCATATGCTGTGCGAAATAATCAGCGTCGTGGAAATGGATAAGTCCCTGCTCGTGCGCCTCGACAATATCCGAATCAAGAAGCAGACGCTTTGTTATATCCTTGCTGACCTCGCCCGCCATATAGTCGCGCTGAACGCTGTTGACGGTCGGATTCTTGTTGGAATTTTCCTGCTTTACTTCCTCGTTATTACATTCAATGAGACTTAAAATCTGCTCGTCGGTGGTGTTCGACTTTCTTATAAGCGCCCTTTGATAGCGGTAGGTTATGTAACGGCGCGCAACACTGAAGGCGCGCTGGTTCATAATTTGATCCTCTACCATATCTTGTATTTCCTCAACGCTTAAAGACCTGTTAACATTCATTGCCGCGCTCTCAACGTCCTCGGCTATACGTTTTATCTGAATATCCGACATACGTTCGCTCGGAACAACGCTTTCATTGGCTTTTTTAACCGCTATTTCAATCTTTTTAGCGTTAAAATCTACCTCTGCGCCGCTTCTTTTGATTATTTTCATTTGTTTTTACCTCCCGCCGATATTATGGTGTTCGGCTTTTAAATACACAATATCTTGTTAAAGCAGTCTCTATTATACCACAAATTCTTGGAATTTCAAGTATATTTTTCAACAATTTAAAAATTTTTTTTCGTTCAGTTTACACATTAGGCTTAAAGCCTTCGCCTAATATTTCTCCTGCTTCGGCTATAACGATAAAAGCTCCCCGGTCGTTTTCCCGCGCAAGGCGGCAGACGGCTGAAACCTCGTTTCGCCGTACGGTACACATAAGCATATCAAGCCTTCTACCCGTATACGCGCCCGTGACCCCGATTACGGTAATTCCCCTTTTTACAAGCGACATAATTTCCCGCGACATTTCCGCCGATTTCTCAGTTATTATATAAACTATCTTTCCCTTATCCGCTCCGTAAAGCATCATATCAATGACCCTTGACGAGGCATAAAGCGCTATGACAGAATAGAGCGCGCTTTCAACATTTTTGTAGGCAAACGCCGACAGCGCCACCACAACCGCATCGCTCAAGAGCATAAGCCTGCCGACAGTCATATGCGGAAAACGTCGGTTGATAAGCTTTGCTATAATGTCAACGCCGCCCGTGGTAGCTCCCCTTAACATAAACATACTGATACCCAGCCCCATTAAAAGCCCGCCGAAAACCGCTGCCAATATAGGGTCTACCTTAACAGCGGGCAGAAAGGCCTCTACAACATCAAGTATTATAGAGATAATCACCGTTGCGACGGTTGTTTTTAAAATAAATACACCACCGAGCTTCATAAACCCTATTATGAGTATCGGGATATTAAGCAGAAACATCACCGTGCCGATAGGCAGCATAAACAGGTAATTAAGCACCGTCGCTATACCCGTAATCCCGCCGGGAGAAATCTCGTTAGCGGAAAGGAAGAGCAAAACCGCAACCGAATAAATAATTCCGCCCGCAATATAAACCAATAAGTCAACAGCTAAGATAACGCCCGATTTTTTATTCAAAATTCTCACCCCGAAAACTGCTTTTGTATTAGTTTAACCGTTTAGGAGGTAAATAAAACCGAACTATTGCAATAAAAAAAGACTATTGCAATAATAAATGTAATAGTCAAAATTTTATAATGAGATAAACAATACACGGGTTCGCGCTCATGCCGCGCGGGCACCCCATTTCTGTACGGACAGAAATGGGGGAAAGAACCGTCGGACACCCTTTCAATCGGGTTTCCGAACCTTCCTGAACGACAAAAGGCGTTCCCCCTTTTGAATCTCCCTTGTTGCCGTAAAGTCTCTAACTAACATCTACCATCTAGAGTTAACTCCGTAGGCAAGGGCGTCCTCGATTGTCCGTTGTCTAATGTCTAACGTCTAATATCTAACATCTAACTTCCCAAATCATTTTAAAAAGCTCATCTGCGCGTGATTTATCACCCGAAAGATACAGCCAGCCGAAAAGGCACTCAAGCCCCGTTGCGGTGTGGTAATCGCCGTTTGACGCATTTTTAGGGGTTGAGGAGGTGTGAAAATTACGCCCACGCTTAAAAATCGAAAGCTCCTTTTCGCTAAGAATTGGCTCAATAAGCGAAAACGCCTTTGCCTGTGCGGCGGCATTTACCACCGCCGCCGACATTTTATGTAACTCACCCGACGGGCGGCTTGTATCGGCAAGTGCGGTTCTTACATAAAGTCCGTAAACCGCGTCGCCCACAAAAGCCAGCACCGAGGGGCTTAACAAATCGGGATTTTCTTTTTTAATATCCATTTTACATCACAAACTCAAACTCAATATCGTAAACGCTTACGGTGTCGCCCTGCTTAATTCCCGCGTTTTCGAGCGCTGTAATAATACCGCTTGAACGGAGCACCCTCTCAAAATACTGGAGGGACTCATAATCGTCGGGGTCTATCGTGTTCATTACATCCATAATCCACTCGCAGTCCTCGACAAAGTAAACCCCATCGCAAACGCGGATATTAAAGGTGCGGGTTTTAGGCTTGGTGAAATCCTCGACGGGCTTAGGCTCTGCCTCATACCTCTTTATCGGTGGGAGCTTTGAAAGCGCTTCCGCTACATATTTTATAAGCTCGTCCGTGCCCTCGGCTATCGCTGCCATAATATGGAAGAATTTATATCCCTTTTCGGTGAAATAATCCGAAACGCGTTTTAACCCCTCCTCATCGGTAAGGTCGCACTTATTGCCCACAATTATCTGTGGGCGGGCTTCAAGCTCGCTGTTAAAGACCGAAAGCTCATTATTTATCTTATTAAAATCGTCAATGGGGTCTCTGCCCTCACTGCCCGAAACGTCAAGAACGTGCAAAAGCAGTCGGCATCTTTCAACGTGGCGCAAAAACTCGTGACCGAGTCCCACGCCCTCGCCCGCGCCCTCGATAAGACCGGGGATATCCGCCATTACAAAGGAGCTTCCCTCCCCCATTCTGACAACTCCGAGTACCGGAGTAAGGGTAGTAAAATGATAATTTGCGATTTTAGGCTTAGCCTCGCTCACAACCGAAATAAGGGTGGATTTTCCGACATTCGGAAAGCCTATAAGCCCCACGTCGGCAAGCAATTTAAGCTCTAAGGTGACGTCCAGCTCCTCGCCCGGGTTGCCCTTTTTGGCAAATCTCGGAACCTGCCTTGTGGCGGTGGCAAAATGCTGATTTCCCCAGCCACCGTTGCCGCCCTTGGCAACCGTAACCGGCTCCTCGTCCGAAATATCGGCGATTATTCTGCCCGTTTCGGCGTCCTTTACAAGGGTGCCGACAGGAACGGATATGATAAGATTAGGCGCGCTTTTGCCCGTGCAACGGCCCGCGCCGCCCTTCTGTCCCGCTTCGGCGGTATATTTACGCTTGTAACGGAAATCGGCAAGGGTGGACAGATTGCTGTCCGCCTTAAAAATAATATCTCCGCCTCTGCCGCCGTCACCGCCGTCAGGACCGCCCGCGGCTACATACTTTTCCCTGTGAAAGGAAACCGCGCCGTCGCCGCCGTTACCCGCCTTTAAATGAATTTTTGCAATATCTACAAACATAAGCTTACCTTTCCGATAATAAAAAATCGGTTATTCTTCCTCAAAATCGCCTTCTTCGGGCTCGTTTAAAAGATACACCTCGTAAAGCTCCCTTGCGCGCTCGTAATTTTTGGCTGAAACAAGAATATAATCAGGCACAATTCCTCCGCCTAAGAGCAGCTTTACCGAGCCGCCCGCGCCCTGCTGACGGCACACAAAGGGAATCCCATTTTCCTTTAGCATATCCTGAAACACCGCCGATGATACGGGATTGCTTATAATTGCCGCCACGACAGGCTCGTTTTCGTCTTCTTTGTTTTCTTTCTTCCTCTTAAAAAAGCTCATTCGCCGTCCTGCTCCGTTTCCTCGGCATCTTCATCGAAAAAATCTTCCTCAAATGTCGGCTCGGAATTTAAAAAATCCTCGTATATCTGATTAGCCCTTTCAAAATCGGAATCGTCAACATAAATATCATCTGCGGTGAACGAGCCGCCAAACGTGACCTTCAAAGTACCCTCGTCCTCTGTATCACAGGAAAACGGAATACCGTTTTCTTTTAGTAAATCCTTTAATATTTCGGACGAAACCACGTCGTCAAGCGAGGCTAAAAGCACGGGCTTATTTAAAATTATCTCCCCTGCCTCTTCCTCTTTAGTGTTTACGGTCAAATCCGCTCCGCAAACGGGGCAAAGCTCCGAATTATCCTCACATTCCGCCTTGCAAACATGACAGATTTTCATAAATTCCGCTTCCTTTCTAAAAAAATAAATCCGGGAAGCTGTCTGCCGCCCGGATTATAACTTACTGCTCAACAGCGTAAATGCTTACCTGTTTACGGTCTCTGCCTACACGCTCAAATTTAACCTTGCCGTCAATGAGAGCGAACAGGGTGTCGTCCGAGCCGCGTCCGACATTGTTTCCCGCGTGAATGTGGGTTCCTCTCTGACGGACTAAGATGTTGCCCGCCAAAACGAACTGACCGTCCGCGCGCTTAACGCCTAAACGCTTTGACTCGCTGTCGCGTCCGTTCTTGGTGGAGCCCATACCTTTTTTATGAGCGAATAACTGAATGTTAATCTTAAGCATTTCTTGCACCTCCGTAAATTCTTATGTTACTGCCGTACTGTTCGGAAAGCTCGGTCAAATGCAGCCTTAACCCCTCTAAAACCTTTACCGTACATTCGGACGGTTTTTTTACATAAAAGCGCATCACGGCATCGTCTACAAAGACCTCTGCCATATCGCCTATTATTTCGGTCACGGTATTTGCCGCCATATACGCCGCGGAGGAAACCGCCGCGCATACAATCTTTCCGACCTCGTCGTCACCGTCCTTAGACGAGTGACCGCTGATTTCAAAGCCGCAAAGCCCTTTTTCATCAGCCGAAAATTTTACCCTTGTCATAGATTAGCCGATTTCGGTAATCTGTACCTTTGTATAAGGCTGTCTATGACCCATTTTGCGAGAGCTGCTCTTCTTGGGCTTGTAGGTGAAGACAGTAATCTTCTTACCCTTGCCGTTCTTTAAAACGGTGCCCTTAACGAAAGCGTCCTTAACATAGGGCTTGCCAACCTTCAAGGTTCTGTTGTTTACGGCAACAACCTTGTCGAAGGTAACCTCTTCGTCAACCTCGGCGTTAAGCTTTTCAACATAGATAACGTCGCCGTTCTGAACACGATACTGCTTTCCGCCTGTTTCGATAATTGCGTACATTTTCATTACACCTGCCATTTATACAGTCTCGCTACGGAGGGCGTGCGCCAAAAAGGCACAGCTTTAATAAGCCCACAATATGCGGCTTACACATTCTAACACAATATAATCGGTTTGTCAAGAAAAAATATGTTTCGGCAAAAATCGCCTTTAGGTTTGACATAAATAATTATATGTGATATACTTATATGGTTATTTTAAGGACATATCGGAGGAATAATAATGCTGGATATTAAATTCATTTGTGAAAATCCCGAGCTTGTTAAGGAAAATATCAGGAAAAAATTTGAGGATAACAAGCTTCCGCTTGTGGACGAGCTTATTTCGCTTTACGGCGAGAAATGCAATGCCAACAACCGCGCTAACGAGCTTCGCGCCAACCGCAACAAGATAAGTAAGCAGATAGGTATGCTTATGGGACAGGGTAAGCGCGAGGAAGCCGAAGAAATGAAGCGGCTTGTGAACGAGCAAGCGGAGGAATTAAAGGCTCTTGAGGCAAAAGAGGACGAGCTTTCGGGTAAAGTGCTTGAAATTCAGATGAAGATTCCGAACATTGTGGACGCAAGCGTCCCCGTCGGCAAGGATGATAGCGAGAATGTCGAGGTCAAGCAGTTCGGTGAGCAAACCCACCCCGATTTTGAAATTCCCTACCACACCGATATTATGCAACTGTTTAACGGTATCGACAAGGACGCCGCGGGCAAAGTTGCGGGCGAAGGCTTTTACTATCTTATGGGGGACATTGCCCGTCTTCACTCGGCGGTGCTTGCCTACGCGCGCGATTTTATGATTGACAAGGGTTTCACCTACTGCATACCGCCCTACATGATCAGGAGCAAGGTTGTAACCGGCGTTATGAGCTTTGAGGAAATGGACGCTATGATGTATAAGATTGAGGGCGAGGATCTCTATCTTATCGGTACGTCGGAGCACTCTATGATAGGTAAGTTTATCGACACCGTCACCCCCGAGGAAAAGCTGCCCCTCACCCTTACAAGCTATTCCCCCTGCTTCCGTAAGGAAAAGGGCGCGCACGGCATTGAGGAGCGCGGAATTTACAGAATTCACCAGTTTGAAAAGCAGGAAATGATAGTTATTTGTAAGCCTGAGGAAAGTATGGAGTGGTTCAATAAAATGTGGAGCTATTCCGTTGAGCTTTTCCGCAGTATGGATATTCCCGTCCGCACGCTTGAATGCTGCACAGGCGACCTTGCGGATTTAAAGGTCAAGTCCTATGACGTTGAGGCGTGGAGTCCTAAACAGCAGAAATATTTCGAGGTCTGCTCCTGCTCTAATTTAGGCGATGCGCAGGCAAGAAGACTCGGTATTAAGGTTAAGGGAGCAGACGGCAAAAAGTACCTTGCCCACACACTTAACAACACGGTTGTAGCCCCGCCGAGAATGTTGATTGCTTTCCTTGAAAACAACCTTCGCTTTGACGGAGAGCGCTACAGCGTTGTAATTCCGAAAGCGCTTCAGCCTTATATGGGCGGCAAGACCGAAATCACAGAAAAGCGCTGATAATTAGGCGGCAATAAAACAAGGACGGTAGGGTTTGATGGAAGTAAAAGAAAACAAGACGCATATTTCTGCTCTGCTCTCAAAGCTTTCGGGGCTTTAGGCAGGTCATAAAATACCTATTTGCATTACCGCCGCTGTTGCCGCGCTGTGCGTTACGGTATCGGCAGGAACAGTTTTAGCCCTTAGGAAAAAGCCCGAAAGTCAGCCTAAATCGGATAGTCTCATTTCAGACTCCGAATCGGCGGAAAGTGTTTTTGAATCGGCCGCAGAAATCGAAGAGACGGAGGTATCAAGCGCGCAGGAATCGGTTGCAAGCGTAAACTCAGAAAGCAGTAAGCCCGTGTCCTCCGCACCTAAAAAGGCTACGCCTAAAAAAGAACAACCCGCAAGCTCGGCTCAAACGGCGACCACCGGCGGTTATAAATACAATTCAAACTCCGATATTGACGACAATATTTTTTTAGACGCGCTTATTTATACAGGCTACAACATAAACAAGCATCGTGCCGACGGAAGAATGTGGCAGTATATTCTTGCCGCTAATAAAAGGGGGCTTGGCTACCTTTCAAATATTACCTATGGCGGCGGCTCGAGCGGGTATGAAACCTCGGGAGGCAAGCCTGATATAAAGTATTTTGAAAAGCACGGGCTTGTCTGCGCGTCATATGTTACATACGTTTATTTTAATTATTTGCCGAACGTTGCGGGAATAGATACCTCAGCATTGCCTAAACCTGCGCGTTCAACCTCGGCTAACGACTGGTATTTAGCCTTAAAGCAATGGGTGAACAAGGGCTATTCAAGGAAAATTTCCTTCACCGCCTCAAAAACCTCTGCAGGATTCGTAAACTTCAAGCCCTCTGAAAAAATACCGATCGGCTCGATTGTGGTTTTCTGCGATTCAAGAAACAGGAGCGATTACGGCAGTCACGTTGCGATTTACGCGGGGTATAAAAATAATTATAACTGGCTTTTCCACGTGGGCAACAAAAACGGTCCCGAATTTTGCGCGGTGGAGCGTATGAATTTCGGTCACGACCCGCAATGGCCTATCGCGGTAATCACCCCGCCCGAGAACATAAGAATGTCGGCTATGCTCGAGGTTACGGTCACCGACAACAGCGGTAAACCTGTTTCGGGTGCGTCGGTTTCTCTTAAAAACAGCAAGACAGGGACAGTAATCGATTTAGGTATGTCAGGCGGCAAGGCTCTCACTAAGGAAGGGCTTACATACGACGACTATACGTTAAGCTTTACCGTTCCCGTGGGCTACACCGCCGACAGCACGGTAAAAGCACTTAAGCTTACAACCGCGAACAACAGTAAGAACACGGTAAATATAACGCTCACAGCAATACCTCCCACTCCTTCCGAAAGCCCGTCAAGCGATATTTCGGACGAAAGCAGTTCGGAAGAAGCTGCTACTGACTCCGACTCCGCTTCAACCTCACAAACGGAATAAGTGTACTTCTTTATAAAGCCTTCTCCTAATGGAAAAGGCTTTAATTTTTGCACTCAAAGAGTGGGTTCTGCCTTTCACACTCCGCAAAATTCGGACATATTATATAGTGTTGAAATTTATTTGATTAATTTCGGGAAAGACAGGCAAAAATATAATTAGCCTGACGGACGGGCAATTAAAAGTAGGCCGAGCTTTCCGTCATCCATAATTACAAGCGGAGTGTGAAACAGGAATGAATATCAAGCGAGGAGAAATTTACTATGCTGATTTAAGTCCGGTGGTAGGCTCTGAACAGGGCGGCATCAGACCCGTACTTATAGTCCAGAACGACGTGGGGAACAAATACAGCCCCACCGTTATAGCCGCCGCGATAACCAGCCAGCGCGACAAAACAAACCTTCCTACGCATATTTCAGTTAACGCCGACGGCTGCGGACTTGCAAAAGACTCTATAGTACTGCTTGAGCAGGTCCGCACCATAGACAAGCAGAGACTTAAAGAAAAAATGGGCAGCCTTGATACAGGCTCAATGGGGCTTGTGGACAAAGCGCTGTCGGTGAGTTTTGGGCTTGGCGGAACCACAACCTGATTAATACCCTCCAAGCTGCACATAAAAGCTCTGACAAACAAGCCCCGCTCGTAATGAGCGGGGCTGATTTTTAAATATTATTCCTCGGGTTCAAAGGCGTCTTTTCCGAGACCGCAGATCGGACATACCCAATCCTCAGGTACATCCTCCCAGGCTGTGCCGGGAGCGATGCCGTTTTCCTCATCGCCTACTTCGGGGTCATATACATAACCGCATGGGCAAACGTACTTCATTATAATAATCTCCATTCCGCCGCAAAATTAAATTCAAAAGCAAAAGCCCGCGGCGGCACACAGGCTCTGACCTAATAAGGACAAAAGCTTTTGTATGTAGTATGTAAACCGTAAATCACGGTATTACATTAAAGCACCAGCGACGGAGCGCTGTATACGCGGGACGCCATTTCGCTGTTAAGCATATAAAGTCCCTTGGAGTCTGAACCGAACAGCTCCATCTTGGTAATCATATCCGAAGCGTTCTTCTCCTCCTCGCCCTGCTCCTTTACAAACCAGTCAAGCAACTGCATTGTTCTGAAGTCGTGATTCTCAAAAGCAGCGGCGTAAATGGTGTTGATAAGGCTTGTAACATACCTTTCGTGCTCAAGACCTTTTTTGAGAGGAGCCATATTATCGGTAAGCTCGCAATCGGGCTTGCCGATAGCCTCAAAGGTGACCTTTTCCCCGTTGTTCTGCAAATACTGATAGAAGAGCATTGCGTGGTCACGCTCCTCCTGCGCCTGAATCCTGTACCAGTTTTCAAAACCGTCAAGACCGACAGAAGCATAGTAATTTGCAAATTCAAGGTAAAGATACGCAGAATAGAATTCCTTGTTGATCTGCTCGTTAATAAGCTTTGCAACCTTTTTATCCATTATTATCACTTCCTTTGGGAGCATTATAGCATATCCCAACGTAAATATCAATATTAATAAAAAAGTTTTAGCCGTTTTTTCGGCAGGAGCAGCAGCTTTCAAAAAGCTTGCCTATGTCAAGCCGCTTTTCTTCCCTGTTTTTAATAAATCCGAGCCTATCGCAGAGCTTCTCTATATCCTCGCCGCTGTAAAAGGCGTTCATAATACTGCGCTCGGCGGCGACGTGCAGGGTACTTCTGAGTATACCGTCCGCTAACTTCAAGTCTTTTTCGGGGACGATTTTATAAATTACAATTCCGCTTTTATCAAGACTGTAAAGGCAAAAGCCGAGAACCTCTTCCCCGCATTTTGCCTTAACACAGCCCGAAAATTCGGTAAATTCAAGCCCGTTTTCTAAAAACAGGCGGTTAATTTCGTTTTTATCGCTTATCGGGGCTAAGGCAATCATTCCTCCTCACGCCCCTTTTGTGTGATATTGGTAAGCCTGCGCATTTCCCTTTCGTTTAAGGGCCTCCATTTTCCCTGCGGGAGCATACCGAGCTTAACGCCCGCAATTTCGGTGCGTTTAAGGCGCAAGACCTCAAGACCCACCGCCTCGCACATACGGCGTATCTGGCGGTTTCTGCCCTCGTTCAAAACAAAGATAAGCACCGTTCTGTCGGGCTTTCTCTCGGCTACAAAGCAGTCGCAGGGCAGTGTCTTCCTGCCGTCAAGCAGTATGCCCTCCTTCATTTTAAGGAGCTGTTCCTCTTCCGCAGCGCCCTTTACCGTCACGCGGTAGGTTTTATTGACATGGGAGGAGGGGTGGGTCAGCTTATTTGCAAAATCGCCGTCGTTGGTCAAAATTAAAAGTCCCTCGGAATCGCGGTCAAGCCGTCCTACGGGGATAATTCTCGCACCCGCGTCCGCCACCAGGTCCGATACGGTTTTGCGCCCTAACTCGTCACTCATTGTAGTTACAAAGCCGCGAGGCTTATTAAGCATTATATAAACCTTTTCGTTTACCGGAACAACCGCCCTGCCCCTAACGGTCACCTTGTCTCTCTTTGGGTCTACCTTTGAGCCAATCTCGGCGATATGTCCGTTAATTTTAACCTTGCCCGCCGCGATAAGCTCCTCCGCCTTTCTGCGTGAAGCTATCCCGCACTCGGAAAGGTGCTTTTGCAGCCTTATTTTGTTATCCTTCATTTTGCTCTCCTAAATGCACTTGAGTATGTATTTTATGTTTTGCTTTATTTCATCATAAAAGCTGATTTTTTCGGAAAAGGCGGAAATATCCCTTAACGCGGTAAGCTCCGTCGCGCCGATAACCTCGTCCCCCATTTTATATTCCACGCTTCCTAAAACATCTCCCTTGGCAATAGGAGCATAGACGAATTTAGGCAAATTAACGGTACAGGTGATATTTTCGGTTTCAAGGGTGTTTACCGTGTAAGGCTCTATAAAAACCTCGATTTGCCCTTCCGCCGAGCCTATAACGGGTATACTGTAGCAGGAAGTTTTAGGCGTGTACCTTGTCTGCTTTATTGATTCAAGTCCGTAATTAAGTAAATTTGCGTGGTCGTTCCAGTCGTCCGGGTCGTTAAGCGTGACCGCAACGGCGAGTTTGCCGTCTCTGCGCGCCGCAGACACAAGGCATCTGCCTGATTTTTTGGTGAAGCCTGTTTTAACACCCACCGCTCCGTCAAATAATTTAAGCATTTTGTTGTGGTTGGTAAGCGAGCGCCTGTAAGGCGGGTTGCCGTAATTAAGCACCTCCGACTTACTTGCCGCCGCCTTGGCAAAATCCTCGTTTTTAAGTGCGTACGCCGCTAAAAGCGCAAGCTCCCTTGCGGTAGTGTAATGACCGTCCGCGTCAAGCCCCGAGGGGGTGACAAAATGAGTGTTTTTAAGCCCTAATTCCTCGGCTTTTTTGTTCATCATATCGGCGAATTTTTGAACCGAACCGCCAAGCGAAATCGCGGTAACATTCGCCGCGTCGTTGCCCGAGGCTAACATCATACCGTAAAGCAGGTCGTGATAGGTCACCCTGTCGCCCGCCAAAAGCCCCATTGACGAGCCCTCTACCTTAAGCATATCCGCCGTAACGGTTATTTCCTCGCTTAAATCGGCGTTCTCACAAAGCAGGAGCGCCGTCATTATTTTGGTTGTGCTCGCCATAGGCAGTTTTTCGTCGGCGTTCTCGGCGTATATAATTTCGCCCGTATCGCCGTTTAACACTACTGCCGCCTTTGCAGAAGTACTCACCGCGCCGACATTCATAAACGAAAAAACAAACAGGGTCAAACAAAAGCAAATAATCTTTTTCATAATCCGCCTCCCCACCCTTAATTTTATTAGGTGCGGCGGCGTTATATTACGGTAGTATTATTCTTTCTTTTCCTTTTTATCCTTTGAAAAAAGCTCCTTAGCCTTTTCAAGCACCTCGGGTGCCATAGCGATAGCCTTTTCGGCAGAGGACAGCTCGTTATAAACAGGCATCATTTTAGCATTTCCTCCGCTTACGGCAATAAATGCAACGGGTGACAAAGTAACTCCCGCGCCGCCACCGCCGCCGAAAAGCCCGGACTGGGTTTTGCTCGGAAAATCGCTTCCGCCTGTTGCTACGCCAAAGGACACCTTTGAGACGGGAATCAGCGTAATTTCCCCGACAACAATCGGGTCGCCGATAATAGTGTTCGCGTCAACCATAGCGCGGAGCTTGTCCATAGTAACGTCCATAATGTTTTTTATGCTGTTTTCGCTCATAGCTCATTCCTCGTTTTAAATTTATTGTATTCGGAAAATACTCCGAACGCCATTATTATTAAAAATAATATTCTCGCCCTTATTATAACCGAAAATCTAAAATCGGATTTATCGGAATTGAAATCCGCCGTAACATTTATGCTTTTCATTTTTACGCTTGCGATACTGTCGATAAAGGCAAGGACGGGATAAACCGCGGAGCATACTGCCCCGTACTCTATAGCGGTAGCTGCGGCTTCCCCCGAAGCGACCTTAATATCAAGGCAGAGTCTTCTTACCGCAATATGCTTAAAGCTTCCCTTAAGTCTTTCAAGCACCGCCTTTAAAAACACAAAAATTTCCTTTACTGCCCCCGCAAAGCCGTGTTTCTTTTTAAGCTTATCAAAGGCTTTTTCGGTCTGTTTTTTCGCTTTTTTATCGCTTTCTGTATCGGGCGAGGGCTCTTTTATTTCCTCTTTAGGCTCAGCCTCAAACGCCTTAATCCCCGCTATTTTAAGCTTAACAAAAAAATCACCGTCATATTCTATGTGAACACTTATAGGAATTAAAAGCAAAAGGACGATAAACGCCAAAACCGAAAGGACAATAATTAAAGGTATCAAGGCATTCTCCCCCTCCTGTTATTATCGTGCAAAAAAGCGGTATTATTCCTCCCCGCCGTCCTCTCCGTCAAGCGGTATCTGCTCGCCTACCTCACCGCTTGCGTCCTCGCTTTTCGGAAGCGGAGGCAACTCTGTTAAATCACTTATTCCGAAGCAACGCAAAAAGTTTTTGGTAGTGCCGTACAAAAGCGGTTTACCGGGCAGTTCAAGACGTCCGCGCTCCTCGATAAGTCCCTTTTCCACAAGTGTGGTGACAACGCCCGAGCAGTCAACCCCTCTTACCTGCTCGATAAACGATTTGGTAACAGGCTGATTGTAAGCGACCACTGCAAGCACCTCAAGCGCTGCCGGCGACAGCGGCGTACGCCGTTTTATATCAAACATTTTCTTTATATATCCCGCGTATTCCTTTTTCGTTGCAAGCTGGTAGGTGTTTTCCATTCTTACAAGCTCCACGCCCTTGTCCTTCGCGTTAAGCCTTTTTGAAAGCGCCTCCATAACCTCGACGACCTTTTCGGGGGTTATATCGAAAACCTGCGAAAAACGATCGATGCTTAAGGGCTCGCCGCCCGAAAAAAGCACCGCCTCAAATGCGGGGATAAGCTCAGCTGTCGTCATCTGCGTTTATGCTCCTTAATAAGTGTAATTTCCGCGGTGTCGGCTTCTCCGTCAACCCTAACGCGGTTTGCCTTGCAAAGCTCTAAAACCGCTAAAAAGGTCGCCACAAGCTCAGAACGGCTATGCGCCGTTTTGTAAAGCGAGGAAAGCTTTTTTGAACTGCCTGTCCACAAATTCCTTATAACAAAAACGATTTTAGTGGAAACGGCAACAATTTTTTTAGCGACTATCTTTGTAAACGGCGCGGTAGAGGGCGGAAGCTTTCTCTGTCCCCTGCCTACCGCCGCTAAATACGAAAGGTACATAACCTCCGCCGAGTGGGTAAGCTCATAGGTTTTATCAAATTCCAATTCCTCGGGTTTTCGCACAAAGCGGTCAAAGCCATCCTGCATTAAGGCGAGCTTACGCGCTATTTGCTGACAGACCATATATTCAAGCAATTCTCCCGTCAGTTCCTCTTTTAGCTGTACTATCTCTTCGTGCTTGGGTAAAAGGCTTACGGTTTTAATGTAAAGAAGTCTTGAAGCCATTTCAAGAAACTCGCTTTCAAGCTCCATTTCCTCCGCCTTGAAAAGCTCAATTTGCTTTAGGTACTGGTCTATTAGCACAGTAAGCTCAATATCGTAAATATTAAGCTTATTCCGCGCTATCAGTTGTAAAAGCAGGTCGAGCGGGCCTTCAAAGCCCTCTAATTTATAGCTTAACGTATTTTCCATATTTTACCCTATAAACCTAAACGGAAATCCAACAATAGCTCTTAAAAAGCCCATAACCGCGTTCGTAAGAAAATTTAGCGGAATATCCAAAACGCCTATCCACAAAAGCACAATCAAGCCTAAAAAAATGTAGCGTTCATAGCGCATAAGCGCGTAATAATACTTGTACGGCAGAAGAGCCGACAAAAGCCTTGAACCGTCAAGCGGCGGAATGGGAATAAGGTTAAAAACCGCAAGGGAAACGTTAATAAGCGCGATATAATAAAAGAAAAAACCTACATAATAAAAGACCGCTATATAGGTTTTTGTAACTAACAGCGCGAAAATGTTATACACGAAAAGAGCTACAAACGCGACTATCAGGTTAGAAAGCGGTCCCGCAAAAGCGGTAATCGCCATATCCCTTTTAGGGTTTCTGAAATTGTTTGTATTGACCTGAACGGGCCTTGCCCAGCCGAATCCGAAAAGCAATATGCAAGCCGCGCCTATCCAGTCGATGTGTGCGAAAGGATTAAGAGTCATTCTTCCCTGAAACCTTGGGGTCGGGTCGCCTAATTTAGTCGCGGCAAAGCCATGCGCGTATTCGTGAACGGGCAAGGTAAGAAATATTACCGCCAGAGATGACAGAATATATACAATTATGCTTGCGAAATCGATATTCCCCGATAACAGTCTGCTTAACAAGCTAAACCACTCCAATCTATTCTCATATTATATAACAATTATGGAGTAATTACAAGAAAAAGATAAAATTTAAGAAAACATACTTAAAAAACACTTGACATAATTTATATAGAGATGTATCATAATAGTGTTAAAGTGATGAAAAGGACAGTAACTTTTTAAGCACCCTTTAAAGAGAGCGCGTGCCGTGGGCTGAAAGCCGTGCAGGGGTAAAAAAGCGAACACCGCCTTTGAGCGCCGTGGGCAGCAACACGGACGTCTTGTCTGCGTTAAGGACTGTAAAGCGCCGTTTTTTACGGAATACGGGTGGAACCGCGGAGTACTTTTGTTTTATACTTCGTCCCTATTTTAGGGACGAAGTTTATTTTTTTGTTGGAGGCATCATTATGATTAAGGTAACTTTAAAGGATAACACAGTTAAAGAACTTCCTAAAGGGATTACCGCTTACGAAGCGGCAAAGGAAATAAGTATGGGTCTTGCAAGAAACGCCTGCGCGGCAAGGATAAACGGTGAAAACGCCGATTTGCGGGACACTCTTGACGGCGACTGCACATTAGAGATTTTAACATTCGAGGACGATTACGGCAGGGGGGCCCTCCGCCCCCCACCCCCTCCTGCTAGACGAGACTGCCGTGAAAAGCCTTTCCCGGCAGTCTTTTGATAACAGACCTTCTTCCCGCCAAGGAGCCCGTCATGACCAGCAGCTACAAGCGTTCCCTGTATTCCAGCATCGTCCGCATTGTTGCCAATGTGGTGATGATAGGCGCTGTCTTCCTGGGCATGTACATGGCCTCCCGTTTGCCCATGTCCTCCATGAGCACGTTCTGCCTCTGGTTCTTTGGCATCTCCATTCCTGTCTGGATGGGGGCGTTCGCCCTGATCCGCAAGATCCGCCAGGTCTACGCCGATGAAGGCGCCACCTACATCGAACTGCCCCGGCAGGGCGCCAGTCTGGTCTACTGGCGGGTCCTGGAACAGCCCCAGCACCACCTGGGGATCGTTCGCTGACATTCGCCTCCGGAAAAGCCCGCTGCCCTCCGTCCCCGCCGCTTTGGGCCGGGGCCCGAAGCGGAGGCGGCGGGCTTGCCGGAAGGCCGCTCTTCCTCTAGACTGCCCGTATGAGCGATTCCTCCAATTCCTTCTGGCAGGCACTGCCAGCCCTCAAAGAACGCCAGCGCCGCACAGGTCTGCTGGCCGCTCTTGTGCTGGGGCTGGCTGTCCTCGTTCTTGTGGAC